>JAOTXX010000016.1 GCA_029862185.1 Myxococcales bacterium
CGAGAAGCCAGAAGCCAAGATGTCCAACATCCGCAAACACATCTTTGGAGCCGCTGATGAGTAAGCCCGCCCTCTATACCCAGGGCTTCACCGAAGCTGAGGAGCGCCAGCAGTTGCGCAATAACATCTGCGCCGTGCAAGGTGCCGCAGGAATCATCCTCAAAAAAGCGGGCTTTCAGATGTTGGTGCGCGGCGCAGGGCATGTTGTGAATCACGATGTTTGTTTTCTCGACAAAGAGCACGCTGTAGACCTCAGCTCGGAGATTGCGCCAGATTTTCAGCGCATGGTGCTGCGAGGCGGCGGCAGTTACCTTTGGTGCCCGATTGGTAATCACAAAATCACCGCTCCGCAGCTCCTCAACGTCTTGCCGCTCGGCAAGCGAAAGAACGCAAAGAACGCAGACACGCTGCTGCGCAAATTCAATTGCCGACCAGTGCTCAAGAGGCTTTACGTTTTCGAGTCTGGCGACAATTTCGAGGAGCAGTCTGCCGACGCGGACGCAAGCACGGCACTTGAGGCGGTGCGCCCCTCGCCAAAAACGAGGTTACGCGGTGTGCTCATCGAAGCCCCGTCGCTGAGGCAGGCTCGAGAGATTCTGGAAGCCAAACGCGACGAGCTTCCCTGGAAAGAGTTGCACGGCAAGCTGCGCTCCGATCAAACGCTCAATGCAAATTGGCACGATGCGCCGCTGACGTTGCAAGAAAAGACCACGCTCAGGACTCAGGAGATGGAAGCGATGCACGATGCACGGCGGGCGAGAGCCAAGCTGGTCAGCCAACTTCGCAGAGAAGCCAACTCGCTGTCGATCGAGCCCTTGTAGGAATTGGAGAATGGATATGGAGATTTTAGAAGAACGGAAACGAGAGCTTCGGCGGATGCGAGCAGGACTCAGCACATCCGCAATCAGGGAGCACATTTTCGGCTCCGAGCCGGAGCTTTACAAGACGACGCCGGAATACCAGCACAGCATCGAGCACGGGCTGTGCTTCGACACGCGGATCGGCTTCGAGCGGCAAGGGGGCGGCATGTTGACGCACAGCACCACCGCCGAGCAACGCGAGCAGGAGCGCGAAGCAACACGCCGATGCGGCCCGTCTTTGAATGAGCTGTTCGATCGGGACTTCGCGGTTTGGAAAAAGACCGTGGGCAAAGCGACTGCGGAGAACCGTCTGCGGGATTGGAATAACCACGTCCGATCGACGGAGGTTGCCAACAAAGCAGGCGGATTGATCACCGAAAACGAAGCACGGGACTTGATCGTTTCGTTGCCGTTGCAGAAAGCCGGGAAGCGCAAGATTCGTCAGATCTGCGAAACGCTTGCCAGGCGCCTCACCAAGACGGGATTCCGCACCGATAACCCGTTCGATGATGTGAAGATTCCGAAGGACCGCATCACCGCGCAGCGGATCAAGTTCTACAGCTTAGCCGAGTTTTCAAGGCTGGTAGCGGCGGCAACGGGACAGCTCAAAGATGTGCTTCGCGTGGGCGGCAACACCGGACTGCGACCGGACGAGATTCGTTGGCTTCGATGGGAAGATCTAGATCTCGAGGCGAAGCGCATGACGGTATGCCGGACGAGCAACGGAGCCGTCAAAGGTGGCGAGCCTAAGACGGTAGATCTGCTGCCCGGTGCCATCGAAGCATTCCAGGCAATCGATCGGCATCCCTCCGGCTATGTCTTTCCAAGCAAGCTCGGCAAGCCGCGCAACCGCCAAGCTGAGTTTGGATTGCGGCGGCTCTGTGAATCACTCGGCATCGAATACAAAGGGCTGTACGGCTTGAGGCATTTCTTCGCCGTGATGCTGGCAACCGGCGGTTTTGGAGTGCAGTTCACTCGCAAGGAAGCAGCGACCCTGATGCGGCATGAAGGCATGGCGAGCATTGATGTTTACTACGCGCTGACGGACGATCACATCGCGGAAAAGGCGAAGGACTGCCGTCCTTTGGAGTTGCTCCAAGACACACTAGTTTGACACCCCCGCGGGGACCTCCGATCCTGAATTCGTGCTTCGTACGGTGCCACCATCTACTGACCAGCTGCGCGAGCTGGAGATTCTGATTCGCGCCCATCATCCTCTGTTGCTCGTCGAGACGGTTGAAGAGGAGCGGGTCCACGTGCTCCTCGAGCATTCCGCCGAGCACATTGGCTTGCCGCTTTTTTCTTGGACCCAGGTCGATGGCCTCCGCCGTGAGATGCCCGAGCCGGGGCACACGCCCGAGAGTGGGCCACCACAAAAAGCGCTCTCTTTCATCGAGCGCTCGAACCTCGAGGCGATTTTTCATCTCAAGGGGCTCGGCCCCTACCTTCACGAGCCCGCGGTCATCGCTCAGATCAAGAACATTCACAAGAAGTACTTCGGACACCGCGGGGCCATCATCGTATCGGGCCATGGCATCGACATGCCCCCGGCGATCGAGCACCTCTTCACGCCGCTCAGCCTGCATGCGCCCTCGTCCGAGGCGTACCATTCGTTCGTCCAAGCGGTGCTCCGCGACCTGGCCAAGCGGCTTCACGTGAAGGTCGAGCTTTCGAGCATGGATGTGTCGAAGCTGCTTGCCGCGTTGCACGGCCTCACGTTCTTCGAGGTTCAGAAGATCATCACCCAGGCGGTCATCGAGGACGGCGTCCTCGGGCGTGAGGACATCGTCAAGGTGCTCGAGGCCAAACGACAGATCATCGAACGCTCAGGGGTGCTCGAATACTTCCCGCACGAACACGAGATGGGTGACGTCGCCGGTCTGACTGAGCTCAAGGACTGGCTTCGCAAGCGCCAGGCAGCTTTCGAAGACCCGAAGCGAGCCAAGGACTACGGGCTGTCCCCTCCCAAGGGGCTCATGCTGATCGGCGTTCAGGGTTGCGGAAAAAGCCTCTGTGCCAAGGCGGTCGCCGCGGAGTGGAAGCTTCCCTTGATCCGACTCGACCCATCGAACCTGTACAACCGCTACGTGGGCGAGAGCGAAAAGAATCTGAAACGCGCGATCAAGCTCGCCGAGGCGATGGCGCCGGTCGTTCTTTGGATCGACGAAATTGAAAAAGCGCTTTCGCAGCAAGATGCAGAGGGCGGACCGGCGCAGCGAATCTTCGGGACCTTCCTCGCCTGGCTTCAGGACAAGAAGGAGAACGTGTTCGTCATCGCGACGGCGAATGACATCTCGAAGCTTCCCCCGGAGCTGATGCGCAAGGGCCGCTTCGACGAGATCTTCTTCGTCGACCTTCCCGGCGCCGAAGCGCGAAAGCGGATCTTGCAAATCCACCTCAAGCGACGAAAACGCGATCCGACGAAGTTCGACATCCGACAGCTCGTGGAGCTGACCGACGGGTTCAGCGGCGCGGAGATCGAGCAGGCGGTCGTCTCCGCCCTCTATACGGCATTCTCTCACCAGGAAGACCTCACGACCGAGTTCATCGCCGACGAGATCGAGATGACGAAGCCACTCTCGGTGACGATGGCCGAGCGCATCGAAGCCCTTCGGGATTGGGCCAAAGATCGCGCAGTTTTCGCCGGATGACGAACGTCGATTAGCGCCCGGCAGCCGCCCGATCTAAGCTCGAAGCCTTATCTTGATCTTGAGAGGTTTGCGATGGTCACACGATTGAATTTGGGCGGTGCCGTGCTTGCGGCATTCTTGGTTGCTTGCACCAGTGCTCAAGTCGAGCAGATCTGCGTCGACAATTGCCCGAACGACCGCGGTGTCCGAGTGCAAACCAGCTTCGGCCCCGTGGAGGGTTACGAGGACGACGGTGTCCTCTCGTACCGCGGCATCCCATACGCCGCGCCACCGATCGAGGACCTTCGCTGGAAGCCACCGATCGACCCGGAGCCGTGGACCGACACGCTTCCTGCGACCGAGAAACCCAACATCTGCCCGCAGCTCGCGTTCGCAGGCCTTCCCGTCCCCGGCTTCATGCCGAGCGAGGATTGCCTGTATCTCAACGTCGACACGCCGGCACAGGGCTCGGGCATTCCCGTCATGGTCTGGATTCACGGCGGAGGGTTCACCCTGGGTGAGGGCTTACAGACCGACGGCGGCACGGCGGGCGACCTGATCGCCCGTGAAGTGGGTGCGGTCGTGGTGAGCATGAACTACCGCCTCGGCCAGCTTGGGTTCCTCGCGCACGCCGCGCTCACCGCCGAGAGTCCCGATGGCGCGTCCGGCAACTACGGCCTGATGGATCAAACCGCCGCACTCCAGTGGGTGCAGGACAACATCGATCGCTTTGGCGGCGATCCTGACAATGTCACGATCTTCGGCGAATCCGCCGGCGCGTTCAGCGTTTGCAGCCATCTCGCCTCTCCGAAGAGCACTGGGCTCCTCGACAAAGCCATCCTCCAAAGCGGTTCCTGCGAGCGGCCCTGGCCGACGCTCTCCGCGGCCGAGGCGCAGGGCGATACCTTTGCTGCAGCATTGGAGTGCGACACCGCGGAAGATGTATTGGCCTGCATGCGGGCCAAGTCGGCGGACGACGTCATCGCGGCGCTGCCACCGGCGCCGAACTTCGGCTTCAACCCCGGCATGGGCCCGACGGGAAACTGGGGCCCGGTTCTCGACGGCTCGTTCTTCACCGAGCAGCCGAGCGAATCATTCAGCTCGGGCAACTTCAACCAGGTGCCGACGATCCTCGGTTTCACGCGCGAAGAGGCGAGGCTGTTCGTTTGGCTGGGCGAGCTTGCAGATCCGCCTCTCGACGTGACGGCAGCGAACTACGAGGAGCTGATCGCGTACTTTCTCGGAGGCAACACCGAGCTCGCAGCACGAGCGGCGGAACAATACCCGCTGTCGGACTATTCGGAGCCCGCCGTAGCCCTTGCGGCGGTCGCGACGGACACGGTTTTTCGCTGTCCGGGCAAGCTCGAAGCCGCGAAGTTGAGCGCGTTCGTTCCGACGTATCTCTATCAGTTCGAGTACCAGGACGGGCACTCGCAGCTGGAAGTCGTCTTGCCTTTCATCGATGGCAGCCTGCCGACCTACGATTTAGGCGCGTTTCACAGTGCGGATATACCTTACGTCTTTGGCTACGATCCGTTGCTCGTGATCAACCTCGAGGACTTCTCGACCACGCTCAACACCTGGGAGGCGGACACGGCGGACCGGGCGCTTTGGAACGAGATCCTGAGCGACTTTTGGCGCTTCGCGCTTACCGATAGCCCGAGCCCGCTCGGTGGCCTTGAGTGGCCGACCTACGACGAAGCGACCGACCAACACAAGGTCTACGACGCGACCGTTTCGGTTGGCAGCAACGCTGCTGAGAAGTGCGACTTCTGGGCCGGCGAAGACTACCTCGTCAGCGAGTTCCGAGACTGAGTCCCAAGACTCAGCCCGCTTCGTTCAGCGCGCGCTGGTTGTAATTGTGCTCGTCGCGCATGCCTTCCATCGTGGTCTTTTCGACGAACGCTTCGAGCTTCTTGCGGATGAGTGGCACCTTTGCGGTTGCCTCGAATTCGATGTCGTAGGTGCAGCCGCTCCCATTCGGGGAGATCGTGACGTTGGAGTCGATCTCACCCGGTGTGCCCAGAACATCGATGTGGCTCTTGCAGGTCCTTTTCTCGCCCGCGTCTCGCCACTCGCGACGCTCGACGATCGTGTTGGTGGCGCTGAAGAGCTTCTTTGCAAAGGCCGGCAGGTCGCTGTCGATTTCGCGCGTCGAGGTGATGATCTTCGTCCCGCCCGACTCCTCGACTTGGATTCGGACGTTTCGCTCCCCGGACGCTTCGCAGCGCTTTTTGATGTGCTCCGGATCCGTCACGAATCGGTACACCGTATCTACGTCTTGGCTGTAGTTGATGGTCAGTTTCAGCATTCCTAGCTCCCGTTGCGAAGACCGCAGCCTAACACGGTTGAGGCGAAAATCGAGAGGCTAGGATCCAAACACCACGTGCAATATCACTTGCGCCACGGCGAAGTAAACGACGAGCCCCAAGACGTCGACGACCGACGCAATGAAGGGAGTCGAGGACACGGCAGGGTCGAGACCTGCGCGTCGAATCAGAAGTGGAAGGAGTGAGCCGATCATCGTGCTCAAGGTGACGATCGCGAGAATGCTCGCTCCCACCGCGGTGGCGATTGCGATCGGCGCGACGGTTTCACCCGCGAACCAGCCCCTAGCAAAGCCTATCAAGCCGAGCGCAATCCCCAGCGACAATCCGATCAGAAGCTCCCGACCAGCAACCTTCGCCCAATCGCCCGGCCGAAGCTCCCCCACCGCCATGGCGCGTATGACCAGCGTTGCGGACTGCGACCCGGCGTTACCGCCCGATGCGATGATCAGCGGGATGAAGAGGACGAGCTCGACCGTCGCGGCGAGGAAATCCTGATTCTGGCGGATCACCGTCGCCGTGAGCAGCTGCGCAAGGAACAGAAGCACGAGCCAGGAACCGCGCTTCCATACGAACTCCGCCCAGCCCGTATCGAAGTACGAGTCCTCGAGCGGAACGACGCCACCCATCTTTTGTGCGTCTTCGGTGGCCTCCTCGATTACGACGTCGACGACGTCATCGACGGTGACGACGCCGAGCATCCGGGATAGCTTGTCGACCACGGGAAGCGCGGCCAAGTCGTAACGCGCGATCGCGTCCGCAACTTGCTCCTGGTCGTCGAACGCCGACACCATGAAGACGTTTTCGACCATGATTTCCGACAGGGCCTGCCCCGGCTCGCTGAGGATCAGGTCGCGAAGGGACACGACTCCGAGGAGCTCGCCATTCGATCGGCAGACGTAGATGTAGTAGAGCATCTCCGCCATCTCTTCGCGTCCGAAGCGCCGCGCGGCCTCCATCGCCTCCCAGGCTTTCGTCTCCGGAGGCAAGGACGCGAACTGGGTCGTCATCAAGCCGCCGGCGGTTTCGGGCTCGTACTGGACGAGCTCCCGGACTTCTTCGGCAGCCTCGGGCTCGCGCCGCTCGAGCGCGGTGAGCAAGGCGGCCGCATCGTCGTCCTCGAGCTCTTGGAGCAGGTCGACGCGGTCGTCTGGGTCCATCTCGCCGAGCAGCTCGACTGCGCGGCCGGTGTCGATCGCGTTGAACACCAGAACCTGACGACTCGGGCTCAGGCGCTCGACGACGTCGGCGGCAGTCTCCGTAGGTAAGGCGCGCACGAGCGTGACTGCCTCCCTCGCGGACAGATCCTCGAGCAGCTCCGCGATGTCCTCGGCATGGAACTCCGAAACCGCTTCACGAACGGCCTCAGGACCGATCGCGATCGCGTCTTGAAGGTCCGGTCCTATGAGAGGCGCCAATCGCATCGCGCCCGATTCTGGCGCATGCGGGCAGCCCCCGCAGCAAAAATCTCGCCTACGGGGCTTCTTGCTTCTTTCGGAAGCGGATGTTGATCAGCTCGACGAGTAGGGCGAAGGCCATCGCGAAGTAGATGTAGCCCTTGTTGATGTGCTGCCCAAGGCCTTCGGCGGTGAGCAAGACGCCGATCAGCAACAGAAAGGAGAGGGCGAGAATCTTCATCGACGGGTACTTGTTGACGAAGTCTCCGATCTGCTTGGCGAAGATCAACATCACCGCAATTGCGATGATGATCGCCGCCACCATCACCTCGATGTCCTCGGCCATGCCAACGGCGGTGATCACCGAGTCCAGCGAAAAGATGATGTCGAGCACCATGATCTGGGCGATGATGCCCGGCAAGCCATTGAACCAGCCCTTGATGTCTTCTTGGCGCTCGCCTTCGACCTTGTCGTAGATCTCCTGCGCGCTCTTCGCGATCAAGAACAGCCCGCCGCCTAGCAAGATGAGGTCGCGGCCCGAAAACGGGTGCCCGAAGACTTCGAACAGCGGTTGGGTCAGCTGCATCACCCAGTTGATGGTCATCAGCAGACCGATCCGAGTGAGCATCGCTCCGAGAAGGCCGAGCCGATAGGCCAGCCGCTGTTTCTCGACCGGCAGACGGGAAGCGAGGATGGCGATGAAGACGATGTTGTCGATCCCGAGGACGATCTCGAGGAGCGTCAGCGTGAATAGCGCGACCCAGGCATCGGGATTAGACAGGAGCTCGATCATCGCCGTGGCTTCTATTAGCGTGACTCGGCTGTCCTCCGCAAACCCCGCTTGGCAAGTCGAGTTCGTCGGGGTACCTCGGAAGTCATGGGACACCGATTTGCGACGATCGCGGCGCACGCTGGACGGGTCAGCGACCAGGCCGGACAGCCGGTCACCTCCCCGATTTCTCTTTCCACGACGTTCCTGCTGCGCGGGCCCGGGGAGCAGGAAGAACATGCGTACAGTCGTGTCAGTAATCCGAGCCGGGATGCGCTGGAACGCAGCCTCGCGGCGCTCGAAGGCGGATCGAGCGCCTCCGTGTTTTCATCCGGCTGCGCTGCCATGCACGCGGCGCTCCAACTCCTTCGCCCAGGCGATCGGCTCGTGGCCTGTGGCGACATCTATGGAGGGACCTATCGGTTGATCGAGCAGCTGGTGAAGCCGATGGGGGTCGAAGTCGCCTGGGTTGATATGTGCGACCTGGCTGCGGTGGAAGCCGCGATTGACGAGCGGAGCAATATGGTCTGGATCGAAACGCCGACCAACCCTTTGCTCCGGGTGTTCGACATCGAGGCCGTGTCCGCCCTGGCCCGAGAGGTTGGCGCGTGGACGGTCGTGGACAGCACGTTTGCAACGCCGATGCTTCAGCGACCGCTCGCGATGGGAGCCGACTTGGTCGTGCACTCGATGTCGAAATACCTCAACGGGCACAGCGACGTGGTCGCCGGCGTGGTGATCAGCCAGCGCGACGAGCTTGCCAAGCGGCTTCGCTTCGTTCAGCGCGCCGGGGGCGCAGTGCCGTCGCCCTTCGATTGCTATCTCGTCGCGCGAGGGGTCAAGACACTCCCGATTAGGATGGCGCGCCATTGTGAGAACGCCCAAGCGCTTGCCGAATGGCTGCGTGCGCAGGACGGTGTAGTCGCCGTGCATTACCCTGGGCTCCAAGACCACCCCGAGCATGCGCTGGCTGCCAGGCAGATGAGCGGCTTTGGCGGGATGGTGTCGTTCGAGCTCGGAGGCGGCTCCGGGAGCGCGAGGACGCTCCTCGAGCGGGTCCGCCTGTTTTCACTGGCCGAGAGTCTCGGGGGAGTCGAGTCGCTCATCGGGCAACCGGCCCTGATGAGCCATGCATCGATGCCCAAAGACCTTCGGGAAGCCCAGGGCATTCGGGGGGGATTGATCCGGCTCTCAGTAGGGCTCGAAGATATCGAGGATCTCCGAGAGGACCTCGAGCAGGCCCTTCTCACCCCATAGTTGCGAGGCTTTGGTCAGCTGGCTAACCTGATCGCGTGGGGTTTAGATTGAACACCAGCCGCGTTACGTGCCTGTTGTTGTCGGTTCTGGCGCTCTCCTGTGCCGAGGATGGCGGTCCTGTGCTCGTCGACGCGCAATGGAACCTGACCTGTCCGGCGGATACTGAAGTCGACTGCGGATCGCTGGCTGCGGAAACCTGTCTCGGCAGCGTCGGTCAGCGAACGATCTTAGGCGTGCACGGCGAGCCAGCGTGTATGGGCGACGCCATCTTGGCTGTCTGTGAATCGGTCGACCGGGCGGACGGAACGAGAAACATCTCGCTCGAGGTGAACGTCGACCGCGGCAACGGGAGCTTTCCGAAGTTTGCATTCGAGCTTGGGGCACGGATCAACGCGGCGGATGACTCTGTGGAGAGCTGCAACGTCACGATCATCGAGGATGAAGTTCCTTACGACATTGGCGACTGCGGAGAAGAACCGCCCTCGATGGCGCAGCCCTGTCAGCTCTCGAGCATCTCCACCGGCAATGGCGAGGTTAGCTTCGCCATCGAGTGCAGGTCCTTGCTGAGCAGCGTGACCGGTACCTCCGGCTTCGACGTGAGTGCCGTCGGCGGTGGCCCGACGACGATCCAGTTCGCCAACTGCAGAGGCTTCTAGAGCGACCTCTGCGAGTGGTCGTTGCCGTCGTAGCGCAGTGCGGTCGGCTTTTCGTCCACGATGGTGTGAATCTCGACAGGGCGACTCCAGATGCGGGACAGCGCTTTGACGACTTCCTTGGCCCAGTCCAAGCGCAGGTCGGCCCCCTGATGACGGTGCTCGAGAAGGAGCTCGGTGCGGTTTTGGTGGTTTGCGTCGACGACGGAAATGATCGGGTTGCCGGCGTTGGTGAGACTCGTGAGCAGCTGACTCTTCACGTCCTGAAAGGTGCGGCTTTCGATCTCCCAGCGATCGTTTCGCTGGTTGTAGCCGAAGGAATAGAGCTTTTGATCTGCGACGAAGTCCTCGGTCAGATACTCGTCGATGAAGGTCACGTCATTGTACAGGGAGCGCACTTCGAAGATCTTTTCGCGGCCGAGGCCGGTGCGGCGGTCCCAGTGGCGCTTAAGCCCCCAGTCGTCGCAATCGTCCCATTCCTTGCCGAACTGCCCTTTGTTCCAGCGGTCTTCGATGTGCCGAAAGAGCTCGATGCCTAGTTTGTAGGGGTTGAGTTGCCCCGGCGTGGTTGCCAAGACGCTGGCACAGCGGTCGGCATAATCGACGATCTCGCTCGCGTCGCAGATGTTCTCCGTCATGAGACGGCTGTGCCAGTAGCTTGCCCAACCTTCGTTCATAATCTTGGTCTGCATCTGCGGTAAGAAGTAATAGGCTTCCGCGCGAATCACCGCGAGGCATTCACGTTCCCATCGCTGCAGAGGAGCGGTTTCGAGCAGAAAGCCAAGCACGTCCCTTTCGGGCTCGGGCGGGAATCGTTGCGCTTGCGCAGCCTCGTCGACCAGCTTCTGCTTCTGTGATTCGACGAACTCCTCGGGGTTGATGAAAGACTCCATGTACTCGCGGTCGACGCGGAGGAGTGGCACCTCGGGTGTTTCAGGCGGCTCTTCTTCTTCCGAGGTGCTCGGCGTGCTCTCTTTGGGCAAGAACGGCTTTTGAGGATCGATCAGGTTTTCGAGGCTCAAGCAGGCGTCGATGAACTGCTCCACCGTCTCGATGCCGATGCGGTTGGCCCATTTCCGGACGATCGCACCATGATTGGCCATCGCATCGATCCACTTGCGAACGTCGGCGCCGCTTTTCGGGTCGCGTCCCTGGCTCGTCATGCGGAAGCAGAAGTTGTTTTTGAAGAAGTCGACGTGCGCGTACACGTGCGCCATCACGAGCTTTTGGTCGACGATGCTGTTGCCTTCGAGCAGGTAGGCGATCGATGGATTGTTGTTGATGACCAGCTCGTAAATCTTCGAGAGCCCGTACTCGTGGCTCTTGCTCAAGCGCTCGTACTCCATCCCCCAGCGCCAATGAGGATAGCGGGTTGGGAAGCCGCCGTACGCGGCAACCTCGTTCATCTGGTCGTAGCTCAGGACTTCGAAGATCGTCGGAAAGAAATCCAGACCTACGTCTTGGGCGAACTCTTCGATTCGTCGCTGCTCGTCCCGGAGGTAGTTTGGAAGCGCCGTTTTCAGTGCGAATTGCGCCACGCGCTACTTGCCCTTCCCCAAAAACTCGCGAATCGACTCGACGATTGCGTCTCGGTCGTTGATTTCGCTCGTGATCAGCTGCTCGTCGCCAGAGAAGTGCTCTTTGAGGTCTTTAATGAATTGCCCGGAGCCATAGGGGCTATCGACTTGGCCGTAACAAAAGACATTGGAAGCCGGCAGCAATAGCTTCTTCAGGATGTCGACACAGAGCAACGTGTCGTCGACGCTCCAGTTGTCGCCATCCGAAAAATGAAACGGGTAGATGTTCCATTCCGAGGAAGGGTAGTCGCGTTCGACGATATCTGCGGCAAGCCGATACGCGGAAGAAATCATCGTCCCCCCGGATTCACGGGTGCGAAAGAAGGTGTCGCGGTCGACTTCGCGCGCGGCTGCATCGTGAATGATGAAGCGAGTCTCGATTCCCTTGTATTGCTTGCGGAGCCAGGTGTCGATCCAGAACGATTCGATGCGGACTATCTCTTTTTGCTCGTCGCCCATCGATCCGGACACGTCCATCATGTAGATGATGACCGCGTTCGCAACGGGTTCTTCCTCGGTTTTCCAGGACTTGTACCGCATGTCCTCGCGGGTCGGAATGATCACGGGGTGCTTCGGGTCGTAGGTGCCGAGCGCGATCTGGCGGCGGAGCGCGCTTCGAAACGTCCGCTTGAAGTGACGCAGCGAGTTCGGCCCGACGTTGCGAACGCCAATGTAGCGATCTTTCTTGTCGACGATCGCGTTCTTGCCCTTGTTCTCGATGTTGGGGAGCGCGAGCTCCTCGCCCAGAATGTCTGCCAGCTCGTCGAGCGTCAGCTCTACTTCGAGCGGATGGTCCCCGGCCTGATCGCCCGCTTGCTTGCCATCCCCGTCACCCTCTTGCGGGCTCCCGGACAATGGATCGCCCGGGTCTCCATCGCCCTGGGCGACGCCGCCTTGCTGCTTGTCGCCAAAACGCAGCTTGGGGATGTCGATGTGCGGAATGGGGATCGATACGATGTCCTTCCCCTGCCGGCCGAGCAGCTCTCCATTCGAGATGTACTTGCGGAGATTCTGCCGAATCCGACCGCGAACGATGTTCCGGAACCGGGAATGATCCTGGTCGATGCGCAGCGACACCCGTTACTCCTTTACGTCGCCCCTTGCGAAAATACTGGCGACGTAGGCGAGCACATCGGTTGCCGAGGCCTCGTTGTAGCCATAGTACTTGATGAGCCGATTCTTGATGATGTCGATCTTGTCCTGCGTCTCTTTGTCGATGACGTTTGACACGAAGCTCGACAGCTTGATCGAGTCTTTTTGGTCTTCGAAGAGCTTCATCTCGAGCGCACGCCGCAGACGGTCGTTCGTTTCGTACGTGAACTTTTTCCCTTCGAGTGCCAGGTGGCCTATGAAGTTCATGATCTCACGGCGGAAGTCGTCTTTGCGAGGCTCGGTGATGTCGATCTTCTCTTCGATGGAACGCATCAGGCGCTCGTCCGGTTCCTCGTCCTTGCCGGTGTACTTGTTCTTCACTTTCTGCTTCATCAAGTACGCACGAATGTTGTCGACATAGTTAGCGGACAGCCGTCCGATCGCTTCTTCGTCGGCGCTGATCGCGCGCTGCACTTCGTTCTTGACCATTTCGTCGTACTCGGCCTTCACGACTCCGATCAACTCACCATAGCGCTTGCCTTGGTCGTCGGCGACGGTGAGCGACGCCGCAAGCCCCTTTTCGAGCTCGTTCAGAACCATGAACGGGTTGATGTAGCCCTCGGTGCCTTCTCGCACGAGCGAGTTGCTGATCTTGTCCTGTACGTACCGAGGCGACATGCCTTCGAGGCCTTCGCGGCTCGCTTCTTTGCGCAGCTCTTTCACGTTGTCTTGCGTGTAGCCTGGAAGAATCTTCCCGTCGTAGAGCTTGAGCTTTTGAAGCAATGCCAGCTGATGCTTTTTGGGCTCTTCGAGGCGCGTCAAGACGGCCCACATCGCCGCGACTTCGAGTGTGTGGGGCGCAACGTGCTTGCCTCGCAAGCGCGCCGAGCTGAAGTCCTTTTGGTAGATCTTGATCTCTTCGCTCATCTTGGTGATGTACGGAATGTCGATCTTGATGGTGCGGTCGCGAAGCGCTTCCATGAACTCGTTGTTGATGAGCTTCTTGTACTCCGCCTCGTTCGTGTGGCCGATAATCACCTCGTCGATGTCCGTTTGGGCGAACTTCTTCGGCTTGATTTTGTGCTCTTGGGTCGCACCGAGCAGGTCGTAGAGGAAGGCGACGTCGAGCTTCAAGACTTCGACGAACTCGACCACGCCGCGGTTCGCGATGTTGAACTCGCCATCGAAGTTGAAGGCTCGCGGATCCGAGTCGGAGCCATATTCAGCAATTTTCCGGTAGTTGATGTCCCCGGTGAGCTCGGTGGAATCCTGGTTCTTCTCGTCCTTCGGCTGAAACGTGCCGATTCCCACCCGATCCTGCTCGCTCAATATCAGGCGCTTCACGTTGATGTGATTCGCCATCACCTTCGACCAGTCGCCGTCATAGCGTTCGAGCAGGCTTCGGAAGATGAACCGGCACGCCGGGTTGAGCTCGCCGCTGACGTGGACGCGTCGCCGGTCGTCGCCCAAGCGTAGCTCCTGGATGGCCTGGTCGCGCCACTCAGCTGGGATCAGGCGAAGCGGCTCGTCATGCATCGGGCAAGGAAAGACGTCATCGCCGCCCGCAAGCCCAGTTTGGTGCAGGTTGGTCCACTCGTACGTATAGAGCGCCCCCTCGGCGGTTCGCGAGTAGCGCTCGAGCCCCTTCTTGAGCAGACGCGCGATCGTGCTCTTCGAGGAACCGACCGGCCCGTGTAGCAAGATGATTCGCTTTTCTGGCCCATAGCCTTGCGCAGCAGCGTGCAGCACGTGAACGAGGCGCATCAATGGAATATCCAAGCCGAAGATCGCGTCCTTGCCATTCTCGATCGGGTCTTTGAAGAAAGGATAACGAATCAACTTCTTCTTGTTGTCGATGTACTCCTCTTCGCCGTACGAGATCACCATGTCGTAGAGGCGCTGGAACGCGTTGCGCGTAACCTGAGGTTTGTCTCGAACGATCTGAAGGTACTCTTCGAAGGCGCCTTCCCAGTGTAGATCCTGGTAGCTTTCGTAGTCCTGCAGGGCAGCAATCTGCTTGACCATTTCCCCCATTGCGAAGTCCTCCTCGTCGATCAGGGTACCACCAACCGTGATCCTTGTTAACTATCGAAGCCATGCGGCAATGCAGGTCGCAACCACGGCCGCGAACACGAACCACCTCAAGCCGGCGACGGGCACTTTGAGCATGAGGCGAACGCCAAGCCGAGCGCCGACGATCGACGCGGCTGCCAAAACGATTGCCGGTGCCCAGGACACCAGACCCGCCCAAACGAAGATTCCGAGTGAGACTGTGCCAAATGTGAGCGTAACCACCAACTTCAGCGCATTGCCGCCGATCAGATCGTGACGCAGCGTTCCAACGAGAACACCGAGCAACAAGAAGCCCACTCCAGCCTGGATGAAACCCCCGTAAAGACCCGCCAGGAAGAGGCCGGCATAGGAACGAGGCGCATCTTGCGGACGCAGCGCTCGCCCTTCGCTGGGAATCAAGGTTCGCTTCCGAAAGGCGATCATAGCCGCCATGATGATCATCGTCGCAAGCATGATCGGCTTGAGCACCTCCCGTGGGACCCTGGTCGCAAGCCATGCGCCAAGGATCGCGCCAAGCACGGTGGGGATCAGAATTGGAACAATCGAGCTCGTGTCGAGCTTGCCCTCGCGCCGTAGCGCGACGGTTCCAGCAATGCTTTGCGTGACGACGCCAAGTCGGTACGTACCGTTTGCAACATCGGCAGGGAGCCCGAGGGCCATCAAGGCGGGGAGTACAATCATACCGCCGCCGCCAGCCATGACGTTTACAATCGTCGCGAGCACCCCTGCCGCAGCGAGGATTGCGAGGCTTTGGTAACTCAACTCCTCGATCATGAACGTTCCGGGTGTGCACTATACCGTGTTTTCGTTTCTCCGTACGGCGGGCGGCAAAGCGTGCTAGCGTTCATCAACGTGAAGAAGACCTACGTCTTGGATACCAATGTGGTCCTTCACGACCCGTTAGCGGTCTATAAATTCGAGGATAACGCGGTCGTCCTACCGATCTTCGTCATCGAAGAGGTCGATCAGTTTAAAAAAGAGCTGAGCGAGCTCGGGCAGAACGCGCGCCATCTCTCGCGTATTCTCGACGAGCTGCGCAATCAAAACGGACGCACGCTCGATCAGGGTGTGCCGCTCGAAAGCACCGGTGGCGAGCTGCGGGTCGCCGTGCCCCCGCAGATGCCGAAGCGAGCTCCCGGGCCCGGCGAGATGGACCGCTTCATTCTGCAGATGGCGCTCGACCTTCGGGATCAACACCCCGATCAGCCCCTCATCTTCGTCACGATGGATACGAATCTTCGAATTCGCGCCGACGCGCTAGGGCTCAAGGCGGAAACCTACGAGGGCGGCCGCGTTTCGATCGACGAGCTCTACTCGGGAGTGGTCACCGCCGATGTAGATCGCGCCATGGTCGACCAGTTGGCCCAGCGCGATCCCATCGATGCCAGCCTGCTCGAGGTCGAGCTCTACCCCCATGCCGGGCTGGTGCTGCGTCAGCGCGATCAGCATAAGCACACCGCGCTAGGCCGCTTCGACGCAAAAGAGGGCACGATCGTTCCGCTCCGAGTTGGTAGAGAGGGGGTCTGGCGCGTTCGGCCCCGAAACCTCGAGCAGTACTTCGCGCTCGACATGCTCCTTTCGCCGGACATCCACCTGCTGACGTTGATCGGAAAAGCCGGCACCGGGAAAACGCTACTTGCCGTTGCGGCTGGGCTGCAGTCCGTCGTTCAGAACGGCACGTACGGTCGGATGCTCGTCTCTCGACCGATCTTTCCCATGGGCCGGGATGTCGGCTACTTGCCAGGGACGGTGGAAGAGAAGCTCAATCCCTGGATGCAACCGATCTTCGACAATCTGGAGTACATCTTCAGCAGCGGTCGCGGCCGAATGTCGGAGCACCGCAACTACGAAGACCTTCTCGCGTCTGGCGTCATCCAAATCGAGCCACTCACGTACATTCGCGGCCGTTCGCTACCGAATCAGTTCCTGGTAGTCGACGAGGCGCAAAACCTAACGCCGCATCAGGTGAAGACGGTCATCACGCGCTGTGGCGCCGACACCAAAATAGTCCTGACTGGCGACCCCTATCAAATCGACAATCCATACGTAGACTCTGCAAGCAACGGGCTAACCGTGGTCGCGCAGCGCTTTCAGGGCGAAGACATTGGCGCCCACGTGACCCTCTCGAAAGGTGAACGAAGTGAGCTCGCAGAGCGCGCGACCCAGCTTCTCTGACCATCCGCGAGCTCGCCTTCGCGCAGAGCTCGACGTTGGCTTGCGCCGTTTGCACGGCGCGGCACGCCTTCTCCTCGGCGCGACCACACACAGCGACCCGGTCGAGCGAAATAGGCTCGTGCAATCGATCGCCAAAGGAGAGCATGCCAAGCCCCGATGGCAGTGGAAGCCGGTTGCGGTCGAGCGACGCGTCTGGACGGAGCTCGCGCGTGCCAGGCAGCTGGCCGCAGCCTCCGAGGCCGCCGAGCTCTATCTTCCGCGGCTGGAAGAGCTCGAAACCGAGCTCCTGATTCTAGAGACCTTGGGCAGAAGTAAGCAAGTGCGTCCGATGGCCGCGCGACTTTTCGGCACAGGCGGCGAGCGGCTGTTTGCCGACGCAGAGCACAGCGTCCTCGACGCGGCGCACCAGATACTCGCGCTTACTCCGGTCGAGCAAGAGCCCAAGACCATCCCAGCGGCGTCGGCCGATCGAAGCAACCTCCGCGACCTCATGCTTGCGTACGCCAAGCACGTGGGTCTGCACATTGCCGTGAAGGTCGATCCCGACTTGATCGCGAATGCCGCAGTCGGTGAACGCACCGTCTTCATCGCGGACCGTTTGTTCGGCGCACACGAAGCGCAGCGCCTCGCGACGCACGAGGTCTACGGGCACCTGGTTTCGGCGTTCAACGGGAGAACGCAGACCCTCGGCATATTCGCGATCGGCACCGCAGGCTCGTATGGCGATCAAGAGGGTGTTGCGATCTATCTCGAGGAGCTCGCGGGCTTGCTCGACTCCTTCCGCCAAAGGACCTTGGCCGGCCGCCTGCTTGCAACCCACGCCATGCACGCGGGCGTCTCGTTCGGTGACGCGGCACTGTCGCTCGTTCGCGAGCATCAGTTCTCGCCTGCCTGCGCCGTGACTCTGTGCGAACGGTCCTTCCGCGCGGGCGGCGTTTCCCGAGACGCGGTGTATTTGACTGGCTGGCTGCGTGTGCGCCGGGCCATAAGCCGTGGGGAAACGAACCTGAGTGAGCTGCAGCTCGGGAAGGTCTCGCTCCGAGCGCTGCCGGAGGCGCGCCGGCTATTGCGCGATGGGCTCGTTACCCAGCCGATCTACTTGTCGAACTTGGCGAGAAGCCGCGGCAAAACGGGAGTCGGGACCAAGTCCGCCACGTTGCCGCCCAGCCTCGTGACCTCTTTGACCAGGTTGGACGCAACGTAGAAGTACGCGTCGTTGGCCATGATGAACACCGTTTCGACCCCGGGGTTGAGGTGACGATTCATGTTGGCCATCTGAAGCTCGTACTCGAAATCTGCAACCGCGCGGAGGCCTCGAAGGATGACGCGGGCATTGCGCCGCTGAGCGTAGTTGACCAAGAGGCCATCGAAGGAGTCGACCTCGATGCGCTTTGGATCTGCCCCCATGTCGTCTGCCGACTCCCGGATCATTTCCATTCGTTCGGCAACGCTGAACAACGGTTTCTTGTTGTCGTTGTTCAAGACCGCGACGATGATCTTCTCGAATGCGACCAAGCCGCTTTCTAGAATGGCAGTATGACCTTTGGTGATGGGGTCGAACGAACCGGGATAAACGGCGATGCCTCTCACTGCCTGCCTTTCTCGGCTGCAAATACGCCGAGGCTGATACCGCTGCGACCATAGCGGTAGTCCGCGTCCGGCGCGAGCCCATTTGGCCAGCTCCATTTGTGGCTTGCCGGGTGCTCGATCGCGACCCAGGCCCCGGGTGCAAGTCGGTCCGCTGCCGCCAGCGCTTCTAGAATGGCTGGGATTGCGCCTACCTCGGAGTAAGGTGCATCGGCAAACACCAAGCTGAACGCCGTCGTCATCGGGGGAAGCTTCCGAACCACGCTTGCTGGGTCACCCAGAAGGTCCAGACGAACCGCGCGGACTTCCTGGCCCAAGCCGAGTTCGTCTGCGCTCTGCTTGATCTGGCGAACGGCGCGGGGATCGCTATCCACCAAGACCGCGTTCGATGCGCCGCGGGACAGTGCTTCGAACCCGAGAGCCCCCGTGCCGGCAAAGAGATCCAGTACCTGAGCGCCATCGAAGGCGCCCCGCGACTCGAGCGCCGAACCGAGGGCTTCTCGCGCGCGGTCCGGAGTTGGCCTCGTGCCTCGTCCGCCCGGTGCGCCAAACCTTCGTCCCGAAAGTCGACCCCCGACTATGCGCATGACCTCAGAACTCGAGTCGAGCCGTCACGCCGCCGCGTCGCCTGCCAGCGAAGGGCGTGAGGCCTAAGCGCGCACGGTCCGATCGCTTCCTGCTCCTGGCCGATTTCACGAGCAACCAAGTACCCACGCCTGCCGAAGCCAATCCCATGCTCAAGAACACCCACTGCAACGTCTCGTGTCGATCTGCTTTGGAGCACAGAGAGCCCAGCTCTTCAACTCCCAAGTTACCGACCGAGGCACAAACATCGTTCACCTCCGGGCCCGCCAGCAAGCGCGCACGCTGGAAGGCAGGGTCTTTTTCGACGTTCCGGATGCTGCTCCAGCTCCACGCTGACAGCCCGAGAAACACGAGCGTTCCCGTGTAGCTGACCGCAGCGGGCCAGGCGGGGAACTCCTTGGGCCGCTCGGTCAGAAGATCGAGAGTCGACTGGGGTGAGCCGAGCTCGGCCTCTCGACTCAAGATCAGATTCAGAGCCTGCTCTTTGCCGAACTCGTCGAGGGGCGCATCGGCTAGCGTCTGCACTTCGATCTGCCCCATCACAGCAAGCTCTTGCGGTGTGCTCTGGGATTTCGGAAATCGGAGCGTCGAGGTCTTTTCGATCTCGCCGGTCGACGTGTCGAAATAGAATAGCTCCGCTTCGAAGTCGTATCCGTATCCATCCTCGGCGAGCACCCTGGACACCGAGCCCGAGATCAGACGATCCGCTGCGATGCCTTCTGCGATTTTCGAAAGACAATCTTCGTTGGCCTCTTCGCAACCGTGAACAATCATGAACTGCTCGAGCGAGACCGCGGCGGTGTGAAGCTGCCAGCCTTCGACGGCGCTGGCGCCTGCACGAAGCCAACCGGTCAGCTCATTGGCGACGCCGTCGTCACCGTCGATCGCCCGGAGGCCAGGCACCGCGATTGTGACCTCATTTGGCTCATCCTGAGCACCGGCAACCTGGAAGCAGCCGAGCGCGGCAACCAAAAGCGAGAATCCCCCGCGCCACTTGGTCATTTGCCCCCAATTCCCATTCAAAAAGAATAGGTAAAACTGAAGCTCGGCGCCAAACCTGCGTCGGAGGGAGGAATTGTACTACCCGGTGCCAGATGCTACGCCTCGCGAGACTTTAGGGAAGCTTACCGACATGCGGAAGATTTGCCTTCGCTGCGGTTCGAAGTTTGGGAGCCGATCAGAGTACTGCCCTCACGATGGCAGTCTGCTCGTCACCGACGCAGACATTGCCGATCCTTTGCTCGGCAGCGTCTTGCTCGAGCAGTTTCGGATCGATGAGCAGATCGGCACCGGCGGCATGGGCACGGTCTATCGCGCCCGCCAGACCACGGTGGACCGTGACGTCGCCATCAAGGTGTTGAAAGCCGAGCTTGCGCGCGACGAACAGGCTGTCTTCCGGTTCGAGCGCGAGGCCAGGCTCGCCATCTCGCTCGACCATCCGAACCTGGTGCGCGTGTTTCTTTCCGGGCGCCTCGCAGATGGACGGCTCTACATCGTGATGGAGCTGCTCGAGGGCCGGTCGCTGGCGGAGGAGCTCGAGCAGAACGGCCTTTTGACGCTCGAGCGCGCTCTGATCCTAATCATGAAGCTCTGCGCCGGCCTCGGCGCCGTGCACGCCGCTGGCATCGTGCACAGGGACATCAAGCCAGAGAACGTGTATCTGGTGAAGCGCGGTCGCGACGATGACTTCGTCAAGCTCGTCGACTTCGGAATCGCCCGAGTTCTCGAAGCCGACGGGATCGGGCCGACGACCACGCAAAGCGGGCGCGTCTTTGGAACGGCGACCTACATCTCGCCGGAAGCGGCCACCGGTGAAGAGACCGACGAACGAAGCGACATCTACTCGCTGGGCGTCTTGGCCTATCAGCTGCTCACCGGCGCGCTTCCGTTTGAGGGCAAGACCGCAGGGGCGGTCCTGATGCAGCACGTGCATCAGGAGCCGCCCCTCCTTCAGACCAAAGGACGGGGCGCCGGGGTCCCCGACGAGGTCGCGCGCGTGGTCATGCGTTCGTTGAGCAAGGACCCCGATGCGCGACAGCAAACGCTAGCGGAGTTCCTCGATTCGCTTGCGGAGGCCGCAGGCAACGCGGGCTTGTTGCACGACGCGCGGGCGCTGCTCATCGGCACGATTTGGGGCGAGGAGCTCGCGGCGCCGGGCTCGTATCTCGGAGAGCTTCTCGGTTCGAGTGCACCACCGAGCTCGCCATCTCCTCTAGCGGCCACCCTGCCGGTCGCAGTGACCCGCGATCCCGACGATGACGCGTTTCTGTCGTCGGCGCCGAGGCCGTTTGGGACCACTTCGCATGAGCTGCCAACGGTGACCCGGCCCAAACGGAGGAAATACGTCTGGCTTTGGGCCTCATTGGGGGTCTTGGCGTTCCTATTTGGGATTATCGTAGCGGGTACTTGGTGGTCGCAGCGTGCTCCCCGTGCTGTCGCGGACGAGCAGACGCCCGAGCCGATCGCGGCGCCGCCGGGCCCGGTCGACGAGGACGCCACGGTTGCCGACGTCGGCACCGACACGGTCCTCGGCGAGGCCCCGGCGGTCGAGGAACCCGTTGCGGAAGAGCCGCCGGTCGAAGCGGTGGAGCTGGAGCAAGCTCCGCCGCCGCCGATACCCGAGCCGATCGAGCCCAAGCCAAAGAAGAAGCGGACGAAGCCGAAGAAGAAGAAGACAGCGCCAGTGAGAGTGACAGCGCCAGTGCCAGCGCCAGCGCCCGTGCCCGTGACAGCGCCAGCGCCAGTGCCAGCGCCCGTGCCAGCGCCCGCGCCCGAGCCCGAGCCTGATGACGGCATCGACTGGACCGTCCCGGACTTCCCCGATGAGCCGGCGCCGCCTACCGGGACGCCCGATGCTCCGGCGCGCAATCCTGTCGTTATCGACGAACCGCCGTCGCAGTAGCGCGCGTCCGTCCGCTACTGGGCGGCCCTTCGATCTTTGCGAAGGAGTAGGCCCCAGAAACGATTGAGGGGGTGCACCGCTTCGACGCGCTCTTCTCCCCGATAGATGGGTCGATCATGGTTGGCCCAGTCGAAGAGCCCTCCTTGGAGGTTGTAGACGTTTTGAATTCCAGCGCGCTCCAAGTCGTCGATGACCGCAGCGCTTCGATACCCGACCGAGCAGTAGACGACGACCGTGGCGTGTTCCGGAATCCTCAGGGCCGCGATGTCGGGGTGCACGGGGTCCAGGTATTGTGCGCCTTGCAGTTGGCTCACCTCCTGCTCCTCTGAATTGCGCACGTCGAGCAGAACCAACTCGCCTTTCTCGGAACCGCTCATCCAGCCCTCTAGCGTTTCGGCGTCGACCCAGCGAACATCAGGAAAGCGTGCGGAGATCAAAGCCTTCCACGCACTCGCGCTTCTCGCCGCCGTTGCAAAAGTCATGGTGACCCCGAGGGCTAGCACGGCAAACAAGAGCCAGCGACGCTTCACGCTGTCTCCAGCTGGCGGAAAAGCTCGTCAGGGCGCGTCACTGGAGCCTGGCAGCTGAACTGACGGCAGACGTAGGCGGTTACCTTGCCATCGATTTGGGCGCGACCCTCGAGGAGAGGCACGGGCGCGTCCGCCGCCCCATCGCCCGCGGCCAACACTTGGAACGGTCGGTAGCCGGTGCGCAGGACGGCGAGCAGGGGCCCGAGCTCCCCTTGGCTTCCGACCAGGGCGACCTCTTTCGGTTCGGCGAGTATGAAGCTCGTGGCATTGAGCCATTGGGCGAAGCCCGAAGGATATTGGCTCATGAACTTGCCCATGGTCGCGATGCTTCGTTCGGCGACCTGCCAGTAGTCGCCTTCGCCGGTCAGCAGGCTGAGCTTGAGCAGCACGGTCGCGGCCACCGAGCTTCCGCTCGGCACGGCGTTGTCCTGCAGGTCTTTCGGCCGGTGGATCAACTCTTCGTGGTCGTCCGAGGTGTCGAAGAAACCTTCGTTCTCGGTGTCGCGAAAGTGGGTGAGCATCAGCTCGCCGAGCTCGCGCGCCCAGTCAAACCAGCGCGGATCGAACGTCGCTTCGTACAGCGCCAGCAGGCCGTCGGCCAGGAAGGCATAGTCTTCGAGGTAGGCGTTGTACTTGGCGTCTGAACCCGCTTTCCAGGTTCGGAAGAGACGCCCGGACTCGCCCCGCATCGTACGATGCAAGAACTCGGCGTTCGACCTGGCAGCTTCCATGTAGTCGGGTCGGTCGAACGCCTGCCCAGCTTCAGCCAAGGCGGCGAGCATCAGACCGTTCCAGGAGGTCAGGACCTTGTCATCGAGACCGGGCCAAATCCGCTTCGAGCGGAGCTCGTAGAGCGACGAGCGAGCCGCAGCCATGCGTGCCTGCAGCTGCCCGGCATCGATCCCGAGCTGTGCTGCAAGTGCTTCCGGGTCGAGGTGCAGGTTCACAATGTTGTGACCTTCCCAGTTCCCCTCATCCGAGACGCCGTAGATCCGCATGAAGGTGTCAGCGTCCTCGCCCAGCGCCTCACGGATCTCGTCGGCGGACCAAACGTAGAACTTGCCTTCGACACCTTCGCTATCCGCATCCTGGCTGCTGTAGAAACCGCCGCCCTCGTGGCGCATTTCAAGCAGAATGTAGTCGAGGGTTTCCTCGGTGATTCGGCGGTACAGCTCGTTGCCCGTGATCTGCCAGGCGTGAAGGTAGACGCGCGCGAGCTGGGCATTGTCGTAGAGCATCTTTTCGAAATGCGGAACCAGCCATCGATGGTCGACCGAGTATCGGGCAAAACCGCCACCGAGCTGATCGTAGATCCCACCCTGCGCCATCTTGCGAAGCGTGACCTCCGCCATCTCGAGGGCGTCGGAGTCGTCGACGCGGACGCGCTCCCGCAGCAGAAACTCGATCGTCATGGGTTGCGGGAACTTCGGGGCATCGCCGAAACCACCCCAGTTCGGATCGAATCGCCCCTGCAGGCCGCGAACGGCGCTTCGAAGGATCTCCGCGTCGAGCTCCTGCGCTTCGAATCCAACACCGGAAAGAGCTTGAAGCTGCTTCGCAACCTCGCCGGCGCTTCCAACGACGTTCTCGCGGTCGGTGTTCCAAGCCTGCGTGACCCCGGTCAAAATCTGCCGGAAGCTCGGCATCCCGTGGCGTGGCTCCTTTGGAAAATAGGTGCCTGCATAGAAAGGCTTTCCATCCGGCGTTAGAAAAACGGTCATCGGCCAGCCGCCGCGACCGACCATCGCTTGGACGGCCTGCATGTAGATGCTGTCGACGTCGGGGCGCTCTTCGCGATCGACTTTGACATTGATGAAGTCGGCGTTCATCTGTGCCGCCGTCGCTTCATCTTCGAACGACTCATGGGCCATCACGTGGCACCAGTGGCAGGCGGCATAGCCGATGCTGAGCAGGATCGGCTTGTCCCGCTCCTCGGCGAGCCGCATCGCCTCTGGACCCCAGGGATGCCAGTCGACCGGATTGTCGACGTGCTGGAGTAGATACGGGCTCGTCTCATGGACAAGGTGGTTCGCCATGGCTTTGCAGGAGTTTGTGGGGCTCTCGCGGCTTCAGTCAACGGGGCTCGACGTGGTAGCCGCGCGCCCTAAGTTGCCTGAATCAGGAGGCACGATGGCAAAAGCGCTTTGGCAAGGGCAGGTGATCGCGGAGTCCGATGAGTTCGAGGTCGTCGAGGGGAATGTCTACTTTCCACCGGGCGCCATCGACGAGAAGTTCTTCGAGTCGAGCGCCCATCAAAGCGTCTGCCCCTGGAAGGGTACGGCGAGCTACTACCACATCGTCGTCGACGGTCAGCGCAACGAGAATGCCGCCTGGTACTATCCGAAACCCAAAGACGCTGCCGCCAACATCGAAGGTCACATCGCCTTCTGGAAGGGCGTCACCGTCGAGCGCTAGGAAACGCCTAGCGCCACGCGAACACGGGTTGATCGTAGTCGGCGACGCGGGTGTCCCGTCCGTGAATGGCAACCTCTCGGAACTGGAACACGACCGCGGCGGTCGGGGCGAAGATGTCCTGGCCGAGAATCCGCACCGAAAGCACCGGACGATCGCTTTGTTCGATGTCGAAGAGCTTGGGGATGCCGGGCGCGTCGAGGCCCTTGATGGGGACGCGATGTGCCTCGGCGACTTCGCGTGGGTTGGGCCGGAGAATAACCTCCAACCCAGCCCAGACGACGACCGGCGTGATTCGGAAACCGGACCGCGTGGGGTAGTCGTCGAGAAGCCCCAGCACGCGATCACGCTGACACTGCAAGCCCACCTCTTCTTCGAGCTCTCTCAGGGCGGCGCCGGCTGGGTCTTCCCCCTCATCGATGCGTCCCCCGGGGAGGGCCCATTGTCCGCTGTGATTGCGAAGCGTCGACACGCGTCGAGTGATGACGAAGCAGGCTTCACCGACTGCATTCGCCACGATGGCCACCGCGACCGCCGCTGGGCGAAGCGAGGGATCGGGCGCGACGGACCGGTCGTGAGCACCGAGGTTTGCGGTGATTTGGGCGCGCAGTCTGTCGTCGGCGCTAAGCACCCGTCGGTTTCGTTTGGCGCAATTGATAGCGATTCGACGACACGGCTACGACCTGCCCGTTGGCATCCTTGAGCTCGCAGTCCCAGTCATAGTCGGCCTTGCCGTGCGTGTTGGCCTCGTCTTGGATCTTCGCTGCTTCCTCGGGGCTGAGTCGCACCTCGACCACGATGTCGGTCGTCGCTGGCTTCAGAAACTTGATCTCCATCCCCTTGATGAGCGGGAAGAACTTGCTCGCATCGAAGGTGGACAAGAAGATCGCGCCCCCCGGGAGCTCGGCCAGCGTGAAGAGCGCACCTGCGTACATCGTTCCGACGTGATTGATGTTCGGCTCGAGCGGCATCATCATCTTCACGTACCCGGGCTCGAGCTCGAGAACTTTGACCTCCGTCCGCCCGGCAAAAGGAATCCCCTTCTCGATTGCAAACTTCAAGTCCATCGGATGCATATAACCGATGCGCCTAGCCAGGGCGACTGCAGGGTCGTATCTTCCCGGGCATGCAGGTGGTTCCAGTTCCGTGTTTGAGCGACAATTATGCGTACCTGGTCATCAAGAACGGCCGCGCAGCCGTCGTCGACCCGTCTCAGGCCGACCCGGTGTTGAGGGCGATCGACGAGGCCGGCGTCAAGCTGAGCGAGATCTGGCTCACCCACCACCACTGGGATCACATCGGAGGGATCGAGCCGCTGATCGAAGAATGCCCCATCGAGCACGTTCGAGGCTCCAAGTACGACGCACAACAGCAGCGCATCCCGCGGCAAACCGATGCCTTATCCGACGGAGACTCCTTTGACTTCGGCGGCGCGTCCGTCGACATCGTCGAAATTCCGGGCCACACGCTCGGCGCCATCGCGTTCATTTCCGAAGGCAACCTCTTCAGCGGTGACACGCTCTTCATCGCCGGCTGCGGCCGCGTTTTCGAAGGCACGATGGCGATGATGTCTGACTCGCTTTTGAAGCTTCGCGCGCTGCCCGCAGACACCAAGGTCTGGTGCGGCCACGAATACACCGTCAATAACCTTCGATTCGCGGCGACCGTCGAACCGAGTAACCCCGACGTCGTCAGTGCGCTCGCCCAAGCGATCGCCACGCGCGAAGCACAACGATTCACCGTGCCTGGGCGGCTGGGCCGCGAGCTCGCGACCAATCCGTTTCTGCGTTTCGACGATCCGGCTGTTGCCGCCGGACGAGATCCCGTCGCCTCGTTCACCGCGCTTCGTGAAGCCAAGGACGCGTTCTAATCATGAGCGCTTCAAAAGAGCCGAGAGCCCGGTGGACCCGGGACGAACACGGAATCCCGCAGATCGTGTCAGACGACATCAGCGGGCTGCACTGGGGCATGGGTTACTGCCACGCGATGGATCGCGGCTTGCAAATGCTGATCATGCGGATCCTCGGCCAAGGCCGGGCAGCGGAGCTGCTCGATGGCAGCGACGAAATGGTGGAGGTCGACCGGTTTTTTCGGCGCATGAACTGGACTGGCGGGACCGCCAAGGCAGCAAACACGCTTAGCCCGCAGGCCCGTGCCGCATGCGAGGCCTATCGTGACGGCGTCAACGCGCGGTTTTCCGAGTCGGTGCCTTGGGAGCTCAAGCTCGTGAGGATCCGGCCCGAGCCATGGACCATCGAAGACAGCCTGTTGCTCGCTCGTATGGCCGGATTTCTCACTCTGGCTCAGTCACAGGGAGAGGTCGAGCGGCTCTTCGTCGAGATGGTTCAAGCCGGCATCGACGACGCGCGCCTCGAAGCATTGTTTCCAGGAAGCACGCAAGGGCTCGACCGTGCGATGCTATCTCAGGTCGAGCTCCGCGAACGAATTGTTCCGGAAGCTGTGAAGTGGGGAGTCGCCGCGCCGCGGATGATGGCCTCGAACAACTGGTGCGTGTCGGGCGCACGAACGGCATCCGGGGCGGCGATGCTCGGCAACGACCCACACCTCGAAACGAACCGGCTTCCGAATGTATGGGTCGAGCAAAGCTTCCGTTGGCCCGAGGGCTACGCGCTTCTCATGACCATGCCCGGTTTGCCAGCACCGCTGGTCGGGCGTAACGAGCACCTGTCCTGGGGCGCGACGTACACCTTCATGGATTCGATCGATTCCTGGGTTGAAGAGTGCCGCGATGGAAAGTTTCGCCGTGCCGACGCCTGGGTCGACTTCGATCGACGTGTCGAGACGATCAAGCGAAAGAACGGCGAAGCCATCGTCGAGACCTTTTGGGAAAACCAGCACGGCGTCCTCGATGGGGACGCGATGGCGGCAGGGCACCGGCTGGCCACACGGTGGACCGGTGCCGATGGCGGGTCGCAGTCGATCAACGCCCTGATCCCGATCTGGACCGCTCGCACCGTGACCGAAGGGATGGCGGCTTTCGCGGACGTGGAGTCGTCCTTCAACTGGGTGTTCGCGGACAGCGCGGGTGACATCGGCTATCAGATGTCCGGCTTGATGCCGAAGCGTCCCGACGATTGGTCGGGTTTCGCGCCCCGGCCCGGCTGGGACGAGCGATTCGACTGGAAAGGGTTCGTGCCTGCCGACGAGCTTCCGCGCGTCCACAACCCGCAAGACGGTATGATCGTGACTGCCAACCAGGACCTGAATCACCTCGGTCGGGCCAATCCGATCAACGCACCCATGGGCGACTACCGCGCGCGCCGAATCACCGAGCGCTTGCAGACGCGCGACGATCACGACGTGGACTCTTTTCGCGCCATTCAAATGGACACGTACTCGATCCAAGCGGCCGAGTTCATCGAGATCCTAAAGCCGTTTCTCGGAACGGGTCCCGTCGCCGACGCCCTTCGCAACTGGGACTGCCGGTATGCGCTCGACTCGACTGGGACGACCGCGTTCGAGCTCTTCTACGGGGAGCTGCTCGTAGAGATGTTCGGTCCGGCATCCGGTGCGCAGGTCATCGAGCACCTCCGAGACGCCACGGGCACATTCATCGACTTCTATCAGAACTTCGACCGCATCCTCGTGGCTGAATCGTCCCCCTGGCTCGGCTCACGAACGCGCGAGGAGGTCTGGCGGGCGGCGCTGGCTAGAGTGCCCGACGAGCGGCCCGAGCCCTGGGGCCGACGAAATCGACTCACCCTGAGCAACATGTTCTTTGGCGGCAAGCTCCCACGCTTCCTTGGTTTCGATCGAGGGCCGATCCCGATCCCCGGCGGACGCGCAACGCCGCATCAGGGTCAGATTTACAGCTCCGCTGGCAGGCTCACTTCATTTACGCCATCGCTTCGTTTCGTTGCCGACATGAGCGCGCCGGTCCTGCACTCTGCGCTTTGCGGTGGCCCTTCGGACCGCCGATTTTCGAAGTGGTACACGAGCGGGGTCGATGGCTGGCGTGCCGGCAGGCTCAAGGTGCGAAAGCCGTCAAACCAGGGCTGAGCGCGCGCCTAGCCGCCACGCATCTTTTCAATCGACCGCTTCATGATCGAGAGTGTCCAGCGTCTGGGCAGAACTTTCGAGAGCAAGCCGGCAGACACACGGTCGCCCAGTGCGGGGATCAGAGTCGGTTGCTTCCCGAGTGCGCGGAGCGCGCCAAGTGCCACGGGCGCTGGCCCGTTGATCGGAATGTAGAAGGGAAGATCCTTGCCGAGGTTCTGGTCTTGGACGGGCTGGGTATCTGTCATGCCGGGGCAAACAGCGAGAGCATCGACGCCGCTACCTCGAAGCTCCGACCAAAGGCCGCACGCGAGGTTCAAGCCATAGCCCTTGGTGGCCGCGTAATGGCAGAAGTAGGGCGAGCCCGAGAGTCCGGACGCCGATGAGACGATGACGATCCCGCCGCGACCTCGGGCCGCCATGGCCTTGCCCACGATGTACGTCAGAACCAGCGTCGCGCGACAGTTCACATCGAGGGTCCTCAAATGCGCGTCCAGTGAAATTTGGAAAAACGGATCGAGTAGGGAGATGCCTGCGTTGTTCACCAGAAGCCCAATCTCAAAGCCGTTGACCCATTCCTGCGCTTTGTGCTCGAGGCCAGGGTCCGCGAGGTCACAGATAAGCGAGCGCGCATCGATTCGGTGTGCCGAGCTCAGCTCTTCGGCGAGCGCGATCGTTTCTTCGCCATCGCAATCGACGAGCAGAAGGTCGAAGCCGTCCGCCGCCAGATGGCTCGCAAACGCGCGTCCGATCCCTCGCGCTGCTCCGGTGACGAGCGCGTAGCCTCCATAGCGGGCGTGGAGCCCGAGATTCTCAGAGTCGGTCAAGTGGTTCTCCTCAGCTCGTCATCAGTCGACCGTCCGCACGGCTCCGATCATGAATCCAGAAGGCGACCCAGACGACGAGAAGCCCCAGGATGCCGCCGAGTCCGTAGAACGGTGCAAGCCAGGTCGGCGCACCAAAGGTGAGATCGTGCGCGGCGGCGGTCAGGGCCAGCATCGTCCCTCGGGCGACCGCGACGGCGATCACCGAATCGCTCCGAACGCGCAGGTAGACCAGTACCCACGACGCGACGATACACCAGGGGAGGGCGAGCAAGACGCTTTCGATGCCCGGCGCGCCGTAGAGGTTTCCGATTGCCACCGATGGGGCCAGCCACAGCCACCACAGCAAACCGATCTTGGTCGAGCGGCTCCAAAAGCCGCCGGGCACCTCGCGGAAGTAGTAGCCTCGAAATGCAATCTCCTCGCAGAGGCCGGGGATCAGATTGAACGTCAAGCCCGCGGGCATCCCCATTGCGATCAGCGTCAGGGGATGAGGCGGCGGGCTCTCTAACAGGTACTCTTCGAACTGCGCGATTTGGTCGGGCGGCACGGCCGAACGTTTGTTCTCGATCAGCTGTTCGACGGTCAGCACTGGATCGAACCCTGAAGCCCAGGTGACGAGCATGCCGACGAAGAGAATCGCCACTGGGAGCAGCCAGGCAATCCCCCACCATCGATTGACCGAGAATTGAATCCCGAGTGGCTTTAGGATGGGCTGCTTCAACCAGGGTCCCTGAACGAGCAGAATCGTGACGAGTGCGGGCACCGTGTACCAAAACGAGACGGCGCGTCCGGCGGCTCCCGACCATTCGATCCCGTTGAGCCACATGCCGATGACCGGTGTCCAACTGCCGATCGCCATCAGGGCGAAGGGAACCCAAATCAAGCGTGACTTGGTGATTTTCGGGCTCAACGAAAGCGTTTCCACGCTGCGAGCTCGGCGTCTTGAAATGCTGCGTAGCGTTTCTGGAGACGCACGAGCTCTCCGTAGACTCGCGGCAGCTGCGGCGCCAAGGCGAGCAGCACCCTTCCGGTCGCCTCTGCATCACCCGCTGCGCGGTGCGCTTGCTCGAGCGGGATGCTCAAGTGCTTTGCCACATCGCCGAGCCGGCGGCTCTTGAGCTCTTTGAGAATCTCTCGCGCCCAGACCAGCGGGTCCAGCCAGACCACGTCCTCGCGCGCCGCAGGAGGCATGTCGCCGGGCGTCATTCCCTTTGGTGCAACGCGCGCGATCTCTGCCAGCAGGAACCCGCGATCAAACGACGCGTTGTAAGCAACCGGAAGCTTACCCTGCAGAAGCTCCAGAAGCCTTGGCATCACCGTGGCGAAGTCGGGCGCGCCCTGGAGCTCTTCGTCCGTGATGCCATGCACCGCCCGGGACTCTTCGGGCACCGGGATCCCGGGGTTGACCAACCAGCTCTCCTTCTTGCTGACTTGGCCTTTCTCGAACGTGACCAGCCCAATCTCGATGACCCGGTCGGTCTCCGAGTCTCGACCGGTCGTCTCGAAGTCGATGACTGTAATCGGAATGTCCGCCCAGGAGGCACCTGGCTCGAACTCTTTGCACAGGCCCTCGACGTTTTGGATCGCGTCCGCGATCAGGTCGGCAATGCCTGGGTAGTGGCGTCCCGTTGGAAAGCAGCCGCATACATCGGTTCGTCCCCGCACCGCCGGAAGATGCACCGCATAGCCGCCTCGGCGCAAGTCGTATAAAGCATGGTGTGGCTTCGACCTATCGGACGCGCTTTGCGCCCTCGCCAACCGGCCAGATGCACCCGGGTCACGCGCGCACCGCCTTGGTGACCTGGCTCCAGGCGCGAAAGCAGGGCGGCAAAATCGTGATGCGGATCGAAGACATCGATCGCCCGAGGGTGGTCGCGGGTGCGGCGGATGAAATCTGCCGTGACCACGAGTGGCTCGGACTGGACTGGGACGAGGGGCCGCATTTCCAGTCCTGCCATGATGAATCCTATGAGCGGGCGCTCGCCGCGCTACAGGCCGCGGGCCTGGTTTACCCTTGCACCTGTTCGCGCAAAGAGATCGCACGGGTTGCCAGCGCGCCCCACGGGGATGAAGGCCTTCGCTACCCTGGGACCTGTCGCAACGGCGTCACGAATCCAGATCGGGCGCCCGCGCTTCGGTTTCGTTTCGACGATCCGTCGCCGGGCTTCGAAGACGCCTTGTGCGGGTCGTTTCCCGGAGGCCAGTCGGGGGGCGACTTCGTCCTGCGGCGCGCCGATGGGATCTGGGCCTATCAGCTCGCCGTCGTGGTCGACGATGCGGAGGCGGGGATCAGCGAAGTGATCCGCGGGGAAGATTTGCTCTCGTCGACACCCCGCCAGATCGCGCTCTATCGAGCGCTCGGCCATCCGGTGCCCCGGTTTGCGCACGTCGGCTTGGTCCTCGACGCGGAGGGGAACCGTCTCGCATCCCGGCACGCCGCCGTCTCGATTTCATCGCTTCGAAACGCGGGTCGCGCGGCTGAACAGGTCATCGGTCAGCTTGCTTGCTCGCTCGGGCTGAGCGAGACAACGGCGCCGATTTCGACCGAAGAGCTGATTTCCAGCTTCGCGCTCGAGAAGATCTCCCGCTCATCGTTCACCTGGGATGCCAAGGGTTGACAATAATGGAATCTTCGACCCTGATTGGTAGGAATCACCAATCGAGGACTGGGCTGTGACATCGAGCGACAGGCTGATGGAGATCATCGAGCGCCTAACGGAGCTCGACCCGGTGCGGACCTATCCCCAGCGCGGCGCTACGCTGATCGCAGGCCTGGTGGGAGCGCATTCGTTTCTGCTCGAGCGCCCTGACGCAGACCCCATCAGCAGCGAGGACACCCTGACCAGTACGGACCCGACGCTATCTTTGCCGCTGCGGCAGGGTCGAGCGTTCGTCGGAACGCTACATCTAGAAATCGTGGGCGACGGGCCCGATGGAAATCAGCTCGAGCTCCTCAAATGGGCTTCCCGCCTCTTTGCGCGAGGGATCGACTACGCGGAACGGCTGACGGGTGAAGGTAGTCGACGGCCGGGTGAGGCAGTCGAGCAAACCTTGCGGCGCGCTCCGCTCACCCCACGCGAGCGCGACGTCGTTTCGCTTCTGGTCGGCGGTGCGAGCACCCGCGAGATCGCCGCGGAGACCGGGCTCACCGTGTCGACCGTCAACACCTACCTCAAACGCATTTTCTCCAAGCTCGGTGTGCATTCGAGAGTCGAGCTGATTGCCCGCATGGCCGGGACGGCTACCATCCCCCCGCGCCCCAACTACGACGCGCCGCACCCCGATTGATGAGCAGAGAAGACGACCTCACACATTTGGATCGCGACGGTCAGGCCCGAATGGTCGACGTTGGCGACAAGAAGGAGAGTGTTCGCGAGGCGCGTGCTCGGGCGACGCTCCGCATGAAGCCGGAGACCCGACGCGTGCTCTTGTCGGGCGAGGTGCCGAAGGGCGACGCCCTGGCGACGGCGCGCATTGCCGGAATCCAAGCAGCCAAACGAACCTCCGAGCTCATTCCCCTTTGTCATCCACTCGCGATTACCGGTTGCCATGTTGCCTTCGAGCCAGCCAGCGATGAGGAGCGCTTCGTGATCGAGGCGTCGGTTCGCTGCGCCGACCGGACTGGTGTCGAGATGGAAGCCCTCACGGCCGTTACGGTCGCAGCGCTCACGCTCTACGACATGCTCAAGGCGATCGATCGCGGCATGGCGATCGAAGAAGTCGTCCTCTTGGAAAAACATGGAGGTCGAAGCGGGCACTACCTACGCGAGCGTTAGTCTCGCCGAACGATGCGCCGAGTCGCGTGCCAGTCATCTCGCGTCAGCTCACCGGTGACGACGAGAACGGCGAGTGCGCTCAGAAATCCAACTGCGAGCGCGAGGAGGGCCATTAGGGCCGAGTCGTGGGGGAGGGCGGCCGCAGCCGCGTACCCAGCGACTGACGCGAATCCCGCTCGAGCCCAGGTGGAAACCGGAATGAAAACGCCGAACGAGCTATGGATTACCCAGCCCGACAACAGGAGGGCGACCAACATACCAATTACGGTGCCGGTGGCCGCTGCTTGCAGCGTGTGATCGCCCAGGCCCGCCCGCATCAGCAGAACACGGTTTGCAACCACCACCACGAGCAGCGAAACGCCCGCGATCATGGCGGCCAGGGATGGCTTTCCCGCTCCGCTGATCGCCGTAGCTGCCACGGCAAAGAGGGCGAACGCGGCCACGCCGAAGACAAGAATCGACAGCGCCGGTGCCCCTGCCAGATACTCCGAGGGGTACGCTAGCCTCATCACGCCCTCGGCCGCGCCCGAAGTCGGCGCAGCCACCAGCAAGAGCAGCAGCAAGGAGAAGCGCATCGCGTGCTGAATCGTCGACCGGGCCGATTCTTGATTTCCAATGCTCGTCGCCCTGCTGATCATCGGGAATACGATGAACGTAATCGAGATGATCAATTGGTAGGGAACGAACGCGAAGGTCTGAGCTGCGCGGTAGTAACCGACGTACTGATTGGCGAGGTCGACCGCGGCCTGGCTCGTCGCCGCGCTTGCGAAGGCGATCTCGGTCGCTGTTCGCTTGAGAACCTGCAGGTCGATCATCAGGATGCCGTTGAGGCAAATCTGGTAGGTCCAAATCGGCGCCATGAAGCCGATCCAGCGACGTCGCCGTATCTTGTCTCCGGGCATACCGGCCCTTCCAAGACCGATCCAAATCAAGCTGATCGTCACGATGGTGGCCGCGGCCGTCGCGAACCCGGCAACGGCCCCCATCGCTCCGAACCCCAGCGCCGCTCCGCCCAAAATGCCGACGGTACGGAGCGTCGAGAAGGTCACGTCCAGGCGAGCCTGTTTGGCAAACCAATGCCTGCCGTTGAGGCTGCCCACGACTGCGGCGTAGAGCGAATACGCAAACACCACCACCGATGCAATTCGCACCAGTCGGGTGAGTTGCCCGTCCAACAAGAGCCTCGCAATCGCTGGCGCCAATATGAAGAGGGCCAAGGCGAGGGTGCCTCCGACCAGGGCCTGAATCCGAAGCCCTTGTCGAAGCGTCACCTCCGCACGGCTTTCATCCTCACTCACGAATTTCGAAACCGATTGGATCGTCGCGACAATCAGAACGTTGGTGAGAATCGACACACCGCTCATCGTCGCCGAGTAGAGCCCGAACTCCTTGGCCTCGCCGAAAATCCTAGGCAGCAGCAGCTGAACGGCATAACTGGTGACGATGAAGTAGCCCTTCGCGCCAGCAATCGACATCAGGCCGCGACCGGCTCGGCGCGCGTCTTCGGAGGAATGCACCGCGGCCGGTTGTGCCGCTCTCAGTCGTGATGGTCAAGGGTTGACTTGGATCGGCGCATCAAGCCAACTACGGCCCAGTGAAGCTGGTGTTTTTCAAGTCGAGGCGGGGGGCCTACGGGCGTTTGATCTCGGCGGCGGGCGTTCTGGCCGCCGTGGTTCTCATGGGAGCCGCCGGATACCACATGGTCGGCGAGGGCCGATGGACCTGGTTCGACTGCTTCTACATGACCGTCATCACCCTCTCGACCGTCGGTTTTGCCGAAACGCTCGAGGGCATGAACGAGATGCCCGAAGCGCGGGTGGTGACCATCAGCCTGATCATTCTTGGCAGCGGCACCTTGCTTTATTTCATTTCGAGTCTCACCGCTTTGATTGTAGAAGGTGATTTACAGGGAATTCTGAGGCGCAGGAGTATGGAACGGGCAATTGGAACATTGAGCGAGCATATCATCCTCTGTGGCATCGGGACGACGGGCTGGCACATCGCGACCGAGCTGCGCGCCGTCGGGGTTCTCTTCGTGGTGGTCGACAGCGACCGCGAGAGGCTCGATGAGCTCAACGCCGAGTTCGGAGACGAGCTTCTCTTCGTTTGTGGCGATGCCACCGACGACCACGTTCTCGCCCTTGCCGGCGTCGACCGAGCTCGTGGCGTGATCTCGGCTCTCAACGACGACAAAGCCAATCTTTTCGTGACCATCAGTGCCCGCGCCCTCAATCCGACCGCTCGAATCGTGGCCAAGTCGATCGAGCCATCCACCGAACGCAAGCTCAGGCGGGCAGGCGCCGACGCGGTTGTCGCGCCGAACTACATCGGCGGAGTGCGGCTTTTCAGTGAAATGGTGAGCCCAAAGACGGTGGCCTTCCTCGACCGCATCGTTCAGTTTGGTGGCGGCATCAGCGTGGGTCTCCAAGCGATCGACGTGCCCGTCGAGAGCCCGCTGGCAGGCCAACGTCTCGCGGAAACCGACATCCGGGAGGCCGGGGCGCTCGTCGTCGCCGTTCACCGGGCCGACGGGGACTACGTCTACAACCCGGGGGGAGAGCACATGATCCAAGCGGGCGACTCGTTGATCGTTCTCGCCGAATCCAAGGACGCGTCTCGGCTCAGGACCACCCTCGAGGGCTGATCCGAGCGATCCAGCCCTGATGGGACCGCGGCTTTCGAAGCCGATTTCGGTGACTGGAGGACCTTGACGCTCACCTTTGGGTGGTTAGGTTGGCGCAACTCCGACGAGAGCGCGGAGGCAGAAGGAGACAGGAAAACATGGGAAAGATTATCGGCATCGACCTCGGGACGACCAACTCCGTCGTCGCGGTGATGGAGGGCAAGGACCCGAAGGTCATCGTCAATGAGGAGGGTGACCGGATTACACCGTCGGTGGTGGCATGGGACGATCAGGGCGAGGTCCTCGTTGGCCAGATCGCCAAGCGGCAGTCCATCACCAACCCCGAAGGCACCGTGTACTCGACCAAGCGTTTCATGGGCCGCCGTTACGACGAGCTCGGCGACGACGCTACGCGTATGCCCTACCACGTCATCAAGCGTGAGAATGGCGACGCAGGCTTCGAGGTCCGAGGCAAGAAGCTCTCGCCGCCGGAAGTCTCCGCGCAGGTGCTCCGCAAGCTGAAGAAGGCCGCAGAGAATTTCCTCGGAGAGCCCGTCACCGAAGCGGTCATCACCGTTCCGGCATACTTCAACGACTCTCAGCGTCAGGCCACCAAGGACGCAGGCAAGATCGCGGGACTCGACGTCAAGCGAATCGTCAACGAGCCGACAGCCGCTGCCTTGGCCTACGGCCTCGACAAGACCCAGGACCATCTCATCGCGGTGTACGATTTCGGCGGCGGTACATTCGACGTATCGATCCTCGAGGTGGGTGACAAGGTCGTCGACGTCGTCAGCACGAACGGTGACACGCACCTCGGCGGTGACGATATCGACCAGCGCATCATCGAGTACCTCGTGTCCGAATTCAAAAAGGACACCGGCATCGATGTCGGCAAAGACAAGATGGTCCTGCAGCGCCTCAAGGACGCCGCAGAAAAGGCGAAGATCGAGCTCAGCACGAAGCTGGAGACCACGGTCAACCTTCCATTCCTCACCGCCGACGCGGCCGGCCCAAAGCATCTCAACATCCGGCTCACCCGCGCCAAGCTCGAGTCGATGATCGACGATCTGGTTCAGCGCACCCTCGAGCCTTGCAGGAAGGCGCTTTCCGATGCCGGGAAGACAGCCGCGGACATCTCAGAGGTCGTCTTGGTGGGCGGCTCGACTCGAATGCCCGTCGTGCAGGACGTCGTGACCAAGTTCTTCGGCAAGGAGCCCCACAAGGGCGTCAACCCAGATGAGGTCGTGGCACTCGGCGCAGCGGTTCAGGCCGGTGTGCTCTCGGGCGACGTGCAGGACATGGTCTTGCTCGACGTCACACCGCTCAGCTTGGGCGTCGAGACGCTCGGCGGCGTCATGACCGCGCTCATTCCGCGGAACACCACGATTCCGACTCGCAAGGAGGAGGTGTTCTCGACCGCTGAGGACAGCCAGACCAAGGTCGAGATTCACGTCCTTCAAGGCGAGCGCGCCGAGGCGACCAACAATCGCACCTTGGGCCGCTTTCACCTCGAAGGCATCATGCCTGCGCCCCGCGGTATCCCGAAGATCAAAGTCATCTTCGACATCGACGCCAACGGCATTCTCTCGGTGACGGCGAAGGACGAGGCGACCAGCAAGGATCAGAAGGTCACCATCACCTCGAATAGCGGTCTGTCCGAGGACGAGATCGACAAGATGGTTCAAGACGCCGCGTCGCACGAGGAAGAAGACCGCCAGCGCCGAGAGCAGGTCGAGGCGCGCAACAAGGCCGATCAGCTGGCCTATGGCGTCGAGAAGGCTCTCGAAGAGGTCAAAGACAAGCTTCCTGCCGAGAAGGTTGCCGAGGTCGAGGGCAAGGTGAAGTCGCTGCGTGAGGCGATTGAAGCCAACGACGCCACGGCCATGGCTAGCCAATCCGAGGCCCTGGAGGCGGCGATGAAGGAAATCGCTGAAGTTGCCTACGCGGCGGCGGCGTCCGCGCCCGAAGGGGAGACCAGCGGAGCGGCCGGAGGGGCCGGCGCCGAGGAAGCCAGCAAGGGCGACGATGACGTCATCGATGCGGAGTTCGAAGAAGGCGACTGAGCGCGTTCGAACGAGCCCACTGAAGCCCCGCTCGGCCTGGCGCCGTGCGGGGCTTTTCATTGTGCTTGCCCCGGTCTCCCCAGCCCCTATGTACTAGGGACGGCCGCCCAGCGTCGGGGGCTGACCAACTATGCCGGCACTCGATATTCCTTTCTTCGGCACCCTGGTGCTGTGCCTCATTCTCATCAGCGCATCGTACACGATGGCTGTGGCGATGGGCGCCGGGCAGGGTCGTCCACATCTGCTCCCATCTGCTCGATGGGGCACCTATGCGACCTGCGCGCTCGTGCTCGTCGCGATCCTGGTCCTGGCGTACGCGTTCCAAGTCCACGATTTCCGCATTCGGTACGTCGCCCGCTACAGCGATCGCTCGATGCCTTGGTGGTACTTGATCACGTCCCTGTGGGGCGGCCAAGACGGCTCGCTCCTGTGGTGGTCGTTCCTTCTCTCGGGCTACACCTTCTTCGCTGTCCGCTGGCTTCGCGGCCGCTACACCGAGCTTCAACCCTGGGTCATCGCCACCCTGATGAGCATCTTGATTTTCTTCGCGATCTTGATGCTTTTCGCCGCGAACCCGTTCGCGACCTACATTCGAACGACACCGGGAGACGGCGAAGGCCTCAATCCGCTTCTTCAGAACTACTGGATGGCGATTCATCCGCCGGTCCTCTACCTGGGCTTCGTTGGTTGGTCGGTGCCATTTGCGATTCTCGTCGCAGCGCTGGTCACCGGTCGGCTCGGCAACGAGTGGGTCCGCGCGGCGCGCCTTTGGTCGATGATCGCCTGGACATTCCTCTCGATCGGCCTGCTGCTCGGTTGCCTTTGGTCGTATGAAGAGCTCGGCTGGGGCGGCTACTGGGCGTGGGACCCGGTGGAGAACGCCTCGTTCATGCCCTGGCTGGTTGGCACGGCCTATTTGCATTCGGTGTTGATTCAGGAACGCCGGCAAATGATGAAGGTCTGGAACGTCTTCCTCTTGGCCCTGACGTTTTTCCTCACGATTTTTGGCACCTTCTTGACGCGGTCGGGGCTGATCGCGAGTGTGCACTCCTTCGCCCGCTCGGACATCGGGCAGTACTTCGTTTGGTACATGGCGTTCCTGCTCATCGCGATTGCGGCTTTGATGATTTGGCGCATTCCGAAGCTCAAGGCCGACAACGAAATCGAATCGCTCGTCAGCCGCGAGTTCGCATTCCTGCTGAACAACTGGGTCCTGCTCGGGATGATGGTCTTCGTGCTGATCGCGACTACCTTCCCGCTGCTCAGCCAATGGGTGCGCGGCGAAGAGGTCACCGTTGGTCCCGGCTTCTACAACAAATGGATGGTCCCTCTAGGCCTCGTGCTCCTGTTCTTGGCGGGGCTCGGCCCTCTGGTTGCCTGGCGCAAAGCAACCGGGTCCAAGCTCTTGCGTGCGATGGCCTTTCCGGTCGGCGTGGGTCTGGCCGTTGCCCTGTTGCAGGCTCTCTTTGGCGCCCGCCTCGGCTACCCGTCCGTGGTCGAGCCAACTGAGATTTACGATACCGCCACAGGCAGCGTGCTCGCCTGGATGTCGGCCATCGCTCCCGGCGTTTCCTTTGCGACCTGCGCGTTCGTCCTTGCGAGCGTGGGCCAAGAGTTCTGGCGCGGGATGCGCGTTCGCATGAGGAAGGGTGAAGGTGCGGGCACGGCGCTCGTCAATCTCGTGTCCAAGGGGCGTCGCCGCTACGGCGGTTACATCGTCCACATCGGCGTCGTTTTCATGTTCATCGGCTTCACTGGCGCTGCCTACGACGTCGAGCAGGAGAGCGCGCTTCGCCCAGGCGAGACGATGGACATCGGCAAGCACACGGTGCGCTACGACCAGCCCCGGATGGAGACCGACCCGAACAAGCGGATGATCTTCACGGACATGACGCTTCTCGACAAGAGCGGAAACGAAGATGGGCAGGTCGCACCCGGCAAGTTCATCTATCGAACGCATCCGCAGATGCCTACGACCGAAGTGGCCATTCGCAGCCGCCCCGCCGAAGACGTCTACGTCATCATGAGCACCGTGGATCCGTCGACCCAGCGAGGAACCTTCCGCGTCATCATTCGTCCCTTGGTGGCTTGGATATGGTTCGGCGGGATCGTGCTCTTGTTTGGCGCGCTCCTCGGCATGTGGCCGACGGGCCGCGAGCTTCTTCGCGATGAAGCGCCCCGCGTGCGGCGTTTTCGATTTTCCCCAGCCACCGCCGTGGTCGGGTTCGCGATCCTGATCGCGACGGTGATCGCATGGGCCGGTGTCGCATCGGCGCAGAACGACAGCAGCAGCTCGCTGCATGCCGGCTCGGTGGTCATCAACGACCCGGTCGAACGGCAGTTGTTTGGGCGCCTTCTTTGTCAGTGCGGCGACTGCGCGCGCCTGCCGCTCGATACCTGCGCGTGCGGCTGGGCCGACGACAAGCGCATCGAGCTCCGCGAGCGGCTCGCTGCGGGCGACGAACCAACCAAAATTCAGGAGTCTTATCGAGCGCAGTTTGGCGCCGCCGCCCTCGCGATACCGTCTGACGAAGGTCTCGATCGCGCCCTGTGGGCGGTGCCCATCGCCGCGATGGTCGTCGCGGTTGGTTTCATCGTGGTACTTGGCCGTCGCTGGCAGCGTCGCGGCGTGGCGCCAAGGGCGCCTACGGCCTCCGACGCTAGCGAGAAGATCGAGTACGACTCGCGACTCGACGCCGAGCTCGATCGCCTGGAGGACAGCTGATGGCGGACTACCTGCCCTGGTTTTTCGTCATCGGCGCATCGCTGGCCGTGGTCGTCGCGCTGATCAGCCTCTGGTTGAGCCTGAGCTTGGCACTTTCCGACGAGCTCGTCGGCGGAGCCCGCGCGCAGCTCATGACCGATGCGCGCAGCGGCTTGCTGACGGAGAAAGAGAATCTGCTTCAGGAGATCCGTGACATCGCCTTCGAGCATGACGCGGGCAAGCTCTCGGACGCCGATTTTGACGAGATCAACACCAAGCTCCGCGCACAGGCCCGTCATGTCCTTCACGAGCTGGACATCGGTGCCGGGCCGTTTAGAGATGAAGCCGAGGCGCTGATCGCCGAGCGGCTTTCCGACGAGGCATGATGCGAATTGCAGCTCTGATCGGCCTTCTCTTGTGGGCCCCGACGATCGTATCCGCGCAGCAGGACCAAACCGTGGTCAATCGCGTCTTGGGCAACGTCCCGGATCTGGTCACCTCGGTCGTCGACCCGAAAATCGCCCTGGGGACCATCGTGGTCGACGTCATCGACCCGGCTGGCTCGCCCGTTCCGAACCAGGCGGTGCGCCTCGGCCTCATGGAACAGTCCGGTGGCCGCGATAGCAAGGCTTGCGTCACCGACGACAACGGAAGCTGCTCCTTCGACGGCTTACTGACCGACGCCAAGCATTCCTATCGGGTGAACGTGCCGTTCGAGGGCGCGCGCTATAGCTCGACGCCGTTCCGGCTCGATGCCGAGAACGGTCAGCGGGTGCGGGTCATTCGTCTCCCCGTCACCAGAGACAACCGGCGCATCTTCCAGGTACTCGGTCGAACGATGGTCGAGTTTCGGGACGGCCGCGCGCGGGTCAGTCAGGACGCTCGGCTCACGAATCTGGGCGAGTCGACGTACGTCTTCCCCGACGGTGGGATGCGGATTCGCTTGCCCCAGGGTTTCAAGGCTTTCGACGCTTTGGCGGTCATGACCGACCAGCGCGTCAGCGCCACCGATGAGGGCCTCGAGATCAGCGGCTCGATCCCACCCGGCCGCGCCGACCTCCGCTGGGCCTACGACATTCCGCTCAGTGGTGCCTCGCTTTCGATCGAGCAGTCGGTGCCGTTTGCGACCATGGAGTATCAGGTCGTCAGCGACTACATCGACGGGATGACCCTCGAAGTCGAGGGCTTTCAAGTCGCCCGTGTCCATGAGGGAGGCGACCGCCGGTTCCTGGTCGCTGGGGTGATGCGAGGCCCTGGGGATGCGCCCATCGATCCGTTGACGATTCACATTCGCGGCATACCCGGAGGCGGCCCGCTGCCTTATATTGCTGCGCTCGTCGCTGCGGTTTTCGCGTTCATCGGGATCTGGCTTCTTTTTCGACCCTCGGACCAGACGGCCGCGCTGGTCAAAGTCCGCCAAGATCGCCGCGCAGAGCTCCTCGAGGAGATCGCCTCGCTCGAAAGCCAGCGGAAAGCCGAATCGATAGGACCGAGCTTTTATGAGCACCGTCGGCGGGAATTGACCGATGAGCTAGCAATCGTGCTTCGCATGCAGAGTGAGGCAACGGGCCGTTGACTCGGGTCATTGATCCCGGGCGCGAGGCCGCGTATGTTCGCCGCCCATCGCGGCTAGAAGAAGAGGGGACCCATGGCAGAAGGCCTGAATCGTGTGACGCTCATCGGCAACTTGGGCGCTGACCCAGAGCTCAAATACACCCAGAACGGGCAAGGCGTGCTGCGCCTTCGCTTGGCGACCACCGAGTCGTTCATGAACCGCGCGAACGAGCGCCAGCAACGCACCGATTGGCACACCGTCATCGTTTGGGGCAAGCGTGGCGAAGCCCTCAACAACATCCTTTCCAAGGGCCGGAGCATCTGCGTCGAGGGCCGGATTCAATACCGTCAGTGGGAAGACAAAGACGGCAACAAGCGCAACTCGACTGAAATCGTCGCGCAGAACATCGTGTTGTTGGGTAGCGGGCGAGGCCGCGACTCGAGCGCGCCCGGTGACTTTGGTGGCACTGGCGGTGGCGGCGGCGGTGGCGGCGGCGGTGGCGGCAGCGCTCCTCCGACCGACGACTTTGGCGACGACGATATACCGTTCTAGATAGGGACCGGATGCCTGCGGCGGCGGTTTGTCCCGGCCCACCACCCCCACACTATCGCCTACCTGCGGCGGCGGTTTGTCCCGGCCCACCACCCCCACGTTATCGCCTACTTAGGGTTGTTGGACGGGGGAGGGGGCTGGCGCTTCGGCGGGGAGGGCGGCGTGCTCGGCTGCTAGGGCGGCTTCGAGCGCCGCCTTTTCGGCCTTCTTGAGCTCTTTGGCTTGGCGTGCGATCCGCGTCTTCTCCGAGACGTAGGCCACGGAGGCCGCAACGACGATGCCGACCTCCAATGCAAGTGCGATGACCGTGTAAATGTCGGGCTTTGCGCCCTGGACCATCGCGAGAATTCGCCCACCCGCAAACCCCGCCCCGCAGACAACGAACGTGAGCACGGCAGCCAAGCGCAGCCGCTGAAACGCGGCGCCAAAAATGGCGAATGCGCCCAATGCAGACCACAGGCCGACGTTGACCGCCATGGACTCGATGTAGAGAGGGCCGCGCGAAGGGTCGCCGAGCCCCATCCAGTCTGGCAGGACCGCTCGAGCGAAAAACAAGGAGAGCATCGCCCAGCCGATTGAACCGATGCCGAGAAGAATGAGCACGTTGCGCGCCATGGGGCCAAGATACCGCCGTTCGCTTTTCAAAGAAAGTTAGTCCAGTCTTGCTGTGTGCCGAAGGTTCGCGCCGACGTATTGTTGACCCAAAGAGGTCTGGTTCCATCGCGGGCGAGGGCGCAGGCGATGATTCTGGCCGGCAAGGTCTTTGCCGCCGGCCGGCGCGTGGAAAAGAGCGGCGAAGCGCTCGACGAAGAGGCGCCTCTCGAGGTCCGCGAGCCTGACCACCCGTTCGTGTCGAGGGGCGGAGTCAAGCTCGCGGCTGCGCTTGACGCGTTCGACTATGAGCCGTCGGACAAGATCGTCGCTGACTTCGGCGCTTCCACCGGCGGCTTCACCGATTGCCTGCTTCAGCGTGGAGCGGCGAAAGTCTTCGCGATCGACGTGGGCTATGGGCAGCTCCACCACAAGTTACGGCAGGACGAGCGGGTCGTCGTCATGGAGCGCTGCAACGCGCGGCACATGAAGCCTTCCGACTTGCCCGAGCCCGTTGACCTCGTGGTGATCGACGCTTCGTTCATCGGACTCGAGAAGCTTCTTCCCGCCGCGCGCGGATTGCTGCACGCCGAAGGCGAGGTTCTCGCACTCGTCAAGCCTCAGTTCCAAGTCGGCCATGGCAAGGTCGGCAAGGGCGGTGTGGTCCGGGACCCGGAGCAGCGACGCGAAGCCATCGAGAGTCTGGTGGAGGATGCCCAGCAGCTCGGCTTCGAGCTGGTGGCGGAAGCCGACAGCGTGATCACCGGCCCGAAGGGCAATCAGGAGACATTCATTCGGCTGCGCCTGGCGGCGGAGGCACCCGCTCCGTGAAGCCAGCCATCACCGGCATCCAGCCCTGGTCGACCTTGCTTTTTCGGACCTTGACCCACCAGATCTGCTCGCACGCCTGTGGCTGCGCCGCGCTCAGGCCTTCGAACGCATCGTCGAGGCTGCATGGAGTCCAGCCCGGGCCCTCCTCGGTCCCGACCATGCACATGCCGCGTGAATTGTAGAACAAGAACGAGCCGACCTCGCCTTTCGCAACGGCCAGGAGCTTCCGCTCCACCTCGACCCCTTGGTCCCAAACCTTGCGCGTCACGTAAAGATCTCGCTTGGCGATCAAGCGCCGCGGCTTGGTGATCCGCAACTCGCTGTCTTGCACCTCGATGAGCTCGCCTGATTTCCATGTCACCGTGGCCGTCACGAACGCGGCCGACGTCGGCTTCAGCTTGAGCCGCATCTTTTGGTATGTGTTGCCCCAGCGAAGGTTGCGATAGTCGGCGGGGTAGGGCCAACTGTGTTTGGCCAGGGCGCTCGACCTCAGTTCGTGATCGCAGCCCGAATCAAGCGCTGCGGACGCCGGTGTTGCGGTGCCTGGGGTGCCACCACTCTTTTTGCAGGCCGTTCCAAGGGTGGCAGCTAGAAGGAAGCCGGTGAGAATCGAGACGGTTCGCATGATGCAGCCTGGTTCCCGGGGGTGGATTCGAACCACCATTCACAGGTCCAAAGCCTGTTGTCCTGCCCTTAGACGACCCGGGAGCGATTCTCCTCATAACACGCATGCGCGCCCCCTCAAGTTGCGAACCCAACGCTTGCCGGAGGCCCTTCGATAGTGCGATACACGAGACAAATCGACGAGTAGGGAGTGTGACTGTGGGCCGCGATCAGAAATACCCAGAGTGGCTATTGTGGTTCTCGGAGCACGGCGTTCGGTTGCTCATTTTGCTGGCCATTGCGTTCATTGCGTTCGTCTATTCGCGCAGCCGAAGCAATACCGAGCAGCGGCTCGACGCGATCCAAGACAGCGTGCAGTTCGAGCCGCCTCGCTCTTACACGCCGCCGAACCTCGATGCATATGCGGCAGCGGACGTCACCGTTCGCTCGCTCCCGGTGCATCACGCGGCGTATGTTCCCGTCTACTCTCACATCTACTATGACGGCGGGCGTCCATACCTACTCGAGGCCACTCTGAGCATTCGAAACATCGACCCCAAGCGCTCGGTCTACGTGAGTGCGGTCGAGTACTACGACACCAATGGCAAGCTCTCCAAGAAGCTCGTCGATCGTTTGATCAAACTGGGGCCGCTTCAGACGATCGAGTTTCTCGTCGAGCGGCATGATGTCGCCGGAGGCTCCGGCGCGAATTTCATCGTCGAATGGCATGCCGCAAACAGCGATGCCCATCCTCCGCTGATCGAGGCCGTGATGGTCGGTCGCTCCGGGACCAATGCGATTTCGTTCGTTCGCAAGAGCGAACCCTTGCCCCAGTGGATGTCGAAGTAGTAGCTGCCGGTCATCTCGCGGGCTTGACAGGTGGTGGCAAGTAGAGCGGGTCTAAGGACTCGGGCTTTGGCAGATACATGCGGAACTGAAGGGAGAACGCGCCATCGGGGGCGGGAAGCCAATTGCTAGATCTCTCTTTTCCCGGCGATTCCCGTTGGATGTAGACGGTCAGCGAGCCGTCTTTGCCGTACTCGAGCTTGCTCCGGTCGCCGATCGAGTAACGCGCGATCCGGTTCGGTACCATGAGCTGGTCCGGCAGGCTGTACATGGTCATCGACCAAAAGGCGTGTACCGCCGGGAGCTCGTCCTTTTCGAAGCGCATCACGTATTGGTGTTTCGACCCATCGAGCGGATCGCCGAAGGCGTCGGTGTTCGCGACCGGGTAATAGGCTTCCTCGACGTCGTTTCCATACAAGCCCACCATGGCCGCCACGGCACGGGCCAAGTACTTGGTTCGCATCACTTCGCCGGGTCCGAAAATGCCGGCCATTCCTTGCCAGCCATGACCCTCCTGCACCGAGGTGCCGTGGAGCTGCCTCGGGTCGTAAGCCGCCTTGTCGATCGCCACCATGCCCTGGCCGACCCCTTCGTCGAGTGCTTCCCTCAGCTCGGGGCTCAAAGACCACGACGCACTGAGCGCCCCAGCTCGAATCCCGATTCTGGAGAAGCGGCCCATGAGCTCCTCCTCGTCAGGCGCGACCACGACTTCGGTCAGCAGAAAATTCAGCAGATCGATGAAGGCGGCAGACTTCGCCCTACTCGGATTGTATGTCGGGAACGTGATTCCAGGTGCTACCGGAGCGCCCGTGCGTCCAAGGTAGACGCTCATCGGGGTGAGCCGGTACCGCTTTTGAAGCGCCACAACGGCCGCGACATCGTCCGGCCCGCCCACTTCGGTTCGAATGATGCAGTAAGCGAAGCTGCTTTCGCTTCGCAGGACGGCCTTTGCATCATCGGGCTTGGTTCCGTTCCATTCCGGGCCAGCGATCACATAGCTGCCGGCTTCAGTGCCAGTTGCGCGGGTTCCGATGTAATCGAAGTTGTGCGTGAACATGTCGACGAGTTGCACGGAGTAGTAGCGATCTTTGATCTCCGGGACGGTGATGACGACCGGCTGCGCTCGCAGGTCCAGCCAGGCGAAGGAATACATCGTGTCGTTGTTGGGACGAACGATGTCTTTGAACTCGGGTCCGAGTAGTTCCGTCTTGTGCACCAGCTCGTTGAATCCGCCCGAGTACCCGGGCGCGGTTCGATCGATGGCTTGGACGTACATCGTTCGATAGTTCTCCATCATCGGGAACGCGTAGATGTACGCCTCTTTGGCGATCGCGGTCGCCTCGTTCGGCGTCGGCGCCACCGCTGCAGTCTGGGAGGAAGGCGCCGCTCCATCTTTGGGGCACGCGGACATCAGCAGCAACGCCGCCATCGAAATCATCGAAATCTGAAGCTTCATCGTTGCACCCTCTTCCATTTGATTTTGCGGACGCAATTTCGCGAGGTCATGCGGATACCTAGGACACCGACAGCCGCTTGCTGAAGTAGAGCTTTGCCGTGGGGAACGCGAGTGCGAATACGACGAACATGCAGACCGCGACGGTAATCAGTACTCGCGGATCATCCCTGAAATTCGCGGTGGCGATGGTTGCTGCCGCACCGATGTTGCGCGCTGTGGTGATGAGGCCGAGGGTCACCTTGCCCTTCTCCCCTCCGGGACCGAGCAGGTAGCCGACCCCAAATGCCGCGAGAGTGAGCACGACGGCCGAGGTGATCGCCCCCTTTCCGATGGTAGCGGATAGGGCATCACCGTGGTTCACGACGGCAAGGACCAGAAAGACGACCAGCGAAAGATTGACGACGAGATTGGCGGGCTTGAGCATCTTGGCGGCGAGCCGGTCTCTGAAATGCCGAATCAGGAGACCGATCACCAGGGGCACGAACATCTGAAGAAGGAGCGGCTTGGCGATCGCCCAGACACCAATTTCCGTCCCGGGTATCAGAAACGGCAGAACCAGGGGCATGTAGATGATAGTGAGGACGGTCAGCAGCATCGTTGCCGCAATCGAGTTGGGTACGTCGCCGGCCGCGACGCCAACCAACTTTGGCGTGTAGGGCGCGCCGGCCGCGAACCCATAGAGCAGAACACCGATCATGTAGGGACGCTCGAGGGGGAACCAGACGCTCATGGCGTAGACGAGGAGTGGCGTCAGGATCAGGTTCGCGATCAGCGCCCGCGCGACGACCGGACCGTTCCTGAGCGGCTTCAACACCTGCGCGAAGGTCACCTCCAGGCCAGCGCTGAAGAGGACACCTGCGATGAAAACCGCAATCGAGATGTTAAGGATGATTTCTAGGGTCTCGTACATTCGCGGGCTTCGGGGTTTGTAACACCGACGGTCGAATCACCGCTAGTCTCAGCGAAGCGCGAAGCCGCGGGCCCGGTCGAATCTGCTAACCTGTCTCGCGTGAGCGACGCGACAGCCAGGGCCTGGGCGCAGACGGTGGTGCTCGTCGTGGCGATCGCGGGCTGCAGCTCTGAGCGCAATACGCCTTCCGGCTACCAGGGGATCATCGAGCACGATGATCGCCATCTTGGCTTTCGAGTCGGCGGCCAACTCCGAGAGATTCGCTTTGATCGCGGAGACCTCATCGAAGAGGGCGCGTTGATCGCGGTTCTCGACGACACGGCCGAGCTCCCGATTCTGCTCGCCCGAGAGGCAGATCTGGCACGCGCCCGCGCCAAGGCCGCGCTGGTCTATGCGGGGCCACGCGTGGAAGAAGTCCGCTCGACGATGGCCGAGCTGGATGGCGCTCGCGCTGTGCTCCGCGAATCCAGGGCCAACCTCGACAGGAACCGAAACCTTCCGGAGCAGGCGGCTACGGCTCGATCGCGCATCTCCGAGCTCGAAGCGGCCTATGCCCAGTCCAAGGCACAGGTGCGAATGCTTCAGGAGCGGCTGAAGCAGTTGCGCGAAGGCGCCCGTCCCGAGGAGCTCGCCGCCTCGGATGCCGAGGTCACCGCAGCGGAAGCCGCGGTCGACGCCGAGAAAGAGCGCTTGGCCCTCTATGCCTTACACGCGTCCGAACGCGTGACAGTGCTCGACGTCCCGGTGAGGATCGGCGAGGTGGTTGCTGCTGGAGCCACCGTGGTCACCGTCGCCGATACCAAGCATCCCTACGTCGATGTGTTCGTTCCTCAGCAGAAGCTCTCAGGGCTTGCGGTCGGTCTCCCCGCGCGCATTCATGTGGACACCGAAGGCGAATCCTTCGATGGCGAGATCGAGCACATCGCTCCAACCACGGAATTCACGCCGCGTTTCCTTTTTTCGCCCACGGAGCGCTCCAACTTAGTCGTTCGCGTTCGAGTCCGAATCAACGACCCCGAAGAGCGCCTGCACGCTGGCGTGCCCGCCTTCGCCACGTTTGAGTCGAAGGGCGAATAGCGGTGGGGGATCCCGTCGTCGTCGAGGGGCTTTCTCGTCACTTTGGTAAGCTCGTCGCCGTCAGCGACGTCAGCTTCCGCGTCCATCGTGGCGAGATTTTCGGCCTTCTAGGCCCCAATGGTGCTGGCAAGTCGACGACGCTCCGCATGCTTTGCGGGATTCTCGACCCCAGCGGCGGTCGCGCGACCGTGGTCGGTTTCGACGTCGAGAAGGAGCCGGAGCAGGTCAAGCAGAACATCGGCTACATGACCCAGCGCTTCAGCCTCTATGAAGACCTGACGGTCGAAGAGAACTTACATTTCTACGCAGGGATCTACGGGCTCGGCCGAGCAGCACGCCGCAAGCGCGTTCCCGAGGAGCTCGATCGCGCAGGCTTGAGCGAGCGGCGCGCTCAGATCAGCGGCACCCTCTCCGGTGGTTGGAAGCAGCGCCTCGCGTTGGTCTGCGCGACGATTCACCAGCCCCCGCTCTTGTTTCTCGACGAGCCGACGGCGGGTGTCGACCCAGTGAGCCGCCGGGAGTTCTGGGCCCATATTCACCGGATCGCTTCCGTGGGCACGACCGTTATCGTGACCACCCACTACATGGACGAAGCGGAGCGCTGCCATCGTCTCGCATTCATCTTTCGGGGCACGCTTCTCGACATCGGTACGCCCGCGGAGGTCATCGAGCGCCGTGAAATCCGGGTTTGTATCGTTTCGACTCCAAACGTGGCCTCGGCCATGGATCTGCTGGAGTCACACCCTGCGGTCGACGAGGTCGCCCCGTTCGGCGACCGCCTTCGACTGGCCACCCTTGGCGGCGTCGATCCGATCGCCCTCGCCAAAGAGGTTCTCGACGCAGGTCCGGGTGTCGCCGATGCCCGCGAGATCGTCCCCAACGTCGAGGATGCCTTCGTGGCGATGGTTCACAGCGAAGCGCGACACGGAGGCGGTCGATGAACCGCATGCTGTCGATCGCCTGGAAAGAGATGATTCAAGCTCGGCGTGACCGGCTCACGATGGGAATGATGTTCGGCATTCCGATCATCCAGCTGCTCCTCTTCGGCTATGCCATCAATACCGACGTTCGAAACATCTCAACCGTGGTCTACGACCAGGATCATTCGGCGGAATCTCGGGGGTTCGTGAGGCGCATGGAAGCGACCGGTTTCTATGCGGTCGTGGGCCATGTAGATAGCTACGAGCAGATCGGCGTCGCCATGCGGTCTCGGGAGGCCATGGTGGCACTGGTCGTACCACCTCGTTTTGGAGCCGAGGTCGAAGCGGGCAGAAGATCTCAATTGCAGCTGGTCGTCGACGGCTCGGATCCGCAGGTCGTCGCGAGTGCGACCAACACCGCCTTGTCCCTGGCATCCGCGCGCTCGTCCGACCTGAGCGTCGAGCGACTCCAGCGACTGGGACAGCCCGTCGCAATGGCCTCCCAGCTGATCGCGATGGAGCCCGCGACTTGGTACAACCCCGACCTTCGCACCGCGGTTTTCATCGTGCCCGGCCTCGTGGGGGTCATCCTCACGATGACTCTGGTGATGTTTACGGCGATGGCGATTGCCCGCGAACGCGAGCGCGGAACGCTGGAACAATTGATCGTGTCGCCCATCCGAAGCATGGAGCTAACCGTCGGCAAGATAGTGCCCTACATCGGCGTGGGGTACCTGCAGATGACCTTGATTCTCCTCGTAGGGTCCTGGGTCTTCGATGTGCCGATCGTCGGGTCGGTCGGGCTGCTCTATTTGCTTTCCGTGTTTTTCATCGCTGCGAGCCTCGCCGTAGGCCTGTTCTTCTCGACGCTCGCGAAGACTCAGCAGCAGGCCATGCAGATGTCGTTCTTTTTCTTGCTGCCGAACATACTCTTGTCCGGCTTCATGTTTCCCTGGGAGGCGATGCCTGCGCCGGCGCGCTGGTTGTCGACGATCCTGCCCTTGACGCATTACCTGCGCGTCATTCGCGGCATCGTCCTCAAAGGAGCGTCATTTGCGGAGCTCGGTGCCGAGCTCGTCTGGCTCGCCGGCCTGACGCTGATCCTGATCGTCGTCGTGTCCATGCGCTTCCAAAAGAAGCTGGACTAGAACGAGGAGCCTGGCTCATCTAAGAACTTGGCTTCCTCGTCGCTACTCGCCCGCCCGAGGATCTCGTTTCGATGCGGATAACGTCCAAATCGCTCGATGATCGCCCGGTGCCGCACCGCGAAGTCCAAGTAGTACTTCGCATCCCCTTGAAGAGGCTCCGGCGCGGAGGCGAGCAGCTTCTCGAAGAGCTCCATGCAGAGTTTGTGATCGTCCATCGATTCACTGTGCTCTAGCGGCAGATAGAAAAAGACGCGTTCATCAAAGGACAGCTCGGCATCGAAGCCGGCATCGAGGCCTTCACGACAAACCTCACGCGCGAGCTCATCGGCTGCGAACATCTTCGGCGTCCCTCGGAACATGTTTCTCGAAAACTGGTCCAGGACGATGATGTACGCCAAGGCGCCGCGCGCGCTGCTTCTCCAAGCTTCCCTCTCTCCGGCTACGATGGCTTCATAGTCGTCCATGAAATGGTGTTGGACCGCCTCGTCAAACGCGTCGGACTTCGTCCACCAGCGCTTTCGGTGCTCCGGAGTCGAGCACCCGTGCGCGTTGAGCTCGCCAAACCAGAAATCCAGTATGTCTTCGATTGGATCAGTCAACTTTGCAACCCCCTTGCAGCGAGTCTACAGCATCGAGAAAGACCCGCGCCTTGAGCTCGGTTTCGGCGACCTCCCGGTCAGGATCGCTCGCTTCGACGATGCCGCCACCGGCCCAGTAATAGACCCGGCCGCCCGAAACCGTCGCAGTTCGAATCGCCACGGCAAGCGAGAGCCCGCCATCGCGATCGATGAAACCCAAGGCGCCACAGTAGGTACCGCGCGGGTGTTTCTCGAGCATCTCGATGATTTCGAGGGCACGAACCTTTGGTGCGCCCGTGACGCTTCCAGGAGGAAAGGTCGCTTCCAAAATGGCTTTGAGTGAAACCTCGGGTCGCGTGATGCAGCTCACGGTGCTCACGAGGTGATAAAGGCCGGTAAACGGTTCCACGAGGAGGGGCTCGTCGACCGTCACGGTTCCCGTCTCTGCGACTCGGCCGAGGTCGTTCCGCATGAGATCGACGATCATCGAATGTTCGGCCTGCTCCTTCGGGTCTGCGCGCAGGCGTTGCGATGCGCCGTCGTGAGTGGTTTCGCGCCGGATCGTCCCTTTGATCGGACGCGTGACGAGCGTTCTGCTCCCAGCGTCCCACTGAATGAATCGTTCCATCGTGCAGGCGAGCACCGCATGGTCACCGCCATCGAAAAACATCCCGAGCGGCACGCGACTGGCGACTCGCATGGCTTGCCAAAGCTCGAGCGCATCGCCTGCAAACGTCGCGGACCAACGTCTGGCGACGTTGACCTCGTAGACCTCACCCATTCCGATGTAGTCGAGCGCCTTGCCGATCGATTTGCGGTGCTCCACTGCGTCGTCCACTTCGATCGCACCGACCACGGGCGGCGAGGTTTCGGTGTCGTCTAGTTCGTCCAAGCGAGCGGAAAACAGAGCGCACGCCTCGCGATCGTCGCCGACGATCCAGGTTTCACCCTCTTCATGGTCGAGGACCAGGAGCGCGGGAAAGCGTCGAAAGAGCATGATGGGATCCGCTCCACGATCGAAACGCGGCTCTCCACGCACCGGCGACGACCAGTATGCGTCGTACGCAATGTAGCCGATCCAGGCCGGCACTTCGCTGGGCCTGGGACCGTCGGGGATCGATCCTTCGCTCCGTTGGCCCACCCTGCCAAGCGCGGCGAATGGCGCCTTGGCTCCGAACTCCACCCGGATCTCTTCGGCCGGCCAGGCGGCAAGAAAGGAAAACCGTCCATCGCGCGCCTCGCTTCGATTCGAATCGAGCCAAGCGAACCCTGGCTCTGCGCGCAGGCGCCGCGCTACCGCGAGCTCGTCGATTGAAGCAAGGGGTTCGGCCCACACTGCGCTGATCTACTTGCTCGCTGCGAACCGGTAAAGCAACCTCTCGCCGTGATCCGCCGAATCGTCTTACTTGGACTGCTCTCGGTGGCGGCCTTTTCCTGCAAGGAGTCCGTGGCGACCTTCGTCTTCGAGGCTCGCATCGTCGACGGCCAGAACGGCAATCCAGCGGCCGGGACCGATGCCACGACGCTTCGAATCGGCATTCAAGAGGGCGAGCTTCCCGCGCAAGAGTATGAGTATCCAATCACAGACGGCGACTTCGACGCGCTGCTGGAGTTTGGCGCGTTCACTCGCCCTACACGGATCCGGGTCGAAATAGTGGGGGAGACCACCGAGCTCTTGAGCGCGTCACCGGCATTCGTTCCCACTAGCAGCGCCGGCCTGCTTCGCGTCGTCACCGCCGCGCCCTCTTCCTGCGAGCGGGTCACGTTCGACCTATTGGAAGCACCCCGCGCATTCTTCGCAATGGTGCGGTCCGGTACGTTCGCCTTGATTGCGGGTGGCACGGGCCCATCCCATGAGCAGATCGAATTCTTCGATTTGCTGGAATGGGAGTCGCGCCTCTTTGCCGAAGACCTCGCGGTGTCCGATCTCGGCGAAACGCGAGCCGCATCGATCGACGAGGCTCAGATCCTCGTCCTTCCAAGCAATGTGACGCCGTTCATCTTCAACATGCTCGACCCCAGCCGTCGAATCGTGCCGGTGTTTCTTCACAATGGCGCAGGCGCGAGGTCCGCGCTCGTCTCCGTTCCCGGCGTCGGAGCGATGGTGATCGGCGGCGAGCTAGGCGGAGAAGCTCAATCCGAGGTATCGCTGGTCGCGCCCGGCGGCGAGGTGACGTCTCTTCAGCTCAGCAAGCCGCGGTCCGGACCCGCAGCCACCGCACTGGGCGCCGACGTCCTGGTCGTAGGCGGCGATCCCGAGGGCGATGCCGAGCTCCTCCTCGATGGCAGTACGACGGGGCAGCCTGTCGCAGGCGTCATGGACCGCGTCCGTGAAGGCGGCCTTCTGGTCGGTGACGGCAAAAGCCGTGCCCTCCTCCTCGGCGGCACCGATGCCGAAGATGCCGTGCGACAGGACAGCCTGCGCTTTGATGCCTGCCCGAGCGCCTGCGCTTCGGGCGCCGGACCTCAGTGGACGACGGCGCGCCTGGGAGTCCTACAGCCCGCAGATAGCACGCTGCTCGTTGGCGGTGAAAGCTCGTCGATGGTGGAGGAAGTCCGATGGGACGACGGGAACCTCGAGATTGAACCTCTCTTGCAAATGGAGTTCCCGCGGGCCGGCGCGGGGGGTCTCGTCTTGGAAAGTGGCGCCTTCATCGTAGCGGGGGGCGACGATGGTGTGAGCATCCGGGACGATTTCGAGTTCTGCGTCCCGGCCGCGCTTCAACCGCTATAGAAGGATGAGGTAGCGGTGCCCGAACCTGTTACTCTTGGAATCCCCGGGCAGATGTTACGCAAGCTTGAGAAGTACGAGGTCCTCGACGAGATCGGCCACGGTGGAATGGCTACGGTCTACCGGGCACGGGACAGCTCGCTGGATCGATTCGTCGCCCTCAAGGTGCTCCATCCGCATTTACAGCGCACCAGCGAAGCGCGGGCCCGATTCACTCGCGAAGCCAAGAGCGTCGCGAAGCTCCGACATCCGCACATCCTCGAGATCTACGACTACAGCGGCGAGGCCTCGGACGAGACGTACATCGCCGCGGAGTTGCTCACGGGCCCCACGCTGAAGGATTTCGTCCTGAAGCAAAGGGAACTGCCAGCAGAAATCGCAGCCTGTGTCGCCCTTCAGCTCGCAGACGCGCTCGGCGCTGCGCATGCCAAGGGCATCATTCACCGCGACGTGAAGCCCGAGAACGTGCTCATTCACGAAGATCGCTGCGTGAAGCTCACCGACTTTGGGATCGCGTACATGGTTGACGCGCACACGTTCACCGTCACCGGTCAGATCCTCGGTTCCCCGGGTCACATGGCGCCGGAGCAAGTGGAGGGCGGGACCTGCGATGTACGCAGCGACGTCTTTTCGCTCGGGACGGTCCTGTATTTCTGTGCAACCGGTCGACTACCGTTCATCGGTCGGAACCCCCACCATCTGTTGAAGTTGTTGCTCGAGGGCGAGTACCCCGACCCGCTTCGCCTCCGTCCATCGATTGGTGCAGAGCTCGCCCAGATCATGAACAAGGCGCTCTCCCGAGCGCCTGGCGAACGTTATCAAACCGCCGGTGAGATGGCCGATCGTCTGCGAGCCTTTCTGACCGAGATGGCCATCGGCGATCCCGATGAAACGCTGGCTCGCTACCTAGCGGAACCGAACGAGGTCGCCGAGGAGCTGGAGCAGCACGTAGTTCAAAGGCTGCTCGTGCTCGGGGCCGCAGCCGCAAAAGCCGGGCAAGTGTCGAAGGCGCAGGCAGCGCTGAGCCGTGTTCTGGCGCTCGATGACGGAAATGATCGCGCCCTCAAACTGCTGGGGACCCTGGGGCGCCGCCGCCGGGCGAACCTGATCATCGCACTGGTCGCCACTGCTCTCGTACTTTCGCTTGCGGGGGTTGGGTACCTGAGCTGGCGACGAGCCGAAGGCGCGCGTGTGGAGACGGAGACCACTCCGACAGCGGAAGAGGGCGCCGGCGACACACCAGGCCAGCCAGCCCAGGCTATGGACGCTGATCCATCGACCCGCTCCGAAAACGAGCAAGCCATCGTGGATGAGGAGAGCCAACCTGAGGAAAGCGACAAGGAGGCGACTCCAAACGGCCGACGTTGGGTCGTCTTCAAACCAATGCCCCCGAATGTGTCGATCAGCGTTAACGGCAGCCGGCTCAAGCCGTACGGCCCCGATTTCCAGCGGGTCCGTCTCAAGGCCGGCAATCACACGTTTCGCTTCGTTGGCGCCGAAGGCTGTTGTGAAGAGCGGGTCGTCCGCAGGCGGATTCCGGCGGGGGCGCGCGACTTCGAGCTTTCGGTCAAACTCCGCTACAAGCCCGCGAGGCTCTACCTCAAGGGTCCAGCGCCAGCGGATGCGACCGTCCGAATCACACTCCCCGGGAATCGCAAGGTCACAGGACGGATCCGCGAGATCCTTCAGATCCCGATGAGGACGCTTCAGTCCTCCGCTCAGGTGCAGATCCGCGCGCCGGGCTATCGAACCTACCGGACGGTGGTGAAGCTTCGTGCCGGAGCGGATTTGACCGAGCATTCCTTCAAGCTTGAGAGGGACGGCGAAACCCCGTAGAACCCGCCTAAGGTGATCCGGCGGCCCGCGCTCTCAGGTTTGATTTTCCTGTTGATGGGAGCGTTCGCGCTGCCCGTCGCCGCCGACGAGCTTTCGGACTTCGAGTCGGCCCGTCGCAGCTACGACAAGCAGAGCTACACCAAGGCGGCCAGGGGCCTCGAGTCTCTGGTCGGCGGCGTCGTCCCCCGCGCGGCGAACCCGGTCGTTCGCTTGGAAGCCCGAAAATACCTCGGCGCAACGTACCTCTTCCTCGGAAAGAAGGACGCCGCCCGGGAGCAATTCCGGCTGCTGCTCGAGGAGGATCCGGATTATGACATCGACCCCGTCGCTTTCCCCGAGGCGGTCGTGCAGACCTTCCAAGAGGTGCAAAAGAAAGTCAGCGTAGAACGCGCGCGTCGCGATGCCCTGGAGCTCGCCCGCAAACAGCGGGAGCGTTCCGAAGAGGTCGAGGACCTGATCCGCCAGCAGCAACGCATCGAGGCGCTCGAGAAGCTCGCCTCCGAGCAGACCATCGAAAAGGTCAACTCCCGATGGATTGCGGCCATCCCGTTCGGCGCCGGCCAGTTTCAGAACGAGAACCGCAAGCTCGGGATCATGTTTGCCACCACCGAAAGCGCGTTTCTCGCGGCCTCCATTGCGACGTTCATCGGCCACAACTCGCTCCGCGACGAGAATCCGGGACCCAACGAGATCGACCGGGCGCGGCGGGTGGAGAAGGCTCTTCGCATCGGCAACTGGGTGAGCGTCGGCGCGCTCCTGAGCTTTGCAATCGCCGGCGTCGTCGAAGCGGAAGTTCGTTTCAGGCCGGTGATCCGCAGCAGCCGGCCCCGTGAATTGCCTGACGAGCTCAGAAGCCCCCAAAGCCGCGGGCCCCAGCTTCGACTGGAGATGGGGCTGACTGGTGGCAAGTTGCGGATCGATTTCTGAATTTTCGCAAATCGGGGCCGATGTGGAGACCCGGATCATTCTTGCTAATCGCACCCTGCATCGGCCTCCGCTGTGTCGGCTGAAAAAATAGTCATTTCAAAGGTTTAGGGCTCTATCCCAATTCGCGGAACACTTCGCTTGACAGCAGGGCTTTCGCGCCTATTCTTCGCTCCCTTTGACGCGCGGGGAAGTTGCGCGCGCTCGAGGAATTGCACGCTTTTTCGGATAGTTATGCCCACGATCAACCAGCTCGTCCGCAAGGGACGAAAACAGATCAAATCGAAAACGGATTCGCCGGCGCTTCAGCGTTGCCCGCAGAAGCGAGGTGTGTGCGTTCGCGTCTACACGACTACTCCGAAGAAGCCGAACTCTGCGCTTCGTAAGGTCGCCCGTGTTCGTCTGTCGAACGGTATCGAGGCGACGACCTACATTCCCGGCGAGGGACACAATCTGCAGGAGCACTCCGTCGTGCTCATTCGCGGTGGCCGCGTAAAAGATCTTCCCGGCGTTCGCTATCACGTCGTGCGTGGCACACTCGATGCCACCGGGGCGGCCGGACCGTCCAACACCAACAAAGCCAATCGCGTCAACAAGCGATCCAAATACGGCGTGAAGCGCCCCAAAGCCTGAGCAAATCTGAGTCATGAGTCGTCGAGTAAGCGCACCCAAAAGGCAAATCATCCCGGACGCCAAGTATGGCGACCAGCTCGTGGCGAAGTTCGTCAACTCACTGATGCTCGCAGGCAAACGCTCCACCGCCGAGAAGTGCTTGTATGGCGCCTTCGACATCATCGAAGAGCGCTACAAAGACGAGCCGCTCGATGTGTTCAAGAAAGCACTCGATGCGGTGAAGCCGCGCGTCGAGGTGAAGAGCCGTCGTGTTGGTGGCGCGACCTATCAGGTTCCCGTCGAGGTTCGCTCCGACCGCCGCAATGCGCTCGCAATGCGTTGGCTGGTTCAGTATTCGAGGGCGCGCGGCGAGAAGTCCATGGAAGAACGTCTCGCGGCAGAGCTCATGGAAGCCTCGCAGGGGCGCGGAAACGCCGTAAAAAAGCGGGAAGACACACACAAGATGGCTGACGCGAACAAGGCGTTTGCCCATTATCGTTGGTAGGAACTTTTTGGCGTCTGGGAAGGTCTACGGAAACCCCTCGGACAAGGAGCAGCAGCTGAACTCATGACGACGCTGACATAGAGAGAGTCACCGGGAAGACCGCGACGAACCGTCGCAACCGATGTGCCTCTCGAAACCCTCTCTGAGTTGAAGAAGCCCGAGGGTGGCTTCTGGGTCGGAGGGGGTTTTGTATGTGAAGCGCCATAGTCATAAGAGTCGAGCTCATAGAATCCAATGGCCAGAAATTACGCACTCGATAAGACCCGCAACATCGGCATCATGGCCCACATCGATGCGGGCAAAACTACGACGACCGAGCGCATCCTCTATTACACCGGCGTCAACTACAAGATCGGCGAGGTGCACGACGGCGCTGCGACCATGGACTACATGGCGCAGGAGCAGGAGCGTGGCATCACGATTACATCTGCGGCGACGACTTGCTTCTGGCGCCCCGGTGCGGGCCCCTTCGGCGGCGAGCAGTTCCGAATCAACATCATCGACACGCCCGGCCACGTCGACTTCACCATCGAGGTCGAGCGTTCGCTTCGGGTGCTCGATGGCGCGGTTGCGGTGTTCGACGGCAAAGAGGGTGTCGAGCCGCAGTCGGAGACCGTCTGGCGTCAGGCCGACCGCTACGGCGTTCCGCGCATCTGCTTCATCAACAAGATGGACAAGGCCGGAGCCGACTTCCCGAGCGCCTTTCAGTCGATTAAAGACCGCCTCATCGCACCTGCAGTCGCGGTGCAGCTTCCTCTCGGTCAAGAGGCGGAGCTCGAAGGTGTGATCGACCTGGTCGCGATGAAGGCCAACCGCTTCAGAGACGACAATCTCGGCGCCGAGTGGACCGTCGAAGAGATCCCCGCGGAACACCAGGCCCAAGCGGACGAGGCCCGCGCGGTGCTCATCGAAGCGGTTTCCGAGGTCGATGACGCCCTGATGCAGCGTTTCCTCGATGGCGATACCGAATTCTCCGAGGACGAGATTCTCAGGGCGCTTCGCAAAGGCTGCTTGGAGCAGTCGATCGTACCGGTTCTCACCGGCTCCGCCTTCAAGAACAAGGGCGTCCAGCAGCTCATGGACGCCGTCGTGAACTTCCTTCCCTCGCCGCTCGAGGTTCAGGCGATTCAGGGCGTGGACCCGAAGGACCCCGAGAAGGTGATGGTGCGCAAAGCTTCGGATGACGAGCCGTTCAGCGCCCTGGCATTCAAGATCGTCAACGATTCGTTCGTCGGTCAGCTCACGTTCTTCCGAGTCTACTCCGGCGTTCTCAAAGCCGGGTCCGGCGTCCTGAACTCCACCAAGGGCAAAAAAGAGCGCATTGGCCGCATCCTTCAGATGCACGCCAACAATCGCGAAGAGCTCAAAGAGATTCACGCTGGCAATATCGCGGCCGCGGTCGGCCTCAAGACAGCGACCACGGGCGACACGCTCTGCGCCGAGAATGCGCCGATCATTCTCGAGCGTATGGATTTCCCAGAGCCCGTAATCTCGGTCGCCATCGAACCCAGGACCAAGGCCGACCAGGATAAGCTCGGTGTGGGGCTCGGCAAGCTCGCAGCGGAAGACCCGAGCTTCCGCGCGCACACGGACGAGGAGTCGGGCCAGACCATCATCAGCGGCATGGGCGAGCTCCATTTGGAGATCATCGTCGACCGCCTGAAGCGGGAATTCCAGGTGGATTCCAACGTCGGCGCACCCCAGGTTGCGTACCGCGAGACGATCACCAAGGAAGTTGAATCCGAGGGCCGCTACGTCAAGCAGAGCGGCGGTCGCGGCATGTTTGGCCACGTTTGGCTCAAGCTCGAACCCCTCGAAGCCGGCGCTGGCTTCGAATTCGAGAACAAGATCGTCGGTGGCGTCGTGCCCAAGGAGTACGTTCCGTCCGTACAGAAGGGTGTACGAGATGCAATGAGCCGCGGGGTGATGGCCGGCTACCCCGTGATCGACCTCAAGGCGACGCTCTTCGACGGCTCGTACCACGACGTCGATTCGAGCCCGGCTGCATTCGAGGTGGCCGCATCCCTTGCTTTCCAGGATGGCGCGAAGCGCGCGGGCATTCAGCTCATGGAGCCGGTGATGGACGTTGAAGTCCGCGTCCCGGAGGACTACATGGGTGAGGTCATCGGCGACCTCAACTCGCGTCGCGGTGCGGTCAGCGGAATGGATTCGGTGGGTGGCTTGCAGGTGATTCGTTCGCTGGTGCCGCTCGCAAACATGTTTGGTTACGTAAACGACCTTCGCTCCAAAACTCAGGGGCGCGCGGTCTACACGATGCAGTTCAAGGAGTATCAGGGGGTGCCGCAGGGCATCGCCGAAGAAATCGTCGCCAAGGCGAAGGGCGGATGAGGAGCTAACGATGGCTAAAGAAAAGTTTGTCCGAGACAAACCACACATGAACGTAGGCACGATCGGTCACATCGACCACGGCAAGACGACGCTGACGGCGGCGATCATGAAGGTGATGAGCGCCAAGCACGGTGGCGAGGTCAAGAGCTACAAAGACATCGCCAAAGGCGGTACGGAGCGTGACGACACCA
>JAOTXX010000085.1 GCA_029862185.1 Myxococcales bacterium
TTGCGTTTGTGCACGAAGCGCCGAGGTGTGTAGAGCACGTCGACGATCATCTCGCCGCGGAGGTCGCTGAAGTGAGCCGCCAGGGTTGCGGCGTCGACGAGTGTCTCCGCTGAGCAAGACTGTCCCTTGCTGAGCGGAACGACGACATGAGCTCCCGTCACACCGCGTGCATGCAGCCAGAGGTCGTGCGGCCGTGCGACACGAAGCGTGAGGCGGTCGTTGTCGGCGGCGCCTCGTCCGACCAGCACGGGAGACGCGTCGCCGCTGCGGAACTCCCTGTACGGGAGGCGCACGCCGGCCTGTCGCCGTTTGCGCTCTCGTTCCATTGGCGCCGTGGTCGAAACGCCCAGCGCATCGAGCCTCGCTGTGAGCTCCTCCGCGGGGCAGTCCGGGAGCTCGTCTCTGACCCGATGGAGCTCGGCGATCTCCTTTTCCACGGAGGCCAAGCGATTCGGCGCGACGTCCAAGCCTCGCTTCAGGCGTTTGGACTTCTTGAAGAGCTCCTGGGCAATCTCGGTCGGGCTCTTGCGTGGGTCCAGCTCGATCCGAATCGGCCGGGGCTCCGGGTCCCAGCTCTCGGTCTCGAAAGAGCGCGCATTGGTCGGAATTTCCGCGAGATGCGCAAGGATCAGGCTTGCCCGCTCGTGCAGCTCATCCGCGGTCGCTGCCCGTTCGAGGTCGTCGAGGATCGCATCGCGCTTCTTGACCAGCCGCTTGATGTGCCGCAGCAGGAGTCTTTGGAGCTGTTCCCTGCGCAGCGATCGATGGGCGTCGAGCGCCGCCGTACCCGCGTCGCGAAGCTCGCCGCGGCTCCGTGATTCGAGATGAGCGTCTTCGGCCGGGGCCATCGCCGCTGCGCCCGGGGAGCGAAGGACGACCGAGCCATCGGTCTCGCAAAGCCACCAGGCGCCGTAGGGTTTGCTCGGTGCCGCGATCAGGAATCGCGCCACGCCGGCTCGAGTCAAAGAGAGACGCGCCGCTCGTCGACTCGTCTCCACCGCGTCGATCCGAGCTCCTTCGAGATGCCGGCGGAGTTGGGTCAGCGAGGGGCTCGCGCTCGCGCCGCGTGGTCGCTCGTCCACGATGCCGAGCCGGAGGGCCCCAGGCAGCGTGACGAGGACCAGGACTTCGTTCCTGCCCTCCGCGCGGATGGAAAGACTCAGAAGGCCGGGCTCTGGCTGGTCAATGCGCGCGATCTTCGCATTCCACGGGTTCACTCTCGACCTTCGGACAGCGCTTGAAGCAAGCGGGCTTCTCGAAACGATTGAGGGGATTCGATCGTGACGTATGCGCGCGACGCGCCTGCCCCTTGGAGCTTGTCGTGAACGTCGAGCAGCTGTGCGTGTGAGAACGACCGGCGCAACCCTTCGGCGACCAGGGTCGCGTAAATGACGTCGACGCTCGGGGCCGGATCATCGATGGCGTCGATCCCGCCGAGGACCGAAAGAGTGCGCGCCATCGCTTGCGCCGCCTCCGGCTCCCAAAGACCGGTCGGCTTCCAGGCGACGATGCGACCCTCGGTTCGCGGAATGCGGGCGAAGTACTCCGTTAGCCGCTGTCGATCGCGCGCCCCGGTAGTGACCGCGGCGCTCGTAGCAACGACGACCATGGAAGCCTCCAGCGCATCCGCGGCCTCCGTCAACCAGAGGAGGCCGGCGTCGAGCTCCTCGCTAGGCCGCAGAGGTCCTCCGGGAGCCTGCCAGCACAGATCGGGCGCGCGCAGAGCGAGCTCGAACCCATCGGGGAGCTTCTGGCGCCAACCGGCCAGCGTTCCAGGCTTTGGAAGTGGGGCACGCGGCGCGAGCTCGGCAAAGCCAAGCGCGGCGGAGTACTTGGGCCCAGGGGGCCGTTCCAACAAGGCGCCTGCCAGTAGCTGCATCCGAGAGAGGGTAGCCGCAGCGCCGGGACAAGCAAAGTCGGTTTGGCGTTGGAAATTGCCGACCAGAGCACCGATTGACTAGGGGTGATTCGATGGCCTACAACTGCCGGTAAGATTGGCGCCGGCCGGGGTTGGGCCAAGAGGGGAACGAGGGCATGGAGCAAGCTCGCAATTACGTCTGCACGGAGTGCGCAAGCCCGGTTCCGTCCGGACACAAATTCTGCGGGGCCTGTGGGGCGGGCGTGCCGCACGAAGCGCAAACACTCGAGACCAAGTTCTTCGGAGCTCTGCAGATGCCCGGGAAGGCCCGCCTCATCATCGTCCGCGGCGACGAAGCGATGGGGGAAGGCCTGAGCTACCTGCTGCAGGCGACCGAACACATCGCCGGTCGTGAGGCCGATCAGATTCCGTTTCCAAGCGACACCTGGCTCAGTCCGCGGCACGCGAACTTCCTGTACCGGGGCGAAAAGCTCGTCGTGCGGGACGAGGGGAGCTTGAACGGCGTCTACATTCGAATCCGAGGGGCTGCGCCGATCAAAGTCGGCGACCACTTCCTGTGCGGTCAGCAGCTGTTCCGCGTGGATGCGACGCCGAGAGACACTTCGGGGCCGGAAGCCGATCAAACCTATTTTTATTCGTCGCCCAAGCGGCCAAGTGCGTTCCGCGTCACTCAGGTGCTCGAAGGGGGCATGGATGGGATCGTCTGCTGTGCACACGAGCACGCCGTTCACATCGGTCGCGAGGAATGCGACATCAACTTCCCGGACGACGTGTATCTGTCGCCCAGGCATGCCCGAGTCGAGATGTCCGGGGAATCGCTCGAGCTCATCGACGAGAGCTCCCAAAATGGGACCTACGTTCGCATTCGAGGCGAGCGGGAGCTGAGCCATGGAGACTACCTGTTCTTGGGTAGGAACCTGCTCCGAGTGGAGGTGACGGCGTGATCGTCTGTTCCCGATGTAGCAAGGACAATCAAGACCACTACAAGTTCTGCCTGGGATGCGGGGCGGAGCTTCCGCGCGCGTCGGGCAAGCCCCGCTCCTCATCGACGGATACGCCGCCGGGCGGCTCGTCCGGATCGGGCCGATCGACCAATGCGCCGCGAGCCCGAGCCGCGCGGGGCGAAGCGCTCGCGTCGGCGCCCCAGATGGACTTGGAACCGACTCCCATGCAGGCCAGCCGCCCCGAGCCAGTCCAAGTGGCGCAGTCGGACTCCTTGCCCCCGGAGCTAGCGCCCATGGAGGATCAGACGTCGCCTTGTCCCCACTGTGGTGCGGGCGTGCCCGAGAACTTCCGGTTCTGCCATGTGTGCGGGCACGACTTGCACGACGAGGGCGGCGCGCAGGCGGCCGCTCATGCGCCGGCGGAGCGCACCTCGGCGCCGGCCGTTGCCGAGGCTCCCAAGCGGGCGAGCATGCGCGCTCGGCTGATCTTGATTCAGCCAGATGGTTCCGAAGGTGAGATGTTTCCTCTGGCGGAAGGTCCGACCCTCATCGGGCGGAGCAGTGGTGGGATCTTCGCGAATGATGCGTACCTCTCACCTGAGCACGCAGAGTTTCGATTCGAGGACGATCAGCTCGTCGTCAAGGATATGGAAAGCCTCAACGGTATCTACATCCGTATCGAGCCCGACGTTCCGATCGAGCTCTTTGATGGGAGCATCTTTCGCGTCGGGCAGGAGATTCTGAGGTTCGACGGGCCGACCGCGCCCGAGCCGGCCGCGGACGGCACGCAGCACATGGGCAGCCCCCACCGCGGTTACCTGGGCCGTATCTCACTGCTGGTTGGCCGGGAAACTACGGGCAACAGCTATCCCATCCCACCGCAAGGCATTCATCTTGGCCGCGAGCGCGGCGATGTGGTGTTTCCCGAGGACGGTTATGTCTCTGGGCTTCACTGCCGGGTCCATTCCGAGGTGGGGCACGTGTTCCTGACGGACATTGGCAGCTCGAACGGCACATTCGTTCGAGTCTCAAATGAGTCGTTCGTACCCCAGGGCACCTTCGTCTTGATGGGTCAGCAGCTGTTCCGCGCGGAGTACTAGACCCGACTGCGGGTGAGCCCCAGCCGTGAAGACAAAAAGCCCTCGATGTGCTCAGCGAGCAGATCGGGCTGCTCCACTGGCGCTGCGTGACTGGCCCCTTCAACCACTTCCAGCACGGCGTTCGGAATCGCGCCAGCCATCTCTTCAGCGAGCGACATCGGCGTGAAGGTGTCGTGCTCGGCTGCCACGACCAGGGTCGGAACATCGACATCGGCGAGGAAGCCCCGCGCGTCGTGCCGGCCGGCGTGTTGCAGCATGGGCAGGAACACCTCGGGGTTCATCAACGCGGCGTGTTCCCAGTAGCGTTGGAAGTCTTCTTCTTCGATGCGCTCGCCGTCGAGCTCGCGACCCGCGCACGCCACGCGAAACGCCATCGCTGCAGGAACGCGCCCCCAAATGGCACGAGCCATTCCAGGGAACATTCGCATCCCTCGTACGAGCCCTGGCAAGAGCTGGTCCAGGAGGTCGGTGCCGTGAAACGTCGTGGTGATGCGGCCGTAGGTCCCGCACATCAAAACCAGGGCGGCGACGCCGTCGGGATTTTGCCGATAGTACTCCAGAGCGACCTGAACACCCATCGAATGCGCGATGATGACGGGGCGCTCGACGTCGAGATGATCGCAGATTCGCTTCAAATCACCGGCGAGATCTTCGATCGACAGGCGCGCGGGGTCCCGAGGAGGTCCGCTGCGTCCATGGCCGCGAAAATGCCAATGGATCACGCGGTGGTGCTTGGCGAGCCCTGGCGCGAGGTATCGCCACGCAAACCCGTCACAACCGATTCCATCGGTGAGAATGACAGGAGGGTCGCCGGCGCCAATCAGCTCGTAGAAAAGTCGGGTGCCATCCGCTGCTTCGACAAAGCCTTCGCGGTCGTACTCCACGCTCTTGGAGCTTACTTCTTGGCGTTGTCGTCCGGGCTGTCCGGAATGTCGTTCACGGAGGGCAGCTTGCGGATCTCGGGAAGGGCGATCTTCACGCAGCGTTGGACGATCCACGAGAGCGAGCGATCCAACCTTGCCGATTCGTGCTTGATGTCGTGTAGCATCGACTCTGGGAAGTAGAGGCTCTGCTTGCGCTTATCGGTCGTAGACATCGTGAGGAATCCTCCATGCGGACACTGTACCATCTGGCGCACAAGCCCCGCTCAAGTATGTGGTCGTCCTACCCAGGGATAGAAGCAGTGTCAATGATAAAGGTCTGAAGCCCATGTTCCGTCACAAAACCGGCCGCAAAACACTCCGCCTGCTCTTCGTTGCCACCTTGGCTTTGGCGCTCCTTGCGGTGATGGCATCGGACGCGCCTGCGCGGCGCAGTCCATTCGAGCCGCTGTCGATTTTTGCCCGCGCCCTCGCGTACGTCGAAGTGAGCTACGTGGAGCCAATCGATCAAATGACCTTGGTCTATGGGGCGATTCGGGGGCTGGCCGATTCGCTCGATCCGCACAGTGTCTTTCTAGACCCGGCGGAGTACCAGATCCTCAGAAGCGACGCCGAGGGACGTTTTGCAGGTGTTGGGGTCGAGGTTTCAACCCGTGATGGCTGGCTGACGATTCTCTCCGTGTTCGACGGTGGCCCCGCGGCGAAAGCGGGGCTCCGGCCCGGCGACCGATTCCTGAGCATCGAGGGCGAGGACGCCCGCGACGTTCGACTGTATGACGCGGTTCGCTGGATCCGCGGGGAGCCCGGGACGCCTGTGACTGTGAGCGTCCGGCGAAAAGGGCAAGAAGAAGCCTTGGAGCGCACGCTCACGCGTGCGTTCATCGAAGTCGATCCCGTCGAGATGAAAGTGCTGAACGACGGAGTCGTGTACCTGCGCATCAAGGCATTTCAGGACGGCGCTGCGCGCCAGCTGAGCGAAGCGCTCGACGAGGCGGTGGTGCAGCTTCGCAAGCGAGGCGGTGTCGAGGGGCTCTTGCTCGACCTCCGGGACAACGGGGGCGGCTTGCTCCACGAAGCGGTCGGGGTGAGTGACGAGTTCCTCTCCTCGGGAGTCATCGTGAGCACGCGTGGCCGAGGCGGTGAGACGATGAGTCAATACTCCGCGCGTCGTGCCGGCACCCGGCCGAAATGGCCTATGGTGGTCCTGATCAACGAGAACACGGCGAGCGCTTCGGAGATCGTCGCTGGCGCCTTGCGCGACCACAAGCGTGCCGTCCTCGTCGGGGTCCGAACGTTTGGCAAGGGCAGCGTGCAGAATGTCTTCGAGCTGCCGGGCGGAAGCGCGCTCAAGCTGACGACGTACCGATACTACGCGCCTTCGGGCAGCTCGATTCAGGCCGAGGGCGTTTCCCCTGACCTCGTTGCCGAACAACCCCGTGGCGAAGACGACCCCGAGCCGCTGCGCGAGGAGGAGCTCGAGGGGCATCTTCGGGCCCAGCCGAAGGGGGTTCGGGGGGTGCCGAAGCGGGTCAGTGGTCCGCAGGCCCCTCCTGCGACTGGGCAAGTGCCGAGCATCTTCGCCGACGATTCTCAGGGCCAGCGGGCGTACGCGGTGCTGAAGGCAACAATCGGGAGGTAGGCGCGGGGCAAGCGACGGTGGCAGCGACAGTGGCAGCGACAGTGTCAGTGCCAGTGTCAGCGATTCACGGGCCGTCGTTGCAGCAGTCGGAAAGTGACCCCGGGTGTTTCGCCTCGGTGGCTCTCCACCTCTTCGAATGCGGACAGGTCAGCCGGGAAATAGGTATCCCCTTCGACTTCCCGATCGATCTCCGTCACGTGGAGCTCGGTCGCCATCGGCAGGGCCTCTTCGTAGAGGCTCGCCCCGCCGATGATGAAGGGGCAGGGGTCGGTGGTTCGGGCTAAGGCGATGGCTTCGTCGAGGCTTCTGGCTCGGTCGCAGCCCGGGAGCTCCAGGTTCGCCTGCCGCGTGACGACGATGTTCCGCCGCTTGGGCAGCGGGCGGCCGATCGAATGGTAGGTCTTGCGGCCCATGATGATCGCGTGGCCGCTGGTCGTCTTCTTGAAGTGCTTGAGGTCTTCGGAAATGTGCCAGGGTAGGCCGCCTTGGTTGCCGATCACGCCATTGCGCGCGACCGCGACGATCAACGCAAGCGGCGCTTGAGCTGCGAGGGCATCGGTCACACTGCCACCGGCGCCTTGATACGGGGGTGCGGCAGGTAGTCCGTTAGTTGAAAGTGCTCATACTCGAAGTCGAACAAGGTCCGCACGGACGGGTCGATCTTCATCGTAGGCAGAGGGCGAGGTTGGCGGGATAGTTGCAACCGCGCTTGCTCGACGTGATTGCTGTACAAGTGCACGTCACCGAACGTGTGAACGAAATCACCCGGCTCCAAATCGGAAACCGAAGCGATCATCAGGGTGAGAAGCGCATAGCTGGCAATGTTGAACGGGACCCCCAAAAAGACATCGGCGCTCCGCTGGTACAGCTGACAGCTCAACCGGCCTTCGCTCACGTAAAACTGAAACAGTGTGTGACAAGGGGGGAGGGCGACGCGCTCGGCTTCTCGCGGGTTCCAGCCGGAAACGATGAGTCGACGGCTGTCCGGGTTGTCGCGGATCTGGTCGAGCACGTAGCTGAGTTGGTCGAAGCCGTCGCGTTCGTAGCTTCCGTCCTTACGCTCCGTAGCGCCGAAGTTCCGCCACTGATGCCCATACACCGGGCCGAGGTCGCCTTCCTTCCGACCGAAGCGTGCGGTCTGTTCGGCGGTCGCCCACTCGTCCCAGATCGAAACACCCACTTCCTGAAGTTGGCTCACGTGGGTTTGCCCGCGTACGAACCACAGAAGCTCGTGAATGATCGATTTCAAGTGGAGCTTCTTGGTCGTGAGCAGAGGGAAACCTTCGCGAAGGTCGACGCGCATCTGATATCCGAACAGGCTTCGCGTGCCCGTGCCCGTGCGGTCGTCGCGCGCGACGCCGTTGTCGAGCACGTTCCGCAGCAGATCGAGATAGGCCCGCATGGGTCTACTCTTCGGTGACTTCGACCGGCTCGCGGGCTTCATCGCGGCGGATCGAGTAGCGCACCAGCGCCCGAAGAATGTCGTTGCGCTCGAGGTCGCCAACCAGTCGCTTGATGTCTTCGTAGACCGAAGGGTCCGTCAGCAGGGCGCCGATGGTGCCCTTGCCCTCGCGCGCCTCTTTGGTGAGGAACGCAATGTCGTCACTTGCGTTTTGGAGGTTGTCCATGAACGACTCGCCGAGCTCACCGTAGATGAGCTGATTGACCGCGCCGTCTCCCTCGCGAACGTCGGTTAGGATCGTGTTCAGCTGGCCGAAGGTGTCGCGGATGTTTCGAATCGCATCGGCGCCTTCGGTACCGTAAATCAGCGCGTTTGCGGTGCCTTCGTTCGTCTGAATGTCTTCGCTGATCTTGTTCAGGTTTTTGCTGAGCTGCGCGACTTGTTTTCCAGCCGCGCGAAGCTCCTTCACCGCGCCCTTCACGTCGCGGCCGAGCTCGGCGTCGTTCATCAAGCGTCCGATCGTACCGTCCCCGTTCGCGATGACCCCGCTTGCCTTCGCAAGATTGCGAGCGGTTTCTTTCAGATCGTTCGAGAATTCCTGATCGGAGAACGGGTCTGTCGCGAGGCGGAGGTTGTGGGCCGTTCCTTCTACTTCGACCAGCGTACGTTCGGCCAAAGCCATGATGCCGCCGCCAACCGAGGCAGGAATGGCTTGATCGGGATCCCATTCGGGGAATTCATCAGAGCCAACCGTGATCTCGATGAGGCGATCGCCGAGAAGGCCTTTGCTGCCGATCGCGGCGAAGCTGGGCTCGGGCCCCTCGTCGATGAGCGCCGCGCCCGGCTCGCCGCGGATCAGGTGAGTCGCGTCGTCGATCACTCGGAAGTAGACCTCGATGCGGCCGGAGTCGCCAATGATGACCTCGGTGACCGAGCCGACGTTTACACCGGCGACACGGACCGTGTTGCCCTTCTGTAACCCTCCGACGTCATCAAAGATCGCGAAGTACGTCGTCTTGGGCGAAAAGACGTTCTTCTGCGAGCCGATGGCGAACGCAATGCTAGCGCCGATCACCAAGGAGACCATTACGAAAATGCCCACACGAAGGCGAGTACCGGCGGTCGTCTTCATTTGTTGCCCTTCGGAGCCCCCTTACCCCGCACTCCTTAGCAGAGTTTCGGTGTCTTCGTCGACCGGAGCGTTGCCTTCGATGAAGTCGCGGACCTGAGGGTTGTCCGAGGCCCGCAGCTCTTCTGGCGTTCCGGAGAAAATCACGAAGCCCTCGTGGATCATCGCAATGCGGTCACTGATCGCAAGGGCTGTGTCCATGTCGTGCGTCACGACGACGGAGGTGACATCCAGGGTGTTGTTCAAATGCTCGATCAGATCGGCGATGCGGGTGACGTTGATCGGGTCGAGGCCGGTCGTGGGCTCGTCGTAGAGCAGGACCTGCGGCCGGATCGCCAGCGCTCTTGCGAGTGCGACCCGTTTTTTCATTCCAGCAGATAAGTCAGCGGGCCAGGTCTCCTCGGTGCCCGGCAGCCCCACGTAGGTCAGCGATTCGCGGACTCGCTCCGAAATCTGTGTTTCGCTCATGTCGAGCTGCTCCCGCAGCCCGTACGCCACGTTCTCCTTGGCGTTGAGTGAGTCGAAAAGGGCGCTCGCTTGGAAAAGCATCGCGACTCGTCGCCGGACCGCTGCGTACTGCGTTTCCGTGATCCCCGAGATCTGCTGGTCATCGAAGAAGATGCTGCCTCCGTCGATCTCCAACAGGCCAATCAGCATTTTGAGCATGACGCTCTTGCCTTGCCCGGAGCCACCGATGATCGTGAGCACTTCGCCCTCGTTGATTTCGAGGTTCAGATCGCGGTACACGGCCTTTGGCCCAAAGGCCTTCTTGACCCCTCGGAATTCGATGAGCGCCATCGGGCGAACTTTAGTTGGGCTTGTGCGGCTCGTCGACTACTGTAAGCGCCATGCGCCCCCGCTTTGGATGGGTCCTCGTCAGCGCCTGGCTGCTGGTACTCCAAGCGCTTTTGGGCGGTTGCACGGGCAGGGCCGAGGCGGTTCGGGCAGCTCAGCCCTACGTCGAGAACTTTGGTGAGCTGCGCTCGCGGGCGTTGAAGCTGCTCGAGCTGCGCACCGATGTCGCCCGGAAGCGCTTGCTCGTAGGCGCCGTGAACGGGGACGAGGAATCACTCCCCGACAACATGAAGCCGCTGCTCGAGAGATTTCGCGCGTCCGGCAATGTCATTAGCGAAGAGCAACTCGAGCAAGGCGAAGCGATGTTCTGGCGGATGTTCGACTTTGCGTTTTCAAAGGACCCGAACGTGCTTCAGGCCGAGCTCCTCTTCATCGAGAGGGACGGCTCCGTATCTTCACTTCGATATCCACGGGAAAGAGATGTTCCGGTCGGTGTCAACTGGCATGGGCTGCGCCAGAACCGCACCTTCGCAGGGTTGACGAACTGCGTGACCGATGACGGCTCGGAGCCCTGCGTGATGCTCCAGCTTCGTCCGCGCGACCATCCCGGCAGCGCTGGACTGACGGTGGCTTACCGACGGACGCCTCTCGAAGTCACGGACGAGTCAGACTCAGATCGATGATTCGATACGGAATCGCAGCCGTGCTGCCTTCGGTGTCGAAGCATCCAACCGCGCTCAGGTCCTCGGTGCGGTGCCCGAAGCACAGCGTCGGGTCCATTCCGAGCTCCGACGCCAGCGCGGCTCGCTCGGTTTGACCGATCGGAACGGCAGTACTTCGCTCCGGCGAAGCGAGCGCTCGCAGCGTCGCTTCATCGAGCGAGCAGGCGAGGTTCCGGGTCTCCGACGGCATGTTCGGGTGAAACCAAGGCAACGCGTCCTCGCTGATCACGCCGTCCGTGCAGCTCTTTCTCGTACCTTCGAGCGCGCCAACGAGAACCACCCGCGAAACCCACATCTGGGTGCCCTCGCCCTGTCCGAGGATGAATCGCATACCATAGGTCTGAACCCAAAACGTCACTAGGCAGCAGGAGAGGAGCAGGACACCGAGGCACCCGAGGCCGACCCAGAGTCCGATATTCCGGGGAGGGGACTGTCCCGCGTCTTCCATCATCTGCGGCGGGAATTACCACTGTTCTGCCGACCTTGACAGGAAAGCCCGGCGGGCCTAGCGTCCGGGCGCCCAGCCATGGCTTTTGCGCTTACGCCGGAACGCGAACAACAGGTCGACGACGTATTGACCCGCTATCCCGAGCGTCGAGCGGCGCTCTTGCCCGTCCTGTGGCTTTGCCAGCGACAGAATGGCTGGATTAGCCCTGACGTCGTCGGGTACGTCGCGGAGCGTCTGGAGCTCTCGACTTCGATCGTGAAAGGCGTCGTCACCTTTTACACGATGTTCTTCGACGAACCGGTCGGGGAAAACGTGGTTTGGGTCTGCCGGACGCTTTCGTGCGATCTACGCGGCGGCAAAGCGATTCAAGAGCGCCTCGAAAGCAAGCTCGGTTGCACTGCGGGCCATACGAGCTCGGACGGTAAGTTCACCCTGCTCAAGGCCGAGTGTTTGGCGGCCTGCGGTCAGGCTCCGATGGTGCAGATCAACGACTACTACTTCGAAAATCTCGATTTGGAGCTGCTCGACCGCATCATCGACGCGCACGCGGTCAAGGGCGGCGAGGCTGCCGCCGCGGAGTTCTCTACCTTCGCAACCTTTCGTGCGCCGACCGGTGGCGACGGAGGCAGCCGTGGCAGCGTGAGCTCGGCGCCTCCACCGCCGAGTCCGGAGGCCGTCCGGCTCGCCTCGCAACCCCCGCCGCCCGCCGACGAGAAAGGCGACGAATCATGAGCGCGCCCACCAAGCCGTTGCTGACCTCGCGGTTCGGCATTGATGAGAGCTGGAAACTCGCCAACGCCGAGCGTGCCGGCGCCTACCGGATCGCCCGGCAAGCGCTGACGAGCCGCAAGCCTGCAGACCTCAAGAATGAGGTCAAGAACGCCAACATCCGCGGCCGCGGCGGCGCCGGTTTCCCCGCCGGCGTGAAGTGGGGCTTCCTCAACAAGAAGGAGGGCGAGGAGATCTACCTCGTCATCAATGCGGACGAGAGCGAGCCCGGCACCTTCAAAGACCGCAGCATCATGGATCTCGACCCCCATCGGCTCATCGAAGGGGCGATCATCTCCTGTTTCGCAATCGATGCGCACGTGGCCTACATCTACGTGCGAGGCGAGCTTGCATTCTCGATCGGCCGGCTCGAGCAGGCGATCGCCGACGCACGGCAGGCGGGTTACCTGGGCGAGCGGCCGTTTGGCATCGACCACGCAATCGAGGTTTACGTCCACTCGGGCGCGGGTGCATACATCTGCGGAGAGGAGACCGCGCTTCTCAACTCGCTCGAAGGACGTCGCGGCGAGCCCCGGCTCAAGCCACCGTTCCCAGCCGTCAAAGGCGCGTTCGGCATGCCGACCATCGTCAACAACGTCGAAACGATCGCTTCAGTTCCCGACATCGTGGAGATGGGTGGCGACGCTTGGTCATCCCTGAGCAGGCTTCCGCTGGATGGCGGCATCCGAATTTACGGAGTGAGTGGCCACGTGAAGAACCCAGGTCTTTTCGAAGCGCCGGTCGGGATAACCATGCGGGAGCTCATCGAAGACTATGCGGGCGGGATGCTCGGCGATCGCCCGTTGAAGGCGGTCATCCCTGGAGGCTCCTCGACGCCGGTGCTCGATCCGCGCCGCAAGGTCGACGCGCCAGCCGAAGCGCATCCGCTCCACAAATGGCACGGTCAGAGCGAAATCGACGTGCCGATGGGCGTCGACACCTATCGGGCGCTCGGCACGATGCTCGGGACGTGCTGCGCCATCGTCATGGACGACACCGTCAACATGGTCGAGGCCTGCCGCAACCTGATGCGCTTCTACAAGCACGAGTCCTGCGGCCAGTGCACTCCCTGCCGCGAAGGCACCGGCTGGCTGGTCGACGTGCTCGACAACCTCTGCGAAGGCCGGGGCAAAGTCGAAGACGTCGAGCTTCTGGTCGACATCTCGAACAACATGATGGGCAATACGATTTGCGCGTTTGCTGATGGCACCGCGATGCCGATGCTCGGGATGGTGCAGAAATTCCGTGATGAGTTCATGGAAGCCGCGACCCGCGGTGTGCCCGAGGGCGTCCGGCACGACGAGAGTGTTCGCGCCATGGTAGAGGGACGCGCGTGACCAGCGCCGGGACCATTTTGTTCGTCACGACGGCGATTTTTGCCATGGCTGGGGGCCTGGCGACGATTTCAGCGCGACGTCCGCTGCGCGCGGCGATTGGTTTGCTCGTTCACATCATCTCGCTGGCCGGAATGTTCCTCACGCTCAATGCACAGCTCTTGGCCGCCCTTCAGCTTTTGGTGTACGCCGGCGCTGTCGTCGTCCTGTTCGTCTTCGTCATCATGCTGATCGGTCCGGCTTCCGAGGTGCGACCGATTGAGGGGCGATTCGCCTCGCGCACCTTGAGCCTTGCCGTGACGATCGCGATCGTCTTGGCGGTTTCTACCTCGCTTGCCTATTTCGATCTGCCCTGGGGGGCGGCATCGGAAGACTTTGGAACGGTCGAGGGCCTTGGCATGGCGATCTACTCGGAGGCGCTCGTCCCCTTCGAGGTGGTTTCGATCACGCTACTGGTGGCTATCGTTGGCGCGGTTGCCGTTGCGCGGAGCCGCACGGAGTAACTGGCGATGGGAGTCGGCACATATCTGGCGCTCGCCTCGGTCTTGTTTGGCATCGGGGCCGCAGGGTTTTTGACCCGCCGCAACATGCTGATCCAGCTCATGTCGATCGAACTGATGCTCAACTCGGTCAACGTGGTCCTGCTTGCGTTCAATCGCGTGAACCCGGGGAACCACGATGGGCAGGTCTTCGCCTTCTTCGTCATCGCCGTCGCCGCTGCCGAGGCGGCCGTCGGCTTGGCGATTCTCATCGCGTATTACCGCATCAAGAAGACGATCGATACCGACGACGCAAGCCTGCTGAAGTACTGAACCCATGCACGACGAAGCCAATCAGCAGATTCTGCTCCTCTTGATCATCCTGTTCCCCTTGGGCGGGGCGATCGTGAACGGTCTAGTCGGGCGGTACGTGCCCAAGGCCCTGGTCACCCTGGTCGGTGTCGGGTCCGTCGCGGTTTCCTTTGTACTTGCCGTCACAACTTTCATCGAGCTGTACGGGATCAGCGACCCCGACGTACACCACCCAGCCCTGACCTATCAGTTCTACGAGTGGTTCTCTCTCGGGCTTCCGCGCGGCAATGTCGCTGCGATCAACGTCCGGTTTCTGATGGACTCGCTCAGCGGCATCATGACTCTGGTGGTCACAGGTGTCGGTGGCCTGATTCATTTCTACAGCATCGGCTACATGGGCGAGGACGAGGGCTATCCACGGTTCATGAGCTTTCTGAACCTGTTCATGGCCTCGATGCTGATTCTGGTTCTCGGGAGCAGCTTGCCGGTCATGTTCGTGGGCTGGGAGGGCGTCGGCCTCTGCTCCTACCTGCTCATCGGCTTCTGGTATGAGAACCGCGCTTACGCGGCGGCCGGCCGCAAAGCGTTCGTCGTCAACCGGATCGGCGACTTCGGTGTTCTGGTGGCCATGTTCATCTTGGTTGGCGTAGCGGGCTCGTTCGAGTTTGCCGAGATCAACGCGGCTGCGATGGGCGGCCAGTTCCGGGCCGACTTCTCGTTCGGGATTCTGGGCGTGATGCCCAGTCTCGCCACCGTCGCCTGTGTGTTCCTTTTCCTCGGCTGCACTGGAAAGAGCGCTCAGATTCCGCTCTACGTCTGGCTCCCAGACGCCATGGCTGGCCCCACACCGGTCTCCGCGCTCATCCACGCCGCCACCATGGTCACCGCCGGCGTGTACCTCTGTTGCCGCTTGTCTCCGCTTTTCATCACCTCGGACGTGGCGATGGCGATCATAGCGGTCACGGGCACACTGACTGCGCTGCTCGCGGCATCGATCGCAGTGGTCCAACGCGAGATGAAGAAGATTCTCGCCTACTCCACCGTGAGCCAGCTCGGCTTCATGTTCGCTGCCGTCGGCGTCGGCTTCTTCGCGGCCGGCTTCTTCCACGTCTTCACCCACGCCTTCTTCAAGGCTTGCCTCTTCCTCGGCGCCGGCTCGGTCATGCACGCCGTCCATGCCCACGGTGATGCTGACATCTTCAAGCTCGGCGGACTCAAGAAAGTCTTGCCGATCACGCGCCTGACGTTCCTGGCGAGCTGCTTGGCCATCGCCGGCTTCCCGCTCACCAGCGGCTTCTTCTCCAAAGACGAGATTCTCCTCGGTGCGGCCGCCCAGATCTACCGCCCCGACGATTCGCTCCAACACGCCGTCGGCTGGTTCACCCTCATCGGCCTCACGCTAGCCGCCGTGATGACCGCCTTCTACATGTTCAGGCTCTACTTCCTCACGTTCACCGGTGAGTATCGGAGCGCCGACCAGTCGGGTGACCATCCCTACGACGCGCATCCGCACGAATCGCCTCCCAGCATGACGATCCCACTGGTCGTGCTCGGCATCGGCGCACTGTTCGCCGGCTTCCTCGGGCTTCCCCACGTGCTCCCCATCACTGGGACTCACCTCTACAGTTGGTGGGGCGACTGGATGCATTCGTCGGTCGCCGGACATTCGGTTCCCGAGGAGATGCACATCGTGAATCTCGCGTCGGGCCTTGCCTTCGGCGCGATGGCCATTGGGATCAGCGCAGCTTGGCTGCTCTACCGCAACAAGAGCACCGATGTCTTGGCGGAGAAGATGCCCAAGCGCCTCTTCGAGCTTGCATTCGACAAGTGGCGCATCGACGAGCTCTACGCTGCGACGATCGTGAATCCCATCAAGCAGGTGGCCACGGTTGCGGGCCGCGCGGATATGACCTTCGTCGACGCGCTGATGACGAAGCTCCCGAGCTTCAACGTTCTCCAGGCCGGTCGCATCTTCGCCCGGCTCCAGAACGGCGTCGTCCAAATGTACGGTGCGGTGATGATCGTGGGTGTAATCGCGGTTCTGGCCTTCTTCTGGGCGCCGCATTCGCACATCGAAGCGACGTTCGAGGGCAACAACGTCGACCTCACGACTCCGCTCGGGCTTGGCTACGAGTATCGATGGGACGCCAACTCCGATGGTGAGTTTGAAACGACCTGGGCGGAGGCCCCCGAGACGCGCTTCGAGTACCAGAAAGCGGACGTCCGCGGCGTCGCGGTGTTCATCATGAACGCCCGGTCCGGCGTCGAGCGGCGAATCGACGTCGGCGAGGACTGGGTGCGGCTTCCGATCGAAGCCGTGGCTCCCGCCGCAACGCTTCGGCGGGACGATGTGGGCTTCGAGGTGCGGGTGGACGGGGAAGACCTGGTGTTCCGGAGGCCCGATCCGCCGACCCTGCTAGCGGGCAACAAGGAGCTTCGTTTACCGATGAGCAAGGGCGGCCGTCTCGGCCCCGCGCGTGTCGTCGTCAGGCCGGTCGTCGAAGCGACGGTCGAGGTACGCAACGCCTTCGGCAACCACCGTCGCGCGACCAAGGAAATCACCTTGCCGTTCTGGCTCGAGGAGATTCCCTCACATGCCTCGCTGATGCCCCGCGGTCCTGAGGTCGTCCGATGACAACCCACTACCTCAGCTGGCTCCTCGCCGTTCCCGCGATCAGCGCCGTCGTGGTGCTTCTCCTTCCTCGAAGCTGGGAAGGGACGATCCGGCGGTTTTCGATCGCCGCCATGCTCGTCGAGTTCGTTCTCAGCCTTCGCTTGATTTTCGCGGACTATTCGGAAGCCAGGTACCTGCTCGTCGAGCAGTTGACCTGGGTCGAGTCGTTTGGGATCTCGTACAAGGTCGGAGTCGACGGCCTCTCTCTCTGGCTCGTCATTCTCACCACCTTGCTCTCGCCCATCGCGCTCTACGCGTCTTGGGGGAGCATCACGACGCGAATCAAAGAGTACGCCTTTTCGTTCTTGCTGCTCGAGTTGGGCATGCTCGGGGCGTTTGTCGCCCTGGACCTCTTCCTCTTCTACGTGTTTTGGGAGCTGATGCTGGTGCCGATGTACCTCATCATCGGCGTCTGGGGTGGCAAGGACCGCGTCTACGCAGCGGTGAAGTTTTTCATCTACACGATGGTGGGCAGCTTGTTGATGCTCGTCGCGATTTTGTACGTGGTCGCGAGTTACAAGCAGCTTGCCGGGCACTACAGCTTCGATTTGCAGGAGCTGTCTAATTTGGTCTTACCGGCCGTGCCGCAGTACCTCCTGTTCTCGGCATTTGCCTTGGCCTTTGCGATCAAGGTTCCGATGTTCCCGTTCCACACCTGGTTGCCTGACGCGCACGTCCAGGCTCCCACGGGCGGCTCGGTGATCCTCGCTGCCGTCCTACTGAAGCTCGGCATCTATGGCTTCATCCGTTTCGCGATGCCCTTGTTCCCTGT
>JAOTXX010000086.1 GCA_029862185.1 Myxococcales bacterium
GAGCCCACCCGGGGCGATGGCCACGAGCTCGGCGGAAAGTCGCGCGGCCGGCTCATGGGTCACAGCAGCCAGAGTGCAGTGCATCATCCGCTCGGACTGCCGAGCGATCGCTGCGCGAAGACGCGGATGCGCGTGACCGAGATTGTTGCACCACCAAGAGCCACTCGCGTCGAGCACCCGCCTCCCATCGGCCGCGATCAACCAGGGCCCCTCGGCCCGATCCACGACGAAGAGCGGACGCCTTTCGTGATCGTCACTCGAAGTGTACGGACGCCAAAGGTGCGCCCGATCGAGGGCCATCAGCTCGTCATCGGTGGGCATTTGGCGAACTTTGCGATGCGCTAGGAAGAAGCGCCAACCGGGGCGCTGTGAACACCACGCAGGGGTTCGACGGACGGGGCGGCTTGCAAAGGTGGCCGGAGGTGCTGGGGGCCTGAGGCCACGCAAGCCGCCCCTCGGAGCTCGCGCCAATCGGGGCGGGTTACTTGCTTGCCGATTGTCACTCACACGCCGCCGAACCCCTGCGTGGCGCTCACAGCGCCCCTCTACACGACATGTCTAGCGCCACGGGCGGCGGATCATGTTCCATAGGGCAGCGACGAGGTGGTCTAGTTGAGCAAGGGACTCCGCGATGGATCCCGAGTCAGTTCTCGGTCTCGGGATCGGGATCGGTCCCGGGATCGGACTCGGTCCCCTAACCGCGACCGAGTCCGCGCTACATGGGCCCCACGAGCACCTCTCGCCGCCCGCCCGCCTTCGAGCTGGGCGGCCCGACGACGCCTTGCTGTTCCATTTGTTCGACGAGCTTCGCGGCCTTGTTGTAGCCGACGCTCAACTGGCGCTGGACGTGACTGATCGAGCAGTAGCCCGCGTTTGCGACCACGGCGACGGCTTTGTCGTAGAGCGGGTCGTCGCTCTCGCTGCCGAAGCCCTCGTCTTCGCGAGGTTTGAGGATCTCTTCTTGGTAGTCGGGTTCGCCCTGTTCGCGCAGGAAGTCGCACACCGATTTCACTTCTTCTTCGCTGACGTATGCGGCGTGCACGCGGTGCAGATCGCCGGAGCCGGGCGGGATCATGAGCATGTCGCCCATGCCGAGCAGATGCTCCGCGCCAGAGCGGCCGAGAATGGTCATCGAGTCTTGGCGCTGCGCGACCTTGAACGCGACCCTTGCCGGGAAATTGGCCTTGATCATGCCGGTGATGACGTCGACGCTGGGTCGCTGCGTTGCGAGGATCACGTGGATGCCCGCTGCTCTCGCTTTCTGCGCGAGGCGGGCGATGCAGGCTTCGACGTCCTTGGCTGCGACCATCATCAGGTCGGCGAATTCGTCGACGACAACCACGACCGACGGCAACTTCTCGGGCTCGAAGTTCTCGGCGTCGGCCGCCTCGCCGTCCGTCGGGTCGAGGAGAATCTCGTGGCCATTCGCGTCCTGGGCGCTGACCTTGCCCTTGCGCTTGGGCATGAACTTCTCGAGCGGAAGATCTCCACGCAGAACGCGATCGACTCGCCGGTTGTAGGTGTCGATGTTCCGAGTGCCCGCATCGGCGAACACCTGGTAGCGCCGCTCCATCTCGTCGACCGCCCAGCGAAGTGCCAGCGCGGCCTTCTTCATGTCGGTCACGACCGGCAGCAGCATGTGCGGAATCCCGTCGAAGACCTGTAGTTCGACGACCTTCGGATCGATCATCAGCATGCGGACTTCTTCCGGCGTCTTCTTTGCGAGGATCGAGGTCAGCATCACGTTGAGCGCCACGCTCTTACCCGAACCGGTTGCACCGGCGACGAGCAGGTGAGGCATTCGCGCAAGGTCGACGTAGACAGGCTGGCCGGCGATGTCCTTGCCGAGCGCCATCGGAAGCGCCCCCCCCTGCAGCTCCCAGCGTCGATCTTCGACGATTTCACGAAGGTGAACGGTCTGCCGCAAATCGTTTGGCAGCTCGAAGCCAACCCGCGCCTTACCCGCGATCGGCGCCACGATGCGTACCTTTTGGGCTGCCAGGGCCATCGCGAGGTCATCGGCCAAGCCGGCGATCTTAGAGACCTTGGTGCCGCTCTGTGGCTCGAACTCGTACATCGTCACGACCGGGCCCGGGTGGATCTCGTCGACGCGGCCCCGGACGCCGTAGGCCGCAAGCTTTTCGGTCAGGAGCTCGGCGTTTTCGCGCAGCGCGTCGGCATCGACGTGGATTTCGGATGCATCTGGCTGGTCGAGGAGGCTGGTCGGAGGCAGATGGAAGTCACGGTGACTGCGCTTTGGACGCGTCGAAATCTCCAAAGGCTTTTGCTTGGTTTCTTTGGGTGCGACGATCGTCGGGCCGTCCGCCGGGCTCGGCTTGGGCTTTGGGACTGTAGGGATCGACACCGCGGTCACGACCGAAGAGGCCGGGGCGCTCTCCATTTCCTCGCGGTCGTAGTGCATCCCCATGATTCGTGGCTGACTCGCTCGAATCTCTTCATCGTGGATTTCGCGCGCTTCGGCCCAGGCCTCCCGCAGCGCAGCGAAGATCCCCCGAACATTTGCCCATGTGGCATGGCCGATGCGAGCAAACGCCCGAGCGGCCTCTTCGAGCGTCCAAGGGGTTCGCAAAATGATTGCGGTCCCAAGGATCGCGAAGCCAATGATCACGGTTCCATAGAAACCGAGTAAGGAACGGAGCACTTCTCCGAGGAGCTCTCCCACCGCTCCTCCTGGTGATGCGCCCCACACGGCCTGCGGTTCGATCAGCAAGTGCCCGAGCGCCGCACCGATCACGACGAGCACGAGCGTCGACGCGATCGTGGCAAGACCGAGCAACGCGGACCGTCTGCGAAACAGACGCCAGGTCAGCAGCCCGCCCTCGAGCGGCAAGATCCAGGCGACGAGGCCGAACGCCAGCATCACGGCACGCGCGAATCGATGGCCGACGGGCCCAACCAAGTTCGCGGTGCCATTTCTCGCATCGTAGGACACGAGTGCCAGAGTCAGCAGGACGGTCGCAGTAAGGGCCAGGATCGCAAGAACGTCCTGCCGCCTGCCCTCCGGCGCCACCAGGTCGCCCGAAGAGGTGGTTTCATGTGCGCTCAAGTAAGACGCCTCCTACACCGGCAGGCTATGCGCGCGCCCCGTGCTTGGTCAAGAAATCACGGCCCTCCGGGTGTCTTGAAAGCCGGGCGGAATCCTCTATTATCTTGCCGGGTTGCATGCTCGGGGGGGATGATTTCGCTAGTCGGATGGCTTGGACGACAAAGCTCGTGGTTTTTTGCTCGGTCGTCGGCCTCCTGTTGGCTGGCTGCAAGGTAGATAGCGACGACGTCCAGCAATGGAAAGAAACCGTCAAGGGGCCGACCAGGCTCCGCGCAGTCATCGGCAGCGACCGGTACAGTCCAGAGCTGCGGACGGAAGCGGCGCTCGCCATCGTCGAGATGGATCGCAACGACATCGACTCGCTGTCCGTTCTGTCCAAGGCGTTCGACGAGCTCCGGCGCCAGGACCGGGCGACCAGCGAAACGATCGTAGGCGGAATGATCCCGCGCCTCCAAGCCCTTTTGTCGACCGAGCCAGACCCGGAGGCGACGGGTCCGGACCCGGTGCAGGTGCGTGCGAAGGATGCGGCCTACATGGTGATTCCCTATGCGCCCGAGGGCTCGCGGAACGAGCTCATTCGTGCGGTCGTCGGCTGGTACTCCGCCGACTTCGAAGGTCGGAGCCTTGCGGGGGACTACAGCGCCGAGCAAGTGACGCGCGCGCTCGGCGCCGAGGCCGCGGGAATGCTGGTCGATGCACTTCACGAGAAGATGCCTCCGCAGGCGATGATCAAAATTGCGGAAATCATCGGGGAAGACGGCGACGAGCAAACCAGAAAGCGTGCCGGAGCACGACTCGTCACCATCGAAAAAGAGATGGAGAAGCCCGCCTTCGTGAAGTGGCTTGCCGTTCAGATTCGCGAGTCGCTCAAAGCCTCGGGAGAAAAGGTCGACGCAGCGCGTGTGTCGTCGCTGGCCCTCTACAATCGGGAGAACTACATCAACCAGGGCGTGCTTCCGGCAATGCAGCACCTCGGCGAGCAACCACTGGTTTCGAGCCGGCTGCTCGCAATCGCCGATACCAAACCGGGGGCGAATGATCCCAAGGCCTGGGTAGAGCGCCTCAACGCACGGCGAGCGACCGCGCTCAAGGCGCTCGAAGGGCACGTGACCCGCGCCCACCTCAACCGCTTGCTGTCGATTGCGCTCGATCCGAGCAATTCGGTCGAAGTCCGCGACTACGCTTTCGATCGCGTCGGAGACATCCGTAGCCGTGACGCGATCCCCCGGCTTTGGCCCCTCGTCGAGCGGGTCGGATGTACGGCAAGCTCCTGCACGGCGTCGGACAAGCTCGCCAAGCGTCTTCGTTGGCGTGCCGGCGAGCTGGTCCTCTCGCTCGGCGGCTCCTCGGCAATCGAGCCGTTTTCTCAACGATTACCGTCATCTATGGGAATTCAATACGAGCCGGAAGAGCTCGAAGGCTATGCGACGAGGATGAGCCAAATGACACCTCCTCCTACATCGACGGTCATGGCTTTGCTCAATTCGCCGCAGTGGTGGAATCGTGTGGTCGCATTGCGCTATCTTGAACGCAGAGGTGGGGAAGCAGATCTCCCCGCGATGCAGCAGTTGATGTCGGATGATGGCGCAGTGACGGGGCAGGGTTGGTCGGAGCTGAATCCACCCGTGAAAAAGGTGGGCCAAGTTGCCGACGCGGCCATCAAGGCGCTTCGGACCCGCGAGCAAGGTGACAACAAGTGAGTAGTCGAAGCTATGGCTGATCAAGGCGACAGGAAAACGGTGCGAGCGTTTCAGTGCCGCGACTATCTTTTCGAGATCTTCGATCGGCTGAGCAAAGAGCATGAGTGTTCCATCGACTATCTGATCAACGAGGCCATGCGTGAGTATGCGCGAGCGCGTGAGCAGACGGTCACTTCCGTCGGCGTGGAATCTCAAGAGCTCCTGGGCTCTGCCCTGGCCGGTGCGTCACCGGTGGGCGCACCATCGATCGATACTCGGTCGAGGCCAATATTGACTCCGGTGCCATCTCGCCGGCCGACCGTGCAGCCGGCGATCAATCCGCTTCAAGCGGTGACCGTGCCGCCTCCACTCCCCGGCCGCCGACCATCGGACGTAGCAAGCCGCCGAGTCCTGATGCTTCAGTTCAACGGCGAGTCAATTCGCGTCGATAAAGACGAGTTCATCATCGGGCGGGGTGTACGAACTACGGATCTCGCGATTCGAGATGGTAACATCTCTCGCAAGCATGCAGCGGTCGTGTTCCATGACGGTGCGTACTTCATGAAAGACTTGGGCAGCACGAATGGAATCGAGTTCGCTGGTCAACGTGTCGAATCCAAGCGCATCGAAGAAGGCGACGTCTATCACATCTGCGATTACGAGTTTCGCTTCTCGTATCAATGAGTCGAGCCGGGCGCGCTCCAGGTGTGCCGTTTTCATTTTGCTCGGGCTCGTGGGCGCCCTTCCCGCTACGTCAGGCTTAGCCGACGCGGTCAAACCGGAGTCGCGAACTGCAGAGCTCGAACAGCGACTCGGCCGGCTCGAGGCACGAGACGACGCCAAGTACGCAAAAGGCGCGCTCGAACAAGCCCGTCGCGCCATGCTCCGCGCTTCCAGCTCGCACGAAGGTCCAAATGCGGCTTCGAGGGCTCGAAGGATCGCCGGTGCGGCCTTGGTCTTGGCGGACCGGCAGCTCGCGCGTCGAAAGGCCCAAGCCGAGCTCTTCGCGGCGCAACGCCGCCTGAGCTCGATCCGTGAACGGGCCAACGCGCAGCGACGTGTGCTCGAGGCGCTCATGCGAGATCGTGCATCTCTGGCAGGGAGCGGAGGGCGCCCATGATCTCACGCCCGACGGTCGTGCTTCTCTCGGTCGTGATCGGAGCCTGCGCGGGGTCGCAAGCGGGCCGAACGTCGAATGTGCTTTTCGCCACTCCGGAAGCGGACCTCGCACGCGAGCACGCTCCCGATCTTTACGGCCAGGCAGAGTCGGCATGGGCCCAAGCCAGTGACGCACAGCGGCGCAAAGACGAGCAGGCCGCAGATGACTATCGGACCGAGTCGCGGCTGTGGTTGGCAGCGGCCATTGCCGAAGCCGCGCGGGTGCAATTGGATCGTAGGCGCGCCGAGCTTCAACGCGAGGAAGAACATTGGGGCAAACAGCTTGCTCGCGATCAGGAAGCCTCCGCGATCGTCGCCCGGGACATCTCTCGGCATGAGGCCAACGCGGTCGCGCTCCGTGAAGCGGAGCGACTCGCGACCTTGACCGAGGCCACCACCGTGAGCGACGCGACGCTCGATGCGGTGCTCACCCGGGTGCGCCTCAACCTCGCGCTGGCAGAAGCACTCGGTGCGACCGACGAGCACCTCCTGCCGCTTCGCGAGCGTGCAGATTTCGTCAAACGCAAACGCCCCGACGCCGCGAGAGTCGCGGAGTCGCTCTTACTCGAAAGCGAGATCCTGATCGGGCAAACGCGCGCAGACTGGCCCGAGCCACGCCCCGGCGCCTCGACGGCGCTCGTCCAAACGGCGTCCGTCACGGGCTTTTCGGCCGATCGACTCGGGAGCGCCGTCCTGATTCGGTCCGAGCGCTTCTTCACCTCCAAGGGACAGGTGTCGAGCGCCACCGTCAGACGATTCGCTGGGCTTCTCGAGGCTTTTCCACATGGCCCCGTCGCCTGCCAGGTCGCGGTGCCCGAGCTGAGCAGCCGGGTCTGGGCGCGACGGGTTGCACAGCTGGTCGAGCGCTTCGGGCGCATGGACGATCCGGGACGGATCTCCACCAGCATGGTCGCAACCGAGTCCCTGTCTGAGGGAACGGTCCAGTGCACGTTCGCAGCCTATCGAGAGCCCTGACGGGTTGCGTGCCCGCTAGTCGAGCATGCGAAACGACTCTTGGGCCGCGGCCTTGGTCCGATCGGCACTCGGTACGTGCTCACGTGGAGGCGGCGGCGGAAGCTCCATGATCGAGATTCGCGTTGCGTTGCTGCCGACCTCCAGAATCGAGACGTCGACCTTGGTCGGGTTGACCTCTGCGCCACGAACGCTCGCTCGCTTGTAAATCGCACCTTTGCCGCGACGCTCCACGCTGCCCGTAACCATCATGGGCCCGATATAGGCAAGCACCTTGTCGATCGGGGCGCGAATTCGGTACACGTGCAGAAGCCCGTCTTCGCGAAAGAGCTCGGCGCCTCGCGGAAGGCGGATGCCGACGATGTAGTCGTCCGACGGGAGAAGACGTCCCTCCGCATCGAAGCGTCGGGTGTTCGTCTTCCGCTGCGTGGATTCGGCATTCGCCTGATCCCGCAAGGCCTCGCCGCCGCCGCTCTTCGCCTCCGGTTCCGGCTTCGAGTTGCAGCCGGCGAGCACCAGCACGAGAGCGAGAACGAGAAGCGGTGAGCCGGACATCGGTTTAGGAGGTATCACTGTGCGACCGATCATTCCAGCGTGTCGGCCATGCCCGAAACGACCGTGAAGGCTTCCGGCGCCTGGATCCCCTGCTCGAGGATGTTGATCGTGAGCTGGTTGACCGGCATTGCAGCCGAGCCGCTCAGGTGGCCCATTAGCTTGAACTCGCGACCGCTCGTCGCGACCGGCATGGCTAGGGTAGCCGAGGTGCCGTCGAACGGATCGGTGATGGTGATGTCCTGCGTCGTGACGCAGACAGGCGCCTGGGCGACCTGCAGGCCAACGAGCAGAGCGTTCTCGAGCTGAGGGAGGTCGTTCTGATCGAGGACGTGAGTTGGATTCGAGAGGCTATCTACGAGCAAGGGAACCGGGGTTCCTGCGCTGGTCGGGTCATCCAAGTAGTTCAGTCCGAAAATGCGGCTCCCGCCGAACGGACAGGCGTCGATCGCAGTGCCGTTCGCGGACTTGAACGACCCGAAGAACACCTGACCGCCAAAGAGCTCGATTGGCCCGGTCATCTGCTCGCCCGGATCCAGCTCGATTTCCCAGTTCAGCCGGCCTTCGACTGTGTCGACCGTGCCGTCGACGTCGAAGGTCAGATTCTCGGTCACCGAGACGACCTTGTTGATTGCGGTGGCATCGTCGAGCACGTCGATGTTGCCCGTTCCGGTCAGGATGACGACATTACCCTTGGGGTCGCTGGTGAGCGCAAGCGGGTAGAACGTCGGCTCGGCCACGTCCGACGCCTCGTTGTAGTACAGGTCGTGGAGCGCCTCCGCGGTCCAGTCGGCCGGCTCGACCGAAGACAGATCGACCCGCCACAGCACGCCATCGGCGTCCACCGTGTACGCCGCGCTGGCCACCGTACCGGTATCGCCCCGGTAGACCGAAACCGCGCCGGTGAGCGGAGCGGGGAAGGTGTCTTGGTCGAGCTTCTCGATGAGCGTGCCGGTCGCCAAGTCGATGAAGTAGAGCATCCGGCCGTGTCTCACCTCCGCTGGAACCGTCGACTCGTCTCGCCACTCGCGTCGATTCACGCGGGGGCTGATCGCGGTGCCGTCTGCCTCCTGCATGCCTTGGGGGAGCTCAGGGCCCACCGGAATTGCGACGGAGCTAGCGTTCTCGACCCCCTGTCCGCCTGGAAGGAGAACCACGCCGCGGGATTGCCTCGACAGGAAAGCCGGTGCGCCACTGCCGTCGTCGCCACCTTCGACGAAGATCTGAGCTGCAGTGGGCTGCCCATAGGTATCGCCGAGGTTCGGGTGGGTGAACTGCCAGAGGAACTCGGGCTTGCAGGGGTTGGTGACGTCGAGCGCCACCATGCCGCTGCCACCGTTCCGGAAGCTGAGAAACAAAACGGTCCGCCAGACGTTCGTGGCGCCGCCCTGATTCGCTGCGAACGGGCGAACGTCATAGAGGTTTCGGACCTGAATGCTACCGTCGCCGTACCATTGCTTGCTGCCGCCCGCCAGCATGTCGTCGAGATCGTCGAGGAACATCGGCGGAATGAAACCCCAGAGCTCGGTGCCGGCGTCCTTGTTGTTGGCACAGGCGAATTCCTCGAGGTTGTTGCCGACGGTGTACACGCCGGCCGCATAGTCGTCGGCGAGGAACGCATGGATGACGCCATCGTTGGACGACGCATAGATCACGCGGGGACGTTCGCTGAGCTGCCAGCCGTCGGTCGACAGATCTTCCAGCGGGTCCGGGCTCAACTGGAACCCCAGGCCCAGTCGCCAGTCGTTGAACGAGCTATCATCGAGGTCATCGACTAGCGGGCCCACGATGGCAGGAGTCGAATGGTAGATGTCGCCGAGGCGTTCGTTTTCACGTCCGCTTCCGAGCGCGCCGTGAACCCATTCGACCACCGTGTCTCTCAACGCGGTGTCCACACTGCCCACGCCCAAGAGGTACTCGGGATCGATGGCCCTGCTGAATTCGCCGACCGGTTGGTCGATGATCGCCGAGCCGACATCGGGCAGGTCCAAGCCGGCCGTCGTAAGCTTGTCCTGTCCGCTACCGGTGAGGTGCGAGTTGATGTCGGCCGGATCGTCTGGCAGCACCGTCCAAAGGTTTCGCGGGAAGCCACCCGTGAAGTTGACATTCGTGGACGAGCCCCCCCATGGCTCTACGTCCGACGGGGCCGTGCTCTGCGCGTTCAGGAGTTCGTGGAAGCGATCTCTGGCTTCGACGTCTTGGGGTTCGGGCAAGCCGTCGATGCAAAGGAAGCGCCTGCGCTCCAGGATGCCGTCCCAGGGGTCGGTCGGGTCCAAGGACGCATTGAAACCGGAGATGAACTCCGACTCGAGGAGTCCTGGTGAGGCGCCGGTGAACACCGGTGCGGTTCGGCTGGTCGCGCCCGCGTTTTGCTCGTTGAAAATGAAGCTCAATGCGGTGACGAGCTCGGCGCGGTCGGCGACCAGGAAGGCCTCCGTCGTGTCTCCCACCGAAGCAATGTCGTTCAGCAGCGCCTCGACGGCGGCCACCTTCGCGGCGTCTCCATCGAGTGCGAAGCCAATCACGTAGAACTTGTTTAGATCGCCCGATGAGACCATCGCGGCCACGGTGTCGGCGACCTCTTCGAAGGGACAGCCGGTCGCGCCCACGGGGTTGCCCAAGGCTTGGCAGTTGACCGGGTTCCCCCGCATGTCGCCGTTGGGGAAACCGTCGGTGATGAGGACGGCGCTTCGCGGGCGGCAGCCGTAGTAGGGATCGCCCGGACCTGGATCGGCCGTCTTTTGAAGGATGTCCGGGTCGGTCTGAAGAAAGTACTCGAGGTCGGTGACGAGCCCGGCCGTGGGGGTGGAGCCGTAGGGGCGCAGAGGATTTTTGCCTAGCCCGCTGTCGCCAAGCACCGTCGCCTGAATCGCGGCGTTCGTGTTGGCCATCGATGCGGTGCTGTCCGCGCCGACGGTGACCAAACCGCCTTCGGGCGCGGAGGGCGAGCGTGCGCCGCTGTTGAGCATGAAGGTCGTCAGGGCGCCCGGGAAGGAATACGGCCTGTCCGCCGCGTACGAGTACATCCCCTTGGTTCCCGACGATTCGGCCGGAAACGGTGCAGCGAGGAAGTCCGCCTGGCTGACCAGCGGAGGCCTGTCGTTCAGGGTGCCGATCGAGTCGAAGGTCATCAGGCCGAACTTGATCCGCTCGATGTAGGTATCGAGGACGCCGTTCGCGCTCTGGGAGCCAGCATAGGCCGGGATCTCCTGAGGCAGCTGAATGTGCGGCAGGAAGTAACCTTCGTCGTACTGACCCGTGTAGATGCCGCCAATTCGGAGGTCGGAATTGCACTCGTACGGAGTGAACTCGCCGGTTAGCGCCTGTGCGACGACCGACCAGCGGTTCTGCTCGTAGGTGCCGGCCCCGCAGACGGGAAGGCACTCGAGGCATGCCGGCGTCGAGCAGATGCAGTTCGGCTTTCGCTCCATCGAGCCCGATGTGTCCACCAGGAGCATCACGTGCGGCCGAATGTTGCGAATGTCGGGGCTCTGCGCTGAAACCCCCGCGCTCGGACCGAGGGAAGCCACGAATAAGCCAAGCAAAGTGATGTGTAGCCAAAATCTCATCATGACCCCGAAATGAATGGCCCGCTGATGATGTACGCGCGCATGTCCGCGCCCGTCTCGTTCCACTGCCGTCCGCCGTCCTCGACTTCGGCGGCATCGACGGTCCCGTCTCCTACCTGCGCGCGACCGCGAGCCGTCATGGTCGTGCGCATGTATTTGAATTTGGTGCCGCCCTGAGCGGCCGCTCCGGGCGGAAGCTTGTTCACGATGTGCTCGTCATAGAGGTCGATCACGAACGCCGGGGTGTAGGCGGAGCCGCCTCCGAAGACGGCATCGGCGTCGACGGGCGGGTTTTTGAAGTTGCCGCTGCCGTCAGGCTCGATCAGCGCGCCAAAGTGCTCCTCGTAAAGCCGATAGGCCCGGCGGTTGCCGGCCAATGGGGGTTCCGGGTAGCAGCTCTTCGGGGAGGTCACCCCATCGCCGACACAGGTGAAGAGCTTGGCGTCGGTAGCGCCGCGGGTCTGCACGATGTCGCGGACCGCCTCCGGGCCGAAGATGTCGAACCACTCGAGCGCGCCGATCAAGGCGGAGCGGGCGGCGTATCGGGTTTGCAGCTGCTGGCGGGCAAACCCTGTGCCTCGGACCTCGTGTGACACAGTCGTGGCCGAGAAGAGCGCGCTGGCGGTGCCGACCATAACGATCATCAAGACGACGAAAAGTACGGCGCCCTCTTCCTTGCGAGGATGCTTCATCAGAGGTTCCTCCTTGCCACGCTCATCACCGGAATCTCGATGCGGATGTGGCGCACACGCGCAGAGCCCTTTTCGTCGGGGTCCACCTCAAATCGCGTGTTCGCGGCTGTCACCGCGGAGTAGGGAATCGAGGGGTCTTCGAGCGGGCTGCGGATTCCCAAGTCGATGAGAACCGAACGGACCTGCTGGGGATCGTCGTTGATATCGGTCTCGGCGACGATGTCCGGCGCCAGAGTCGTTCCGGAGTTGCGGTCGATGAGGAACGAGACTTCGAAGTTGCTGACGAACTCGGCAAGCACCTGCGTGGTGTTGGGCCTCACCGTTCCGTCCGCCGGATTCAAGATGCGCCGCACCAGCACGACGTTGCGCTTCTCTCGAAGCGCCTCTTTGCCAGCGTTCTCGAAATCAGTCGTGATCAAGGGGTTCGTGCCCTCGAGGTCGAAGAAAAAGAGCTCTCCGAAATCCATGAAGTTGGCGCCGACTGTCGCGGCATCGAATGGGTCGACCAGCGCGTACTCGACCCATTGCAGCGGTGCGACGGTCGAGCCCTCGCCTGCGCCAGGAAGGCACGCGCTGGCGACCGGCAGCGCCGGGTTGACGAGGAGGCGCACTTCATTCTGTGTGTTGTCCGCCTTGCCAAAGACGGTGCGAAAGAAGTGGTATCCCTCGGGCGATTCGATGTGGAGGACCGAACCGGTCTGGAACGCACGCGCTCCTTTTTGGCCGATGCCTTTCCAGCTCGCCGCCTCACCGCCCCAGGCCGCATCCCAGCCGAGATTACCGTCGAGGTAGTCCGGCGTGGACCCGGTGAACGGTCCCGCCGCCTGACCCCAGGCGAAGGTCCGGCGGTACGCCTGATTGCTGGTTTGTAAGATGACGGTCGTCCCCTCGGGGCTCACGGAATCGACGAGGAGCTGGTCGGTGAGGTAGAGGCTGGTGAGAATGCGAAGACGGTCGGCGCCCACTCTTCCAGCGTTGTCGCCGGCTGGGTCGAGGACCGCGAGGTCCGCATCCGGGTAGTACTGAAAGGCGCCCATGGTGATGTTGCCGCCGCCGAGCTTGGGGAGCTCGGGCAGACTCGCCTCGCAGCGGGACTCGCTCTGGGCGTTGGGCGAGCCGAAGAGCCCGGCTCGAGAAATATCGCGGCGGAGCTCCATGATCGCGGCGCGCGACGAGCCTTGCGAGGTCGCGGTGCGTTGCTCTTCGTAGAACTGTTCGCTCATCGCGGCCCCAAGGCTGTAGACCGACGTGATGGCGGTGAGGCCTACGACCATCGCGACCATGAGCTCAATGAGAGTGAATCCGCTCTTTCTCACGTTCCTTCCCTCCTCAGCCAGGTCACGACGGTCGATGCGAACACCACATCGATATTCGGCGGGAGCATCGCCGTGTTGAGGCCCCAGCCGTCTGCGGTTGCGGCGTCGCAATCCGCGCTTCGAAACGCGGAGCCGCTCACCCAGTTCGGGTGCGTCGCGCCGCCGGGCATGTAGCCCTCGCGAAACCAGAAGACTCGGATGTCGACCCGCGCCGAGCTTCCCTGCCGGAGCCAACTAAGACGCAGGTTGGTGCAGTATTTCTGTGGATTTGGATTGCCGGTGACGATGTCCCCACCGAAGTAATCGAAATCGAAAGATTCTCCCGACGGCGGCGTAGGCCTGAACCAGTCGGTAGCCGAGGCCGTGCCGGCGAGTCCCGAAAGGTGGTACGTTGCGGCGAGAGAGCTGCTATTGAGACCCCGCTCCGTCCAGGAGAGCGCATCGCGCTCGACGCGTTCGACCCAGCGTTCGGTGATCGCCAATGCGGTGTTCATCTCGAGAGCCGTCCGGTTCGCCTGACCCACGCCCTGGTGCATGGCCAGGATGCCAAGCGAGCCAATAGTCATGACACCGATGGCGATCATGACCTCGACGAGAGTGAAACCTGCCTGTGTGGTTTTGCCGAGGTGGTTCATCGCAGTATCCGTGGTGTTCCGGTTCCGGACGGAACAAATACTTTTCGCGTGACGCCGATCGCGTGGCCGTCGACTTGGCGATAGACCAGGAACCCGAACCCGGACTGCACGGGGTTGACCTGCCAGTTCGAGAACAAGACCGAGTCGACGAACACCTGGTTGTTGGAGCCCGCCTCGTAGCAAAACGTGGCGTAGTTGTGCCCGTCGACCCGAATGAGATCGGAGTCGCCAGGGTCTGAATCGTAGGTGTCGGGGTACACGCTATCGACGCAGCGCCAGTTGGCGCCGCAGTCCATGTCGGCGAGCACCGTGCCGCCCACGTTCTCGAAGCTGGTCAGCGCGCAACCACCGCTGGTGCCGCGCAGGGTCTCGAACGCGTACGGGTTGCCGTTGGCGAGGCCGGTGCCGCCGTCGTTTTCGTAGACGACCTGGTGCGCGCGGCCGTACGCCATCGACATGTAACGTGCACGCTGGAACAGCGACGAGACATCCCGAGCCACCATCGCGACACGCCGGTCGGCGAAACCGTCGCCGATGTTCGGCAGGGCGGCGCTCACCAGCACGCCCATGACCACCAAGACGACCATGAGCTCCACCAGCGTCAGCCCCTCGCGCCGATTTCTATGATTTCCATCCACGTCCGCTGTAGATGCAACTCCCGTACCGAAGTTGGAGCCCCGCTAACTAGCTGAAATCAAACAAAACCAGCGAGCTCAAACCCCCCTCAGCTATAAACAACCTGCACCCTCTATGAAAAGAATGCAGACCTAGCCCCCCAGCCCGGCCCCCAGCGACAACCTACGCGCCCCTCAACCCGACGCGAGCACCCTCAGCAACAGGCACGCGCGGCTTAAGAGGACTCGCGTGTGACTGGAATATGGCAAAGCGAAGCGGACGAAGTCCGCGTAGCTGCCAGATTCCAGGTGCAGTACGCAGGCCCCTAAAAGGGGCCAAGTACACCGTCGGTTCGATGTCCTCGTAGATACACCAGTGGAGACTACAACGCGCCGGGTGCGGAAGAGAGGACTCGAACCTCCACGTCCTTGCGGACACATGAACCTGAATCATGCGCGTCTGCCAATTCCGCCACTTCCGCTGAAGAAAGGGCGAGATAGTGGTTGGGCCCCAGCCTGTCAAGGCAGGTCAAGCGGCGAAGGACTGCCGTGACAGCTTCTGCGCGCCGTGCATCGAGACCGCGAGCACCAGCCCCTGCATCGAAAGCCGGCAGCGTTTCGCATCGACCAGGCCCTGCGCGTCGAGCCGCAGCAAGAGCTCCTGAACGCGGGTTTGCGGAACAGGGAGCCAGGTTGCAAGCACCTCAGGGTCCGCGTCGATGTCGGCGCGGCCGAGCTCGTAAAGCGTCTCGAGCAGACGCCAGCCTAGTTTTTCGTCGTGATCTACCATTGGACCCAGAGGATCGCTCAGTACTGAAAATCGGTCCAGTTTTTGGTGTTCAGTACGTCCAAAACCCACAAGCGGGTGAATTCTATCCCGTTTTGGGATCAGATCTCAAGCTCGATCAGAAGGAACTTGTTGGAGTCCCGCTTGGTCGACAGTTCCCGAACCTCTCGTTTGGGAACCAGCTTCCGAAAGCTCTGAAGCCGCTTGTGCTCGAGGACGAAATAGGCCGTCCTGCCCTCGTTGTCGTCGAGCCATTCGCGAATCCGTTTGTTGTCGGTTTCAGCGAAGACGTAGACGCGATTCCCCGTGTAGAAGTTCTCCCCCTTCCAGTTCATCTGCCAGGCGACCAATGGCTCGTCCGGGCTTTGCCGGAGCTCGTAGTAGCGCTTGGCCAAATCGCGAATCCCCCAATGGTCCGAGAGGTCGACCATGTAGACATTCAAGCCCCAAGCGCAGAACAGGACCGATACCGCGACCAGGGCGCGGGTCGCGACCGAACGCCAGTATCGAAAGGCCGACGCGGCGCTGGTCACGCCCGCCGCGATCGCGAAGCCCGTGAGGATGGCCTGATAGTCCAGGTGCTCGGGCCAGAGCCGCCCGTAGTTGTAGATGAACAAATGGATCAGTCGCTCGTTCCCCTGAGGCCTCGCGGAAGTCGACCAGCTCAGGTCACGTCCCACGAACGCAACGAGACAGGCTCCAAGGAGCAAGGCGACGCCGAGGGCGGTGCCCCAGCTTGGAGGGGTCAGCTTGGTTTCGGCTCGCGCAATCTCCGAGCGCGCGAACGCTGCGAGCACGGCGCCGAGAACGAGCAGCGCGCCGGCTCCGAGTGGTCGTGCTTGCTGCAGCACCCAGTCTTCGATCTGAATTGCACCGGCAGGGACGACGCCTCGGGGATCTCCTGTCAGCCAGGCAAAGCCGAGAATCGCGCACAACGCTGCGCCCGCTGCGAGCAGGGTCGCCCTCGGCTTGTTCGGGCCCCACCACTGTGCCGCGGCGATCCCGACGAGAATCCCTGCGGGCACGATCGTAGGGAGGATGTAGTGGTGAAACTTGGTCACCATCGCGCTGAAAAGCACAAACGAGGAAAGAAGCCACATCGCCAGGAAGAGCAGGGCCTCGCTTCGGGCATCACGCTCCGACCGAGAGCGCATCCAAAGCCCGACCATCAGCGCCGCCGGGATCAGGGCGATCCATGGGAAGGTGGCGTAGCCGAGTTGACCGGCGAAGTACGCGATTGTCCCTGTGTCGCCATGCACTCCGCTGGCAAGCCGGTTGATGTGGTCGTGAATCAAGAGCCGATTGGTGAATGCGGGGCCGTGCCGGACGTACATCGCCAGGTACCAGGGCATGCTCACCGTGGTCACGATCAACACGCCGGTGGCGACGCGAAGCTCGCCCTTGCCGAGCAGCGACCAACGCCGCGAGGCGAGCAGGTAGAATAGAGCGATCGCTCCGGGGATGGCGATCCCGAGCAGGCCTTTGGTCATGAAGGCAATCGCGGTGAAGAAGTAGAAACCGTACATCAGGAGCGGGCGGACGCGTCGCTCCTTGCGAAGAATGAGCGCCACCCCGGCAAGCAGTGTCAGCCAAAGGGCGCCCTGCAGAAACGGTTGACCGGCCAGGCCGCGGAAGGCTGGGGTCTGATCGCGCGGGGCCGGGTTGCCAGGGACGTCCAGATTACCTGCCGAGCCGTAGAGGAATCGGTCGACGTGGGCGATCAGGCCGTGGCCCTCCACCCAGGAGATGTTGCGAGAGATCAGGTACATCGCTTGGGGAAGAACGAGCAGAAAGATTGCAAACAGCACCAGGTGCTGAAGGGAGAGCGTCCAAGGCCCGAGCTGAAACCCGTTTGCCTCACGCTCCGGATCTTGGTCGATGGCAACGAGGAGGCAGCAGGCCGCGATCGTGATGGCGGCGACCAGGGGCAGGTCGGTGATCGCCTGGTGCGAGATGAAAAAGAACTGCGGCATCGTTGCGGTCACCAGGGTGGCGAGGACGCCTGCGCGTGGGCCGAAGGAGCGCCGAACCGTCGCGTAGATCGCTGCCAGCGCCGCTAGGCTCATCAGGAGCGTCGGCAAACGAAGCGCCCACTCCGGGTGAGCCGGATTCGCGTCGGGCATGAAGTCCACGCCGAGGAAGCCCATGCTCAAGGCTTCCATCCAGAAGAGCAGAACGGGTTTCGACCAGAACCACTTGTCCTGCGCCCACCACAAGCTGATCCAGTCGTT
>JAOTXX010000087.1 GCA_029862185.1 Myxococcales bacterium
ATGTCGTCCGCGTCGCTCGCCTGACCCGTGAGATGGAGCGCCAGTGCGTACACACGCGGGCGGTACTTTCGCACCAGCTCATCAAAGGCGTTCAAGTCCCCACGCTTGGCTCGGTCCACGAGCTCGGCCGCTTCCGCCCCGCGTTGAGCGGCTTTCGATACCTGTTGTCTCTGACGCAATCACCCTCCGTCTGTTCAGGACCCCTAAAGGCTACTCAGTTTCTTGGCCTGGGCCCAAATCGATTGGCGATGATCATCTGTATGACGGTGTAGGATAGCCGTCGGCGATGCGACACCACCTTGCTTGAAACGCCCAAACCAAGCTGATACATGCAACCGGCCTGCACTCTGAAGCCCTTGGAAATGGTGGGGAATTCTCTCTCTAGTTCTCCTGCAAGTTCTCCATTGGGACCCCGCTCACACCCATGATCACCGACTGGTTCTACGGCCTATTTTCGAACGACCTCGCCATCGATCTGGGCACGGCGACCACCCTGATTTACGTCAAGGGCCGGGGCATCGTGTCCTGCGAGCCGTCCGTGGTCGCGGTCCAGGCGGACCCGCGCGGCGGGAAGCGGGTCCTGGCAGTCGGCAAGGAAGCCAAGGAGATGCTTGGCCGAACGCCCGGCTCGATCCGCGCGGTCCGCCCGCTGCGCGACGGCGTCATCGCGGACTTCGACATCACCGAGGCGATGCTTCGCTACTTCATCGCCCGTGCGCACCACGATCGCAGAACGCTCGTCAAGCCACGCATCATCATTTGCGTACCGTTTGGAATCACCGAGGTCGAGAAGCGCGCGGTCAAAGAGAGCGCCGAGGGCGCGGGCGCCAGAGAGGTGTTCCTGATCGAAGAGCCCATGGCCGCGGCAATTGGCGCAGGCCTGCCAATCACCGAGCCAAGTGGCAACATGGTCGTCGATATCGGTGGTGGTACCACCGAAGTGGCCGTCATCTCGCTTGCCGGAATCGTGTACTCGCAATCCGTTCGAGTCGGCGGCGACAAGATGGATGAAGCGATCATCGCGTACCTCAAGCGCAAGTACAACCTGTTGATCGGCGAGCAGACGGCCGAGCGCGTCAAGTGCACCATCGGTACCGCCTATACGGACGGTGAAGCCGCGACGATGGAAGTGAAGGGTCGCGACATGGTCGCCGGAGTCCCGAAGACGGTGATCGTCAATGCCGACGAGATTCGCGACGCGCTCACCGAACCGATCAACGCCATCATCGAAGCGGTCATGATGGCGCTCGAACGAACCCCGCCCGAGCTCTCGGCCGACATCGTCGACAAGGGCATCGTGCTCACCGGCGGCGGCGCGCTGCTAAAGAACCTCGACGTGCTTCTACGCGAGGAAACAGGGCTTCCCGTGATGGTTTCGGACGATCCGGTGTCCGCCGTCGTTCTCGGTTCCGGCAAGGCGCTGGACCATTTGGATCTTCTCCGTGAGGTGACGATCGCGTAGCGCGACGAGCAGGGACGCGGCGATGAACTACTTCCAGACAATTCGAGATGCCGCCATCTTGCTCGCCCTATTGATCGTCCCTGCTGTGTTCTTGCGCGCCAACCTTCGAGACCCATCGGAGCTCTCCTGGCTCGATCGCGCATTGCTCCAGGTGAGCGGACCGGTTCAATACGTCGCCGAGTGGGCGGCCGACGGCGTCACGAGTATCGTCGAAGACTACGTTTACTTGCTGGACGTAAAGAGCGATAACGATCACTTGCGGGCCGAGAACGATCGGCTGCAGCGGGAGATGCGGGTCCTCCGGTCCGACGTGCAACGAGTTCGAGAGTTGGAGTCGCTCTTGGGTTTGCGGGAACGCTTGGCGACCGAGTCGATGACAGCCCGCGTGATCGCCAAAGACATCTCACCTTCGTTTCGGGTCGTTCGGCTTGCGATTGATCGGGGTGAGCAAGCCGGTGTGCACGCCGGTATGCCGGTGGTCGCCAACCAGGGGCTCGTCGGACAGATTCGACGCGTGTCGGGTCGCTTTGCGGACGTGTTGTTGACGATCGATCCAGAAAGCCGTGTCGATGTCGTGGTCGGTGAAAGCCGCGCCCGCGGGCGAATCGAAGGGCTCGGCGAACGCGGCCGCTATCGTTGTCGCATACAATTCGACCGCATGGACGACCGCGTAGCGGTTGGGGATGAGGTCTTCACCTCGGGCCTCGGAAAGAAGTTCCCCGCATCGATCCTGATCGGATACATCAGCAAGGTCGGCGGCCAGGAGCTTGGCCTCCAACAGCAAGGCGAAGTGACTCCCGCCGTGGATTTCACGAGGCTCGACGAGGTGCTGATCCTCACGTCCGGGCCCAAGGACCCGGGCGCCCTTTAGGGTGGCGAGCATGCAGGGCGCGCGAGGAAGCATCATCATCGTGTTGGTCGCCTTCGCGATCCTGCTTCTCCAGTCCGTCTTCTCGAGGCTGCTCGCCCCTTATCCGTTCTCGCCCTACTTCGGCCTTCCCTTCGTCTTCGCACTGGCAACCGCGCCAGGCATTCGCTTGCTTCGCGGCGCCCTGACCGCCTTTGCCATCGGCTATCTCTACGACCTTTTCACCGGGAACCCGCTCGGGCTGCACACCTTTGTATTCGTCGTCGGCTATTTCACCGCCTGGCTGCTCGGGTACCTTCTTTCGTTTCGAGGCATCGTCTTCGAGATGGTGCTCAGCTTCGTGCTGACCGTGCTCCTCGGAGGCCTGCTCGAGCTGATTCGGGGATTCACGCCCGGGGGCATCGCTCGAAGTGGCGGAACCTTGGCCCTTGCCCTCTTCGCCTCCGCGTTCGCCACGGCACTGCTCGCACCGATTCTCTTTGCCTTGGTTCGCTGGGTCGACCCCGAATCCGAGCGGGCGCCAACATGATCACACTCTCTCAAAGAAGAGAAGTCGGCGAGTTTCGAAAGCGGTATCGCTGGATGGCACTCTTCGTCGTCCTGGTGTTTGGCGGCATCATCGTCCGCGTCGCCCAGGTTCAGCTCTTCCAGCGCGATCGTTGGTCGGGCATTGCACAGCAGAACATCACCAAGACCCTGGAGCTTCATGCCACCCGGGGCGTCATTCGAGACATCGCAGACCGCATCGTCGCCTCGAATCGGCCTTCCTACGACGTCTTCACGACCCCGCGATTGCTCCCGCCCGAAGACCTGGATCGCATCGCGTCGCTGATGGACCTGAGCAAGGAAGACCGGGCTGCGCTCCAAACGCGCCTGGACCGGATCCCGCTCAGCCGGCGCAGCCACCAGCTCGAGCTGTTCCGCGATATCGATCGCGAGCAGCTCGCAGCCCTGGAGACCCACCTGGCGGAGCTTCCGGCGCTCGACATCGTGACCGTTCCGCTTCGCGATTACCCGTACGCCACTCTTGGTGCGCATCTGATCGGATACCTGAACGAGGTCAATGCGGAGGACATGAAGCGTGCAGCCGACCCGAGCACGTATCACCCCGGCGATCGAATCGGCCGCAGCGGGCTCGAGAAGCGCTACGAGGCCTTGCTCAAAGGGTCGCGCGGCTTTCGAAGGCTGGTGGTCGACGCCCGAGGCAAATCCCTCGAAGGAACACGGCCCGACTCGCTCGAGGTCGAGATGCTCAAGCCGCCCGTCCCTGGCCATGACATCCAGCTGACCCTCGACATGCAGCTGATGGAGGCCTTTGACCGTGCGTTTCGGCCTTATCCTTCGGGGGCGGCGGTCGTCATCGACATTCATACCGGCGCCGTCCGCGCGCTTTACTCGAAGCCAGTGTACGACCCGAACGAGATGAGCAGCGGACTCAGCACGAAGCGCTACGCGGAGCTCACCGGTGACCCATTTCGGCCCTTAATAGACAAGACCATGTACGAAACCTACTTCCCTGGCTCGACCTTCAAAGCGTTCACGGCACTGGCCGCGCTCGAGGACGCGGTCGTCGACCCGATGCAACGCGTCGAATGCCTCGGATCGCTCAAGATCGGTCGCCAGAAATTTCGATGCAACAAGCGGCACGAATGGGTGGACCTCTACGACTCTGTCGTCCAATCCTGTAACGTGTACTTTTGGGTCCTCGCCGAGGAGGTCGGCCTCGAGCGAATCAATCGTTACGCGAAGGCGTTTGGATTCGCAGAGCGCACCGGAATCGGCGTCAACAGCGAGGCCAAAGGCTTCTTGGCGACGCGCGAATGGTATGCGGAGCATTACGGTAAGTTTCGCATTGGCTACACACTCAACACCGCGATCGGGCAGGGCAACACCCGCGTGACCGTTCTTCAGCTCGCGCTTGCGTACGCGGCCATCGCCAATGGAGGCAGCTTGTACGAGCCGCAGGTAGTCCAAAACGTGAGGTCGCCGGACGGCTCCCTCTCCGAGACCTTCCAGCCACGAATGAAGCGGGCGGTCGGAGTCGCGCCGGAGCATCTCGACCTGATGCGCCGCGCGCTCATCGACGTGGTCGGGGATGAATCCGGCACGGCATACCGGGCGCATAACAAAGACGGCGTGCGCGTGGCTGGCAAGACTGGCACCGCTCAAGTCGTCAGCCGCAAGGGGCGTTCCGAAGAATCGTCGAGTGCCTGGTACCTCGACCGCTCGCACGGCTGGTTTGCCGGTTTTGCCCCTGCCGAGGATCCTCAGGTGGCTTTTGCGGTGCTCGTCGAGCACGGTGGATCGGGCGGCGCGAGCGCAGCGCCGATTGCCACCTCGGTCATGCAGCAGTACCTGGGTGAGATCGAGCCCGCGGAGGCCAAGTAAGAGATGGCGATCGGCAGAACCATCCGCGATGACTTCGATTGGCCCCTTTTCATCGCGGTGTCGACCATCGCCTTGTTCGGAGTGCTCAACCTCTACAGCGCGACTGACGGTGGCACGACCTCGGATGCGTACGCACAGCAGCTCTATTGGCTGATTCTTGGTTTCGGTGTCGCGGCGCTGACCGTCGCCATCGATTACCGTCACTTCGAGCGCTATGGCTGGGTGATTTACGGAGGTTGCATCCTCGCGCTGATCCTGGTGTTCGTTCTCGGCCACAGTGTCCGCGGCTCGACACGCTGGATCGCGCTTGGCGGGTTCTCGTTGCAGCCAAGTGAGCTGATGAAGATCGGCCTCATCATCGCGCTTGCCAAGTACCTGCACCACGACACGAAGACGGGCGGCCGCACGCTCGTTGATTTGATCATCCCCGGGCTGATCCTCGCGCTGCCGATGGGGCTGGTTCTTCTTCAGCCCGACCTCGGCACCGCCATGGTCCTCGCGTTCATCTTCGCGAGCCTCATGATGCTGACCCAGCTCAAGATGCGCTCGGTAGTCACGCTGCTTGCCACGTTCGTGGTCGCGGCTCCGGTGACCTGGTTCTACCTCTTGAAGGACTACCAAAAGGAGCGAATCACGGCCTTTTGGGACCGGCTGGGAGGGACGCAGACCGATCTCCTCGATTCGGGCTGGCACACCCACCAGTCGCTGGTGGCGATTGGAAGCGGTGGGCTCACTGGCAAAGGCTTCACCCAGGGCACCCAGACCCGATTTCGCTTTCTCCCCGACCAGCACACCGATTTCCCGTTCCCTGTCTGGGCGGAGGAGCACGGTTTTTTGGGGGCGGTGCTTCTGATCAGCCTCTACGTGTTCGTGGTGCTTTGGACGCTGCGGATAGCGTCTCAAGCCAAGGACCGTTTCGGTGCGGTGGTCGCCGTTGGCGTTGGCGCCATGATATTCTGGCAAACGGTGGTCAATCTTGGGATGGTCTCGGGGCTGCTGCCCGTCGTCGGGATGACCTTGCCTCTGTTCTCGTACGGCGGGTCGAGCTTGCTCTCGACCATGTTGGGCCTAGGCTTGTTGATGAACGTGTCGATGCGGAGGTTTTCACATTGAGCGAGTCGAAGCGGGTGATGGCAGGCGTCCTGCAAATGACTTCTACCGCAGACGTCGACGCCAACATGGAAACCGTTCACCGCCTCGTCGGCGAGGCGGCCAATCGAGACGCCGAGATGGTGCTCGTCCCCGAATGCTTTTCGTACTTGGGCCCCGAGAAGGGGAAGGCCAGCATCGCCGAATCGCTCGACGACGGCGGACCGATTCTCGACCGCTGCAGGGACGCTGCCGCCAATGCGGGAGTCGATGTCGTCTACGGTGGTTTCTGGGAGAAAAGCGAAACGCCGGGGAAGGTTCGCAACACGTGCATCTACATGCGGGCCGACGGTTCGATCACCGCGGTCTACCGAAAGATCCACCTCTTCGATGTCGACTTGCCGGACGGCACCAGGCTCCTCGAGTCGCAAACCGTGGAGCCCGGCTCGGACGCCGTCGTCGCCGATGCGCCATTTGGGACGCTCGGGCTCAGTGTCTGCTATGACCTGCGCTTTCCCGAGCTCTACCGCCAGCTCGTCGATCGAGGCGCCATCGCCCTGGCCATTCCGGCGGCGTTCACCCTCACCACCGGTAAGGATCATTGGCATGTCCTCCTTCGCGCGCGGGCGATCGAGCAGCAATGTTATGTTCTGGCTGCCGCGCAGACGGGACACCATTATGGCCAGCGGCGCTCCTACGGCCACGCGCTCATCGCCGACCCCTGGGGCACCGTCCTCACCGAATGCGGGGAAGGTGAAGGCGTGGCTGTCGCTGCGATCGAGCCGGCGTATGTCGAGAAGGTCCGTAAGGCGGTGCCAAGCCTCGAACACCGGCGCATTCGCTAGGCCATTAAACGCGACGAGCCCCGACGGCAGGACCGGCGGGGCTCGTCGACGCGTGACACTGGGTGTCGTTAGTTCATTACCGAGAAGCTCACCGTCGGCATATCACCGACGAAGTTACAGGACGGCTCGGCGCCTTCCGTCGACAGCTCGACGGGAAGCCCAAGCGCTTCCACCGACTCGGTGATCGCCTCGAGGGTCAGCGTGAGAGTGCCGCCGTCGTCCAAGGTCCAGGAGTTGGCGTCGATGGTCGTAACCATCACCGCCGCCTGATCCCTCACGAGCGCAAGCGTGCAGGGAACCGCGGCGTCGTCGAGGTCGAAGGGCGTCGGATTGGCGTCACCCGCCGTCGCATCGATGGTGCTGACCGACGACGTGACGGTGACCTCTTGGGCTAGATCGACGACGCTATTCACGGTCTCCGCGTCGATGGCGATCTCGACCTGAAGATCGAACTCGTTCGCGCCACTCTGGATGGGCGCGGTGGGGGTGGCGGCGAGCTTGATCGTGAGGCCGAAGGGAAGGGTGGCCACACATGCCAATTCTCCCTCACCGATCACGGTGTCGGCGGTTGTGGTCAGTGGGCCTGCGTCGCAGGCGGCCGCTGGTTCTGATCCACCTGCGCCGCCTTCGCCACCGCTACCTGCGGTGCCGCCACTACCCGCGGTGCCGCCACTGCCATCCGTGGAGCTGCTGTCATCGCTGCAACCCACCAAGCCAAGCGTGCCAGTCAGCACAGCGATCAACGTTAGTTTCGAAATTCTCATCATCCCTCGTTCTCCTTCAAAAGCCCCGGCAGCGCGGAGCTTTGCACATGATGGGCATCAAGCCTAGCCCGGCCTCGGGAACCAGGGCATCAGGCGGCTGGTCGACTTCTGGTACTGCGCATACGTGGGGTACTTCCGAGCAGAAATCTTCTCGGTGAGACCGGTAGAGCCTTGGAAGAGAAGCGAAAGAACCGCGGCGCCGGCGATGGTCCAGTTGAGCCAGCCGGCGCCGGCTGCGATCGAGAACAGATAATAGCTCCACCAGATCGCCTGCTCGCAGAAGAAATTCGGGTGCCGAGAGTATCGAAATAGACCGGTCGTGATGAAGCCGGCTTCTGGGGTTTCGCCTCGCGCAATCGCCGCGTACTTCGCGGTCTGGAACGTCCATTGCTGCTGGTCCGCCACGGACTCGCCGATGAAGAACAGGATGAAGGCGATCGCAGCGGCGTAGTCGAGCGCGTTGAGCGGCGTGCCCGCCAGTTGATAGGCCGCGTAGGAGGGCACGACGATGAACAAGAGAAGGTAGTTCTGAAAAGGCGCGAGGAAGGTCGCGTTCAAGACCTGGAACCACACCGGTCCGATCTTCGCTTGAATCTCCTCCCAGCGATAATCCTCGCCGCCAGCCTTGTAACCGCCCTTGCGCGCGAAGTTGTACGTCAAGCGCACGCCCCAAAGCACGGTGAGCGCGGCCATCAAATTTAGACGTGCATCGCTGAACCCGACGTAGCCTGCGAAGTGGATCGAGAAGAGCGGCGGCGTGACCGACCAAAGACGGTCGACCCAGGAGTATTCTTTCGTGGCGAGCGAGAGGAGCCAGCAGAGAAGCGCGAGGCCGCCGGCCGCCCAGAGTGCCGTCGTCAGAGGATCGGTCGATCGATAGAGTTCTAGCATTTGCATACTGCCCCCGCGCTATCTTCTAAACTTCATATAGAACGTCAAGGTATCGTTCGAGCAAATCGGTAACGACGCCTTGGACGGGGACCGTGCTGGCCATGCCATAGACCGGCGCCATCCCTTCTTCTTCATCGGGATGAGCCAGGGCGTGAGCGACAGCAGCGCGAAGATCATCGAGAAAGCGCTCGGCGACTCCCTGTTGCGTATGTCGAAGCGTGATCGCGAGGTGGACGCTCGCCGGCTTGTGCAGGCCGTTGAGGTTCCAGTGACGCTTGGTCATGAACTCCATCACGCTGTAGATGTTGACGTCGTTGGACGCGAAAGCGATCACCCAGAGAGGGTCGCCGAGGACATGGAGCCGTGGAATCGTCCGGATGCCTTCTCGGATCTTCTCCCCCGTCTCCAGGATCCGGCGGCTTGCATCGAGGTAGCCGCTCTCTCCCATCGACACCATCGCCGCCCAGCAAGCCGCGCTGAGCGCGCCCGGACGGCTCCCTGCAAACGTGGGCGAGAAGTAGAGCCCGCCAGGCCAGTCCGCGACCGTGTAGTACTGATAGTGGCGGAGTCCCGGGTCGCGGTAGAGCACGACGCTCGTACCTTTTGCCGCGTAGCCGTATTTGTGAGTGTCGGCGGACATGGATGTGACGCCTTTGAGGCGGAAGTCGAAGGGTGGAACGTCATAGCCGAGCTTCTCGGCCCAGGGCAGAATGAAGCCGCCGAGGCAGGCGTCGGTGTGGAAACCGATTCCGCGTTTGAGGGCGAGCTCCGAAAGTTCTTCGATTGGATCGATCGCACCATGCGGAAACGACACCGCCGACCCGACGATGCAGATGGTGTTCCGAGTGATCGCCTTCTTCGTTGCGGTGACGTCCGCACGGTAGTCCGAACCGACCGGGACCTTCACCAGCTTGATGCCGAAGTACTGCGCGGCTTTGTCGAACGCCGCATGCGCGGTGATCGGCACGAGCAACTCCGGGGAGGTAATCCCTTTCGTTTCGTGCGCCCAGTCCCGGTAGCTGCGCATGGCGAGCAAAATGGATTCGGTACCGCCGCTCGCGACCGCCCCACAGACCTGAGCAGGCCGAGCCTGTTTGGCGCCGAGCATGTTGGCCGTCATCGATACGATTTCGGCCTCGTATTTCGCGATGCTCGGCCAAAGGTCGGAGTGGAGAGGATTGGTTTGTGAGGTGATCGAATACGCCTCGTTGAGAAACGCGATGTGCTCTGGATCGCCGTGGTACACAGCACCCGAGACGTAGCCGTCCTTCCAGCGGTCCGCCTCGCGTCGTTCAAGATCCCGCAACGTTCCTAGGATCTCCGCTCGAGGTTTTCCATCGGGCGGCAAGTCCGCGTGCGTTTCTACGTGGCCGTCGTAAGGCTTCGCCGACTTGCGGAGCTCGTCCATGATCGGCGCATACTCGGCGTTGAGCTTTTTTCTCACGATCGGAAAACGCTTTGCATAGCGGTACAGGCGAGCGACCAGAGGCTCGAGCGGGCCGAGCTTGACGTTCGCGAGGTCTTTGATGTCCATGAGCCCTCCGTACCGCAGCACCGGCTGCTTCGCTAGCGTCGGCGGTCTGCCTAGCCGTTGAGCCGACTGTACATGGCCGTGTTGTTCTTTTGGATTTCCAGGAAGGCCTTGTACAACTCGTCGTAGATGGACCTGTTGCTGGGGTCTGGTGTGTAGCGTTTTTCGATGGGAACACGCGAGGGGATGTCCTCGACAGCCAGCTTGCCAAGCCCCACAGCCGCGACGAACGCAGCACCGCGGACGTTCGCTGAAAGAGGGTCGGCAACACGGTCGATGGGACGGTCCAAAATGTCTGCAAAGATCTGGCACCAAAGCTGCGACTTCGCTCCGCCGCCGATGAACCGAATAGCTTCGAACGGCCTGCCGATGAACGACTCGACCCCGCCCATCAGCCAGCGGGTGTTGTAGGCCACACCTTCCATGACCGCGCGCACCATGTGGGCGCGAGTCGTTCTCAATGAAAGATTCGAGAATGCCGCGCGCAGGTTATGGTCGGCGACCGGCGTGTGCTCGCCGTAGAGCCATGGGGTGAAGATCACCTTGTCGCTTCCCGCGGGCGCCTCTCCGGCGAGTTGGTTGAAGCGATCGAACACATCCTCGGGCGCCCCACCCGGGTCGAGGACGTCATCGCGGAAAAACACATTGTCGCGGAGCCACGTCATGCAGGCGCCTGCGGTTTCTTGCTCGTTACCAATGAAGTACCGCCCCGGCAGCGCGGATGGGAGCGATGCCATGTTGTGGATGAGGTCGGTCTTCTTGAATGGCACGTGGCAGGTCAGCCAGGAAGACGTTCCGACGTAGAGGTGCCCTTCGAAATCGCCGACCGCACCGGAGCCGACCGCGGCCGCAGGCACATCAGGCGTCCCTCCGACGACCTTGGTGTCTTCGTTCAAACCGAGCTCGGCTGCGGCCGTGGGCGTCAGGGTTCCAATCACATCGACGGAACGGGTGAGGTCCGGGAGCTTTTCCCGTGGAATGGTCGTTTGGGCGAGTAACCGATCGTCGTACTTGATCTTGTTGATGTCACGGTTGTTCGTGACCCAATGAAGCGCAATCGAGTCAACGGTCGCCATGAACCTACCGGTGAGTTGCAGGTTTAGATAATCCTTGGGCTCCATGAACTTGTACGCCGCTTCGTAGATCTCGGGGCGCTCATGGCGAAGAAACAAGATGTGCGCCACCGGCTCTTTCCCGGCGAGGCTTGGAACGCCGCCGGTCTTGCGGATCCAGCGCTCGAGCTTCAACGCGCCATAGCCTTGAATCCGAATCAGCCCCCCGGCGACTTCGGGCACGTACTTCGCGCCGCGCGAGTCCAGCCAGATCATCGCTCGGGAGATTGCATTTCCAGCTCTGTCCACGGGAACGGTGCCTGCCCACTGCGAGGTTACCGCGACGGCGATGATTTGCTCCCTTGGAACGAGCTCTCGATCGGTGATCCGCCGGGTCGCGGTCATGATCGCTCGCCACCAATCGTCCGGGTCTTGCTCGGCGCCGCCCCCGTCACTCAAGAACAGCTCCGTGGACTCGACTTCCGATGCCAGCACCGCGCCTTCTGTGGTGACGAGCGCCACTTTGGGTCCGCTGGTGCCGAGATCGATTGCGAGAATACATTCGGGTTTCATCGATGTTTGCTCCTCACGTCCTAGAAGTAGGCGTCCATGCCTTCCGGTATTCGCCCGGCCGCGTAGCTTAGGGCTGCACGCTTCTGATCTCTTCGCAGACGGGCGCCGGCGATGTACCGAATCCAGCCTGGGAGCTCCCGAACCCGATCGCCGCCTACGCGGGCGATGACAAAGGCCTTCGCGCATTTCTCGAAGAGCTCGGCGTTGAATACGACCCGACTCGGCGTCGTTCCGATGCATATGCGCCGATCCCCGTAGATGGCCACGTTACCCCCACCTTCGAGGGCTCTCAAGAGCCGTGCATGGCGCTCCACAGCGATTGGCCTGCCCGCCGAGCCGATATGGCGAGCCTGCTCATCGAACAGCGTCGGTATCCTGGCTCCGATGCTCGCGAGGGCCGTGGACCACGGCGTCTGCCCGATCAAGACGCCCCCTGCATCTTTGCGAGATCGATAGATCGTCGCGTGCAGGTCGGCGGCCTCGAGTCCCGTCGCGTGGAAACGGAACGTCAGCGGATCAGAGCGCTCGGGGGTCACAAACAGAAACTCCTCGCGTCCCGGCATCCGTAGTGACAGGGAATCGCCGGGACCTCCAAACAGCGCCTCGGCACGAAGCCTCGCCTCGTCATTTGTGAGCAGCTCCATGAATTCGTCCGTCATGACGCCGTCTTCGACTCGGACTTCATGACGTCTTCGAAGCGGGTCAGGGATTCATCGAGCATGGGGAGCAGCGTTGCGATTACAAGCGCTCGGACGGACCCGTCCAGCGTGCCCGACTGAGCTGCACTGCGGTTCAGAAAGAAGGAAGCGCACTCCGATTCGAGTGCGGCAACTCGCGTCATCGCTTCCGTTTCATCTTTGCCCACACACACGGCGCCATGGTTGCGCATCAAATAGGCATGCGTGTCCGCTCTTACCGAGCGGGCAACGCGTCGCGCCAGCAGAGCGGTGCCAGAGGGCGCATAGCGTACGCTGGGAATGCTGTGTCCAAGCAGGGCTTGGCGGACGCTATCTCGTACTTCGAGCGGCTTTGCGAGGAGAGTGTAGGCGCTGGCGACCGGCTGATGCGTGTGAATGCTTGCTCCGCAGTCAGGACGCGCCGAGAGAATTCGAGCGTGCAAACCGGCTTCGACCGACGCCTCTCGCTCACCTTCGACCTGCTCTTGGTCGGACAATCGAACCACACAGACGTCGGCCGCGCTCATGGCGTAGTAATCGGTCGCGGAGGGCGTAACCGCGAAATGCCTCTCGTCTGCGCGCAACGCGACATTGCCGCCGGTCGCCGCAAGGTATCCCCTGTCGGCCAACTCGATGCAGGTCTTCACGACCATCTCTCTCGTCGCCTGAAACTTCATCGCCGCCGCTCCTCCCGCCGGCGCCTGCTCAAAGCCTCTTAATACGCTTCTTTTGCGAGGAGATCCGGGTCAGGTCTAGGCCAGTCCAATCGAGCTTCGAATTCGCTACTTGGAGGCTGCTTCGACCGCCTTCAGGAGGCTCTTGCTGAATATGCCCCGTTCGACCAGCTGCGCGCGGGCCCTCTCCGCGGCGGCATTCCAGGCCGCCTGATTCGCGGTCGCATCCACTTCGGTGATGCCCCTGCCCAGCAGTGTCTCATACGCGCGAGCGTCGTCCCGGCCGACGATTTGGTCGAGCTTGGAGGCGGCGCGTTTGGCAGTGTCGAGCAGGGTCTTCTGGTCGGGCTCGCTGAGCTCGTTGAACGCCTTCTTACTGATGATTGAGCCGCCAACGATGATGTTGAAGTTGCTCGAGCTCATGTAGTTGAGCTTGGTGTACCACTGGAAGGCAACCGCAGCCATGGCGGAGGCTGGCACGACTTCGAGCTTGCCGTCTTTGAGCCCAGGGAACACGCCGGCTGCTCCGACCTTTACCGGATTTGCGCCGAGAGCCTTGGTATAAGCCAGCGACACGGCGTTGTCTTTCCCGGCCCAGCCCGATTTGCCCGCCAGGTCAGCAGGCGATTTGAACTCGGTCGAGGAGAACACCCGGTTCTTTCCGCCGTCTCCCCAGGCGAGCAGCTTGAAGCCGCCGTCTTCGATCAACTTCTGAAGCTGGGCGTCGAGCTTCTCGCGAGCGCGATCGAGCTGAGCGTCGTCGGTGAGCAGGCCAGGAGCCGTGAGCACCTGGAGCTCGGGGGCCACCATGCTCAAGCCTGTGGTTGCAACGCCCGCGGCATCGAGCTTGCCCGCTTTGATTCGCTTTACCAGATCACGGTCACTACCTTCGCTGCCACCCGAGAACACTCGAAGCTGGACCCGGCCTTCGGTCTCTTTCTCGAGCGTGCGGCTCCAGGCCTTGAGCACCTTTACGAAAGAGGAGCCAGGTGGGGCGAGCGATGCGATCCGGATCACAGTCGCCTTGGGGGCTGGCGCTTGCGAGCCGGCCGGACGCCCAGGAACGGCAAGGACGGCGACGGTGAGCGCCAAGATCAGCGGAAATTTGCGGTGGTGCATATCGACTCGCAGTTGGACGGCCCGAGGCCGTGGTTGTTCAATTCTCTGAGGCTAGCTTCGTCACCTCAGCAAGTAGGCTCTTGCTGTACACACGCCCTGCAAGCTGCTGGCGCGCTTGCTTGGCGACCGCATCCCATTCGGCCTGGTGCGGGCTCAGATCGACGACGCTGATACCCCGTTCGACCAGGGTCCGGTACGCCTTGCCGTCGTCACGAAGAACGATCTTATCCATTGCGCGCGCGCCGCGCTCCGCGGTGTCGAGAAGGATTCTCTGGTCCCCAGGCGTGAGCTGGTCGAACACTTCTTTCTTGATGATCGAGCCACCGATCAGGATGTTGAAGTTCTGCTTCGCCATGTAGTTGAGCTTGGTGTACCACTGAATCGCGACGGCCATGATGCAAGAGCTCGGCACCGTGTCGATCATACGCGTCTGCAGCCCTCCGTACACCTCGTTGGCGCCGACGCGCACAGGGTTGGCGCCTATCACGCCCAGAAAACCTGCAAACACCGGATCGTCTTTCCACGCCCAAGGCCGGCCCGATTTGAGATCACTGGGCCGCGCGAAAGGCTTTGCCGAGAACAGGCGGTTCTTGCCGCCGTCGCCCCAGGTCAGGAGCTCGAACCCGGCGCTTCGGAACATTTCTTCGAATCGTTGGCGAAGCGACTTCCGAACGTGAACGAGCTGATCCATTTCGGTGATGAGACCGGGGGCCGTCAGAACCAAAATCGGGCGCACGACCATGCCCATGCCTGTCGTCGTGATCCCTGCGGCGTCGATCTGCCCCGCGCGAATCTTTCGGATGAAGTCGCGTTCGTCGCCCTGGCTGCCGCCCGTATAGAATCGAAGCTCAGCGCGGCCTTCGGTCTCCTTTTTGAACGTGCGGCCCCAGGCTTTGAGGATCTTGCCGAACGCTGAGCTTGGGGGTGCAAGAGACGCGTAGCGAATTACGATGGGCCCGTCGGCCGCTGCGCTGGAGTGGTTCTCGCCTGGTAGAAACAGGGCGGTGATCGCGAGGGCGATCGCAAAGGAACGCGTCCAGATGCTCACAGCAGATCCCCTTACTACAAGCCGAGCGCCGGAACCAATCGCCGCCTGAGTAAATCCCGCAGCTCGTCTTCGCTCCTCACGGGCTCGGGGGCTGCCAGCAAGGAAAGAATCATCCGGAGCATGAATTCCATGGCCTCGGTGGCTTCGCGCTCATCCCAGCAGGTCGATTCGATGATTTCGCTGAGCGCGACACGCGTGAACATGATCGAGGCGGGCTGGGTGAAACCCTGCAGAAGGTAGGCATCGAACGTCGCGGGTTGCCAAACCTCTCGAAGGACGGCGTTCTCCCGAATGGCGCGCAGCGTATATAGGGTGGCTTCGACGATCTTCTCGCGAGGGTCCGCAAAGGTTCGGATGTGCTCTCGAACGTCGTTGGCGAGGCGGAGCCCAGCCTGAAGCAGGACCGAGCGGATGAGCTCTTCGCGGTCTTTGAAGTAGCGATACACCGTCGGTCGGCTCACGCCCGCTTCGAGTGCGACGTGCGCGATCCCAGTGGCCGGAATTCCGTTCCGTGCGATGCAGCGGGCTGCCATCTCGAGCAGCCGCTCGCGCGCAGCCGCGGGCTCGGGGGGATCCCCATCCCAGGCCTCGCGCGGCTTGCTGCGAGGTTCTCCTTCGGCGTTTCGCGTCATGTCTCAGCCAGGGCGCGCCGGCGGTCCGTCGCGCATTCCGGTCATACCATCGAGGGGCATTCAACGCACCGGTTACCCGAGCGACACAGAGTCTGACCACCGGGTCTGGCGCGCCCGAGGGGAGCGTACTCGGCAGATATCGAGCGATGGAGGCTAGGCTGGGTCTTCTTCTCGCCGACGGGACGCGATGTACGCTACGCCGCCGAGCAACAAGACGATCGCCGCACCTGCTGCGCCTGGATCGAGCTCGGGCACTGCGTGACTGCGCTTATGACGCCAATGTCGCATCTGGCGTTTCTGGGTCTGCGGCGCCTTTTGCCAGCCGCGGCGGCCTTCCGCTTCCGCCTCCAGCGTCGGACTGAGCACCCATGCGCCAATGACGACTGACAAAGCTAGGAGCAAACGTTTCATGGCTCTACTTCCTCCGCCCAAAATAAGGGCCTACATCTCTTTACATTCATAGGTGAACGATTGAGCAGTGTCAAGAAAAGTGCTAGAAAAGTCGCGGGTATTAGCTTGTGCGGCTTCTTACAAATGTCGGCAAATGTATTAACAGGGCGGAATGCAGCGGGGACAGACCATCTCCCCGGAGGCGTTGGTGCGGCGAGACGCGAGCTCCCCGCCACCCGGTCGCACCAAAGACTGCCAAGCGATACGCAGAAACAAGCCTCGCCAGCGATTTCGCGATGTTGCTCGCAACCAGCTGAAATCACGACCGTTTTAGGTGGGTAGCGTGTCCACGGGGCGTCCGGGCCGCGACCCCTCTTCGATCGGTAACTGTAAAGACGCTAACCCAAATTGCAATTTTGCGAGCCTACTATCATTTTTCGGTTTTCTTATACTGGAAGTTTGCGTAATCATTGGAAATTGGAGAATTTCATGGCTTTTCGTTCGCTCGCGCTATCAACGGGTTTCCTCATGATTCTATGAGGTTGTGGTGAGGATCCAGCTGGTCCTCCATTCACCGGTGGGGGTGGCTCCTCAGGAGGCGGCGGGACAGCCGGTTCTGGTGGCTCGGTAGGCTCGGGGGGAGCAGGGGGCTCGGGCGGCACAGGCGGTACGGCCGGCAGCGGCAGTTCTGGCGGCACCGGTGGCACGGCCGGGTTTGGCGGAAGCGGTGGGATGGCTGGCACCGGTGGCAGCGGTGGAGGCGAGGCCTGCGTGACCAGCGACCTATGCTTCTCCTGCCCGAGCGCAAGCGATGCGAGCTGCGACTGCGGGCCGGCAGAGGTTTGCATCCCGAGCGGTTGTGAAACCTTTGGTGGCGACCCGATTATGACCTGTGCGCCTGCGCCAGGCGGTGCGTGCGTCAGTAATGACGACTGCCCTCCCGAGTACGAGTGCATTTCGGTCGGGTTTGGAAAGAGCCAGTGCGTCAAGACGACCCCGGGCTGCAACAGCGCGGATGACTGCACCCTCGGTTTCTCCTGTGAAGGTGGGAGCTGCGTCGACCGGCGCGTGCCCTGCGCGTCACCACGACTTGGCGGCCCGCCCAACTGCCAGCGCGGCTCTGCAGCGCCCTGAGGAGGCAACATGACGATATCCCCCAAAACACCCTGGTTCCTCTTTCTCATCGCGTTTGCTCTTTCCGCCTGCGAAAGCGGCGGGCCTTCA
>JAOTXX010000142.1 GCA_029862185.1 Myxococcales bacterium
AGTAGGAAGGTCAGGAACAAGGCGCATTCAAATTTGAATGCTCAACCGTGCTGCTACCCGCCATCCCCGAGACGATTTGGGTAAGCTCACGATGGTAGGTCTCCGGGCTCGTAACCCTAGGCTCTGCCGCCTTCCCAGGTTTTCACCCAGTGGCATCGTGGCAGCGCATTCAGTTACATACCGTGGCGGGTCCGCGTCGGCCTCTCACCGACTTCCCTGTTCAGCCGATTGGATTTATCCCCATCGGCCTATCTCCAACGGCTTCGACGAAGCCGCCTTCAACCCTCGCAAGGACGCCGACGGTAGTTTGGCGCCGAGGAAAGTCAACCTACCAGGCGTGCCGATAGCTGACCCGCCCAATGTATCGGCGCCCCGGGAGCGGATAGCCCACGAGATCTTGGCCGCGAACGTCGAGTAGGTCGTCTGCCCGGAATCCCAAGCCGAGCCGCCCTTCGAACAAGAGCGCCCCTAGGCCAGCGGCGAGCACCGTGCGCGCGGAAATCTCCACGAGGTTTGCAGGGTCCTCGTACGCCCTACCCACATAGGCAACTTGGAAGAATCCGGAGATGTCGGACACCCACTTCGACAGCGTCCCCGAGTGCGCCTCGGGCTGAAAGTACGCGACCCATTCCGGCTGCACCGGCAGCTGATTGCCATTCGCTTTGTCGATCGCTTGGGTCCAGGTCACCTCGCTTTGGAGAAGGAAATGCTGCGTGACGCCTCCGCGAAGCTCGAGTTCGACACCTCGATTGCGGGCGCCTCCGATATTCTCCGCCTTGAACGTCGAAGCCGAAGTTCTGCGAAATCGAATCGCGTCGTCGAGGTGCGTCAGGAAAGCGCCGACCGACGCGTATCCGCTCAGCGCTTCGCGATGACCTCGGAGCGTCACGGCTCCATCATAGGCGACGGAACGCTCCTGGACTAAATCAGGGTTCCCTTCGACGTTCGTTCGGTTGCCAAAGAGCTGGAGCAACGAGGGCAACTTGAATCCGCTGCTGACCGATCCACGAAAGGCCAGCCACTCCACGGGTGATATCGCCGCAGCGACGCGATAGGTTGGAAGGAGCTTCGAGGACTCTCCTCGGGACCCGCCCACCAACGGCACCTCTCGAATCGCAACGCGTGTCCAAGCGAGTCGAACGCTCGAACGCAGCTCCAAACCCAGTTTCCCGACATCGCCGAAGAAACGGGTTTCCAGCGTTCCCGCCGCGGTGAGACGATCGGAGGCCGGTTCGGGGGCGGTGGAAAGCTCGTTTTTGGGGTCGTACGCCTGATAGCGTCCGGCACCAATCGTCGTGATCTCGAGCCAGGGCATCGCCTTCACCGATGCCGCGACTCGACCGAAGGCGGTGTGGGTCTGATCATCGGTGCGGCGCGGACCGCCTCTGCCGAGCTCCCCGAGGGCGTCGCTGAGGCGGTTCCTTCCATAGTCGTAGTTCGCGAGCACTTGGAGGCGGTAAGGGTGCGAACCATCTTTTTCTTGAAGCCAGGAGGCGGAGCCGATCAGTCGCGTCGTTTTTGTGCGTGCCTGGAGCGCGGGGGTCGCACCCAGCCCTGGCTCGCCGCGCTCTCTACCGAGGCCGAGGAACACCAAGTCGAGATGGCTCGATTCGCTGGTTTCAGTGCGCATGTTGGCGAAACCGAATCCTTCGAGTAAGTCGGCGTTCTGCCGCCGGCGCTCCACGTCGTCCGTGGGGTCGAAGAGCGTTGCGTTGTCGTCGATGTAAGGATAGTCGTTCCGCGCCCCTGCACCGCCGGCGGTGCCAAAGAACGAGACCTTCTCCGAAGAGGCCGCACCGAAAACGTTCGCGCGCCAAGCCCCAAAGCTACCTCCCGCCAGGCGCGCCCCGACTTCACTCTCCTCGTACTTGCGAGGTCGGAAGCGGAGCACGCCTCCAATCGCACCCTCATTGAGCCACGCGGGCGTGCCGCCGCGGAAGACCTCGAAGCCTTCGATGGCTTCCAAGGGCAGCAAGCTCAAGTCAAACGAGCCCGTATCAGGACCGCTGATCGGCACATCGCCCAACATCACCGCGGTTTGGTCACAGGCCAGGCCGCGGAGCCGCACGCAAAACGGGGAGCCGGCTGCTCCTTCCGACACCACCCGCGTACCGGCCGACTCCAGCAGAAGCTGATCCGTGGTTTGCGCAACGATCCGGTCGCGGACGCGGACCTCGCTGCCCGCCGCGGTCGCGTCCAGTGAGTTCGTCGCGGGAATGGGCCTAGTGACTTTGGCCGTCGAACCGAACTGCGCGGATGCGGGCGCAGTCAACGCAGCGAGAGCGATGAGCGTGCAGAGCCTGAGGCCGGCGGGGAGCGTGCTCCCACCCGCTCGCTCGATCCTCGACTTCCCGACCTGCTCCAAATCCCGTTCCTGCTTCGGGAACGGCCGATCGAACGGAACAGGAATTCCGACGCGCGACTCTCACCATCCCCGAGGTGATCAGCACAAAAACACAATCACAGGTTTCCGGGCTCGCGACCCCAGGTCCTGTCACCTTCCCAGGCTCATCGCCCAGTGGCATCACGACAGAACATTCAGTCACATACCGTGGCGGGTCCGCGCCGGCCTCTCACCGACTTCCCTGCTTGAGCCGACGATGACCGATCCCCCTTTGAGGGTCAATCGTCGTTGGCCCCTGTCGATCCGTTTCGGAGCGCGTGGTAAGGACGCGCGGTGCGGCTCTATCCCTTGCTGTTTCTGCTCTTTCTCATCGCTGCGGCCCTTGCCGTGCTGGTCGGCTCGGGCGATCTCACCAACCCAGAGCTTCGCGACACGTTTCTGAAGCTCCGCGGGTATCGCCTCGTGGCCGCGTTTCTTGCTGGGGCGGCCTTGGCGGTCGGCGGTGTGGTCGTGCAGGGCCTGTTTCGCAATCCGCTTGCGAGCCCGTCGGTGCTCGGCACGACCGCAGGCGCGAGCTTTGGCGGACAGGTCGCGCTGTTGGCCTATGGGCTCGCCGGCGCAGGCAGCAGCTTCATCGTTCCCGAAATGATCGTGCCGATCGGTTGCTTCATCGGGGCCTTGGGCGCTCTGGCGGTTCTGCTGCTCTTCTTGCGCATCACACAAGACCTACTCGCGCTGCTGCTCACTGGCTTCGTGCTGAGCGCGCTCTTTTTGAGCCTCAGCGCCTTCGTCACCAGCGTTGCACAAGAGACCTGGGAGCTCGGCCGAGCCGTCGTCTCTTTTTCACTTGGCTCGGTGAGCGGGACCGGTCCCCGTCAGCTCGCATTCGCTCTGCCACTCATCGGCATCGCGTTGGTTGCGTCCTGGTTTTGGGGGCGCTCGCTGGACCTTCTGCTGAGCGGCGAAGAAGAGGCCCAAGCGATGGGGGCCAACGTTGGGGCGGCCCGTTGGTGGTCGGCGATTTGGGTGAGCGTTTTGGTTGCCGGAGCCGTGTCCGTAGGCGGTAACGTCGGCTTCGTAGGGCTAGTCGTGCCGCACATGCTGCGCCCGTTTGCCGGGACCAAGCATCAGCGGTTGATTCCCGCCGCTGCATTGGCGGGCGGGATCTTCCTGGTCGCCTGCGATGTCGTCGCCCGACTGATCCCGTCACGCAGCGAGATCCCCCTCGGGGTCGTGACGGGCCTGATCGGCGCGCCACTGTTCTTGCTGCTTCTGATTCGGCTTCGCCGGGAGCGCGCTTATGCGTAACGGCGAGGGACATCTCGGTCTTCGAGCACGCGGCTTGAGTGTCAGGCTCGGCGGCCGCACGGTGCTGCGCGACGTCGATCTGGAGGCTCATCCCGGCGAAGTGCTCGCACTCCTCGGCCCCAATGGAGCCGGCAAGAGCACGCTTCTCAAAGCGCTGGCGGGCTTGTTGTCATACGACGGCAGGGTCGAAATCGCTGAGACAGACGTCGCCGCTCTTTCGCCGCGAAACCGGGCACGGCGGATCTCCTACGTGCCACAGCGCAGCCTGCTTCGATCCGCCCTGTCGGTGGAGGAAGTGGTCGCGCTGGGCCGCTACGTTCACGGCGGAAGCTTCGGCGGCATGTCGAAAAGCGACAAAGAAGCGATCGACCATGCATTGATGACCGCACATGCCGATGCACTCCGCGATCGAATCTTTACCCAGCTCTCTGTCGGAGAGCAGCAGCGCGTATTGCTAGCCCGCGCACTCGCTTCCGACGCGCCGATCTTGCTTCTCGACGAACCTACGGCGGCGCTCGACGTCGGCGAAGGCATGGCGGTCCTGCGTTTGATCAGGACGCTCGCTGCACGCAAGCACACGCTCATCGTCGTGCTCCACGACCTCGCCGACGCCCTCAGCACCACGGACCGGGCGCTGTTGTTGAAAGAGGGACGCGTGGTCGAGCAAGGCCAGACTCGAGAGGTCATCAGCGCAGAGCCGATTCGTGCGGTGTACGGCGTGAAGCTCATCGAGAACGCTCGCATTGGGTTCGAGCCCGACTCCGAAGCCGCGAGCCGGGATTGACGTGAAGCGGGTAAACGTCATCAATGTCGCGCTCCTGCTCATCGCCGTCCTGGCGAGCGCGGGCGTGACGGCTGTCATGTCTAAGAGGACGCCGCAGGAGCAGCAGGAATCGCGCGTAAACACC
>JAOTXX010000088.1 GCA_029862185.1 Myxococcales bacterium
GCCCCGCCCACCCCCACCCGTAATCCTCCCTGGCGCGGCATGCGCTTCGCTCTGCCTTGCCGGCGCATTCGCGCCGGGCTTCGCCCTGCGGGCTCGCGCTGTCGCCTGCCGTTTGGGAAGGTGGTTGGTCGTGTCTCCGTGTGGAGGGGCGCGCCGAACCCCCGCATCGCGTTCCGCCGCGCCCCTGAATCCATATCCATTCAATAGGAGAACGGCTCGGGATGGGCAGCACAGGGATTGGGTCGAGCCTAGCCGTGGGTCGTCTTAAGGAATAGGGGGCGAGTGGGTCCCAATCCCGAGCACGCCCGTCGCGGGCCGTTCTCCGATCGTAAGGTTGACGGTTGCCTGGGTGTCGTGTTGTTTCTTGCAATGCGCGGTGGTTAGACGGCTACGACCTCGACCCAAATGCCGTTCAGCTTTGCCATTCCCGAGAAATACTCGAGCTGCTCGGGGCCGTCGGCCGCCAGTAGGTTCACGTTCACCCCGGTCGTCTGGCTTGCCACGCTCAGACCATCGGCGGCCTGGTGTCCCCATCCGTGCGGGAGAGCCACTGCACCGACCATCATCTCGTCGGTAAGCTGAACGGGCAGCCGCACCGACGCGACACTGCTGCGCACCTCGACCATCGCACCAGACTCGACACCGACTCTGCCGCCATCTTCGGGGTTCATGTAGAGGTAGTTCGTCGAGCGCTTACCTTCGACGAATCGCGGAAAGTTGTGCATCCAACTGTTGTGGCTGTGCGTCTCCCTTTTGCTGATCAGCTTGAGCTTGCCACGCTGCGCTCGCTCCGCCTCGAACGCGGTTTCCAGCTCGCTAGCTGCCGCAACGAATTCTTCCGGCGCCAAATCGACCAGCCCGTCGTCCGTCACGACACGTTGCCCAAGGAAGTCGTCTCCCTTGTTCGGCTCGAGCAATCGCCCGTGGGGCTCCCTGCGAAGGCTGCGAAGCGAGCCAATTCGAAACGCGCGCGCCATCAAGCCCAGGAATCGCTCCGGGGTCAGCCCAATTCGACTCCCGATTCCAGGAAGCCTCCCAAGGCTGCCCCAGGCATTGAAGAAGCCGTTCGCGACCCGAGATCCAAAAAGCCTAGAGCCACATGCACGGGCGAGCTGCAATAAGATCATGGTCTCATCGCGCTGCTCGTCCTCGAGAGGCAAGAGGGCATCGGTGAACTGCGCGTATGGAATGGGCTGGACACCCATCAAAGACTGAAACACGAACGGCAAGTCCGCGCGCTGCAGCGCACTGCTTCCGGGAAGGACGTAGTGCGCGTGATTGGCTGTCTCATTACGGAAGATGTCGATCACGACGAGAAGCTCGAGTGCTTTCAACGCCTTTTCGAGGCGCCCGTTGCTGTTGGGCACGGACAACAGTGGATTGCCCGAAAGGCAGAACAGCGCCCGCACCTGCCCTTCACCAGGCGTTAGAATCTCGTCGGCCATGAGCCCGGCAGGAAACGTGTCGGCCACCGACGGGAGCTGGCCGATACGCGACCGATCCTTGCGCATCGTATGACCGCCTCTGCGCGCATGCTTCGGGAAGTTCTTGATGAAGCCGCGGCCGACGATCGTTCCGCCGAGCCGGTCGAGGTTGCCCGTGACCGCGTTGATCGTTTCCTGAATCCAGAACGCTAGGGTGCCATGGCTGCCCTGATTGACACCCGTGGAAAGGAAAATCGCCGCCCCATCCGCCTCGAGATAGGCATCGACCATCGAGCGAAGCGTTTCGGAAGCAATGCCGGTCACCTCTGCGCTGCGTTCCGGCGGCCAGGCCTCCGCGACCGCACGAAGCGGCTCGAGCCCCTTCATGTGTTGGCTGACGCGCTCATGGGCGATCGCATCCCGACTGAAAACCTCGTGGAGAAAGCTCAGTAAGAAGTAAATGTCGGTATCGGGGCGAATGAACACCTGCGTCCCGAGCTGCTTCGCGGTTTCGGTCCGACGCGGGTTCACGTTGAAGACCTTGCCGCCCCGGCCTTCGATGGCGCGCAGGCGACGAACGGGGTCTGGAAGCTGCATGAAGCTCGAACGGGAGACCGCCGGGTTCGAGCCGATGATGATCAAACACTGGTTGCGGTCGATGTCGGCAAAGGGCTGAATGAACGGGAAGCCGTAGAGCCGCTCGGCCGCGGCGAACTTGTTGTTGCAGTCCTGGGAGCCGGTCTGGAACAAATTGCGCGAGCCGAGCCCCTGAAGGAACGCCGCCGTCAGAACCGGAGGCAGCAAGCTGAACGAAATCGGATTGCCGAGATACGCGGAGACCGAATCACCGCCATGTTCTTCCACGAGCTGCCGCACCTTCGTGCCGATCTCCTCGAGCGCCTGCTCCCAACTGATCTCTTCAAACCCGTCTCCGACGCGCTTCAAGGGGACACGCAGCCGGTCCGGCGAATGATGGATCTCATTGTAGCGAAGGCCCTTGATGCAGGAATAGCCCTTGGTGACGACGTGGTCCCGGTCGGGCTCGATGGCCACGACCCGGTCGCCTTCGATGGTTGCCCTCAGGCCGCAAGTCGCTTCGCAAATGCGGCAAAATGTGAGCTCGGTTCGGCTAGACACGGTCGCAAAGGTGCCAGGGTGAGCGCCCGACGACAAGGCTGATGGGACGGCGCCATCGATTGCTGCTACATGCCGTCGAGGAGGCGACAGCCATGAACAAGCTTTCCTTAGTCTTGATCTTCGTTTCGGTTGCGGCGTTCGCGTGCGACAGCAGCGGCAGTGGGGTGACCGGCCAGGGTGGCGCGGGCGGCCAAGGCGGCCAAGGCGGCCAAGGCGGCCAAGGCGGCAGTGAGCCCAAGTGCGCCACACCTCAAGAGATGCTCCGCTGCGACAAGGTTCTCAACATCGCGCATCGGGGCGGCCGGCGGATTCGCCCCGAGCACACGCTGCTGGCCTACGACCAGGCACTCGCAGACGGCGCCGACATCCTCGAGCTCGACGTACACGAGACGAGCGATGGAATGCTCGTTGTGATGCATGACGCCACGGTCGATCGGACGACCGACTGCACCGGCCTCATCAAGGAGATGACATTCGCCGACCTTCGCAACTGCGACGCAGGCTTCAACTTCAGCAACGACGATGGGGAGACCTATCCGTACCGCGGGACGGGCCTGGTCGTGCCCACGATGGAAGAGGTGTTCGATCGCTACCCCGATACGCCCTTCGTCATCGAGGTAAAGCAGTCCGACCCCTCGATTGTCGACCACTTCGTAGAGGTGATTCGGGAGCACGGCGTCGAGGACAAAATGACCGGCTCGGCGTTTGCGGACAGCTTACTGCGCGAGCTCCGCACCGCAGCCCCCGAGATCCCTACGAACATGGGTACCAACGAGACTTTCGTGTTCTGGGGCTTCTCCTTCAGTCCGCTCGACCCCGAATACCAGCCGCCGGCCGAGTTCCTCCAGGTGCCACCTCAGTTCGACGTCGGCGACCGCATCGTTGACGTCCTGCACCCCGGCTTCGTGCCTCGAGCCCGTGAGCTCGACATGTACGTCCACGTCTGGACGATCAATGACGAAGAAGAGATGCGCTTCCTCATCGAAACCTACGGCATCGACGGCATCATGACCGACGACCCGCCGCTTCTCACGAAGGTCATCAACGAGCTTGGCGTCGGCGACTGAAGGCCCGTGATCGATGCAACGCATCGATTTTACGGGCTCAAGCCGTCGGGAACTTCTCGACCAGGAGCGCCAGCGCGTCGTGCGTGGTCAGAATGCCGATGATCTTGTTGCCTTCGAGTACGACCGCTGAACCGTACTTGTGCTCGAGCATTTCGTTGAGCACGGAGAAGAGAGGCGTGTCCTTGGTGACGGTGTACGCTTCCTGAGTCATCGCCTCTTCAACGGTCGTGGCGTCAGGATTGACCTCGTTGAGGCCTGCGACCATGCCCAGGTCGCGGTCGCTGACGATTCCGTGCAGCTCGCCACCGTGCAGCACGGGCAAGTGGCGAACCCCGTGCTTTTGCATGAGCTTCTGAGCAAACGTGATCGTTTGCTCGCTGCCCACCGTGTGGGGCATCGAGGTCATGAAATCGGCGATCGGCGCGGTCTTGTCCATGGGCGGAGCTGTACCACAGTCAGGCGGTTCCGCCACGGTCCAAGTCCACTTGGCACCCGTACTTGCGGCGGATCTGGCTGATCCCCCGTAGGCTTTGGCCCAACGAACCGTCAGGCCCCCCTTGCGAGCCAACCGCGTCGACCGAGCCACTTCGTCAGCTCGAGGACCGGCGAGATGGTCAGAGCTGGGCACGACGCGATCAGCCAGTCCATCGGCGACAAAGGGCTCAAGCCGAACGGCTCTTTCAGCGGCGGAAAGGACACGATGAAGACCAGCAGTCCCATCTCCCAGAGGATCGCCAGGTTCAGCCACTTGTTGGCAAACGGCCGATGTAAGATGGACCGGCGATCGGAGCGAAAGTTGTAGGCCTTGAAGAACTGGATCAACACCAGGGACACAAAGGTCATCGACATGGCGAGAGTAAGACTACGGCCCGATTGGAGAGCCCAGGTGAAGACGCCGACATTCACGGCTGTGGACCACAACCCTCCGATCGTCATCAGCATCACTACGGGCCGGGTGAACACTCCGGTTTGCGCATCGCGTGGTGCGCGTTCCATGAGATCGTCGTCGGGAGGATCGACAGCCAGTGCCAGCGCTGGCAGGCCATCGGTGGCGAGGTTCACGTACAGGATCTGCACGGCGGTCAGGGGCAGCGGCAGACCGGACAACACGGCCCCGGCGATGAGACCGATCTCGCCAATATTCGATGAGAGCAGGTACATCAGGTACTTCTTGATGTTCTCGAAAATTCCGCGCCCTTCTTCCACCGCGGCAACGATCGATGCGAAGTTGTCGTCGATCAGGGTCATCGCCGCGGCCTCTTTGCTCACGTCGGTTCCGGTGATACCCATCGCAACGCCGATGTCGGCCTTCTTTAGAGCGGGTGCGTCGTTCACTCCGTCGCCTGTCATGGCCACGATGTGACCGCGCTGTTGAAGGGCCGTGACCACCCGTAGCTTGTGAGCCGGGGAGACGCGCGCATAGACTTCGATGCTTTCGACGCGACGCTCCAGCGCCTCGTCGCTCATCTCCTCGAGGTCGGCGCCGGTCACCACATGCCCCTTCCGGAGCAGGCCGAGCTCACCGGCCACGGCGTGAGCGGTGAGGGGATGGTCGCCGGTGATCATGACCACACGGATGCCGGCCTGCTCGCATTGCTCGACCGCAGCTTTGGCTTCCGGACGTGGAGGATCGATCATCCCCACCAAGCCGAGGAAGGTCATGTCACGCTCCGCGTCTCCGAGCGTCGCATCCGCCTTGTTGGCGACCCCAAGTACGCGTAGAGCCTCGCCGGCCATCTCTCGGACCGCCTCGAGAATCGCCTCTCGATCGGCGTCCCCGAGCGCGACCTCACCCTGGCTCGTCCGTTGTCGAGAGCACGAGTCGAGAATGGTTTCGGGCGCGCCCTTGGCATACGCAACCTGAGCGTCCCCCACGGAATGCAAGGTCGTCATCCGCTTGGTTTCGGATGTGAAGGGAATCTCCCCGACCCGCGGGAACTGCAGGTCCAGCTCGTCCTTTTGCATTCCGGCTTTCGCGGCCGCGACGATGATCGCCCCTTCGGTGGGGTCTCCTTTGATGTGCCAGCCGCCGTGCATTTCGTCGCGGACGACGTGCGCATCGCAGACCAGAGCGGCGGCGCGCAACAAGTCCACCTCCTCTCGAGAGGGCTCGACAACCGTGCCGCTCAGCGAAAACTCGCCTTCAGGGTCGTACCCGCTACCGGAGATGGTAGTCGTTCTTTGGAAGGTATGGAGCTTCCGGACGGTCATCTCGTCTTTGGTCAGGGTGCCGGTCTTGTCGGAACAAATTACGGATGTGCCCCCTAAGGTTTCGACGGCCGGCAGGCGCCGCACGAGCGCGTTGCGTTTCACCATTCGCTGCACGCCAATTGCCAAGGAGATCGTGACAACCGCGGGTAGCGCCTCGGGCACTGCGGCTACCGCTAGGGCGATTCCGAAGATGAACATCTCCAGCAAGGGCTGGTCGCGGAGCACGCCCACGGCGACGACAGCCGCTACGACGACCAGGGCTGCGTGGCCCAAGACGCGACCCACCTTGTCGAGATTCTCTTGCAGCGGCGTCCTGCCGATCGCGACGGACTGCAGCATCTGGGCGATCTGGCCGAACTGGGTTGCCATGCCGGTGGCGACGACGACAGCACGGCCTCGGCCGTACGTGGCAATGGTTCCACCAAAAACCATGTTGTCGCGGTCACCAAGGGCTAGGTCCTCTCCGACAAGCGCCTCGGTGTCCTTGGCGACAGGTACGGATTCACCCGTGAGCGCGGCTTCATCGACTTTCAGGTTGATCGACTCAACCAGTCGTGCATCCGCGGCAACTTTGTCTCCTGCGTGCAACAGAACCAGGTCACCCGGCACGAGCTCGCGCGCCGGAATCTCAATCTCTTGGCCATCGCGTATGACGGTCACGGTGGGCGCGGCCATTTGCCGGAGCGCTTCGATCGCGCGTTCGGCCCGGTACTCCTGTATGAAGCCCAGCACGACGGCAAAGAGCACGATCACAGCGATGGCAATGCTCTCGACGCCCTGTCCGAGGAAGGCGGAGATCCCCGTTGCGATGAGCAAAATGATGATCAAGACGTTCTTGAATTGTTGGAAAAGGATGGCCCACGGGGAGACACGGCCGGCAGCTTGCAGCTCGTTGGGGCCATATCGATCGAATCGACGCTCAACTTCGGCCTCCGCCAGGCCGTGCGCGGAGGACTGCAGATGCGACATGACCGCGTCGACAGACAGGGTGTGCCAGGCCGGCTCGGAGCTAGACACGGGCTGCGACATAGCTGATGGCATCCTCGAAGCTCGCAATCTTGCCGTAGTCCTCCCAGGAGAAGGACGCTTGCCCCTGGTCGTAGTCGCGCAGGTTGGGCGGCGCGTGGTCGTCCCGAAGCTCCTTCTCGATCTGCACCCTGCTCAGCCTCCCGTCAGGAATCGACGATAGAGACGATTGGTATCAGTGTCCTGGAACGGCAAGAGCGCCTCGCCGTAGGCCCAGTCCCCGTTCAGCGATCGGAGCCACGCTTCATCGACGTCCCCCGGCTCGAGACCGGCCGCACGGATCGCCGCGACGAGCTCGAAGACGCCACGAATTGGTTTTCCGTCGGCATAGATGCGCGCGAACGATGCGTAGAGCGCTTCGAGTTCATTGGATTCGGTCATGACTGTTCTCCCTGGCGCATGGGCGCGGAGGCCTTGGCTACCTCCCTCGACCCTACATGCATCGGGCGGGCCAAGTCGGCGGTGTCCGGGAGCCCCGCCGATTGAGCTGAAAACCCCGAACCGATCCCGCTGGCGGCCGCGCCAAACGTGCGCCTTTCAGCCCATGAAACGAAGATTGTGCGCCTCATGGGCGCTAAGACCCCGAAAACCAAGGACTCGCGTTTGGCACGTTGGCTGCACTGCTGGTATCAACCCGATCCCCTCAAAGGAGTCGACCATGAGCGCCGAAGAAGCAGACAAGACACTGAAGCAAGACCTTGAAGACACCCGCAACGACCTCAGGCGTGCCGCAGACGAGATCAAGCTGAAGCTGCACCTCGCCGGCATGGATGCGAAGGACGCCTGGGACGAGATTCAGCCCCGCATCGCTGATTTCGAGCGGCGTTTCGATTCCAAGGCCGACGAGGTTGGCGACGAGCTCAAAGCGCTCGGGCAGGAGATCAAACAGCGCCTGGCCAACATCAAGTCCAAGCTCGGCTAGCAATCACTACGGCTCCGGCGCGCTACCCACCTGCTAAGCGCCGGGTTCGGCCTGTTCGCGGACGACGAACACGCTGCAGGGCGCATGACGTACGGTGGCCTCGGCCACGCTGCCGAGCAGGCGGCGCAACACACCGGTGCGTCCATGCGAGCCGACGACGATCAGGCTGGCACTCGTCTCTTTGGCGATCCGGCAAATCTCGATCGAAGGATGCGAGCTCGGGATGGCGTCGTATTGCACGTCGGTGTCCGCCAAGTCCCCGAAGTAGCGGTGGCGGGCCTCTCTGAGCTGGTGCATCGAGGTCTCGTCCCAGGCCTCACGATCGCCTGGCGCAGCGGGCCGGCTGCCCAGCACCGTCGCTCTTTTGGGATCATAGGTGTGAATGAGGAAGACGCGCGCTCCGTCGCGCCCGGCGATCTCGGCGGCCCGCTCGAGGGCAACCTCTGAGCAGGCGGAAAAATCGGTGCAAACGATGATCAGTGGCTTCATGTCTCGGTCGCCTCACTGCTGAGGTCGAGCAGGATCTTACCCGCTCGTCCGGGCCTTCGCGCGTGCGCTAGTGCCTCGTGCAGCGCATCGAGCCGATAGGTTTGCTCGACGGGGGTGCCAAGCACGCCGCCTTCGATGAGCTTCGCGGTCTTGCGGACCAGGCCGAGGCGCTGAAAGAGCGTTCGCTTGGCTAGGTACGCAGCCAAGTAGAACCCTTCGACGCTCGTCATGGGCATCATGATGTCGCGCGGCGGCAGGGAGATCGGCTCGCGGCTCAAGGTGCCATAGCAAACCATGCGTCCGCCCGGGGTGAGCGCTCGCAGCGCCTCCGAACCGGTCGAGCCGCCCACGCAATCGAGAACGTAGTCGACACCTCTGGGCGCAATGCGATAGACGGCGTCGAGCATGTCCTCGTCTTCCAAGGCAACGACGTATTTCGCGTTTCCCTGCTTCAAGCGCTCGGCGCCAGACCGGCTGCGCACCACGTCGATCACGCGAAAGCCATCTGCACGGGCGAGGTTCCGAACCATCTGGGAGAGCGCAGAGCCCGCGGCGGTTTGCAGCAGCACGGACCCTCTCGGAACTTGAAGCACGTGCCTTACGAGCACCAGTGCGGTGAGCGGGTTCACGAAAAAGGAGCAAGCCTGGGCGTCGCTGAGGGACCGCGGCACTGGGAACGCGCGGCGTGCGTCGATGAGCGTCTGCTCCTGCCAGGTCCCGTGGGGCGGGCCGCTGACCACCGCGACTCGTTTCCCGACCAGGCGCCCCCCGAGAAAACCGCCGCCGGACTCCTCGACGACGCCCACTCCTTCGACGCCTAGGGCATACGGCGGGCGGGGGAACGGCTCCGAAGAGCCCGGACTGTCGGTCGGCCGCTCCGCCCCGCGATTCCAGATCATCCGAGCAAACGAGCGCTCGTAGATTCCATCCATGTAGTTGAAATCCGAAGGATTGACCGGCGCCATCTTCATGCGGACGCGCACCTGGCCTGCCGCGGGCCGAGGCACCGAGGCCTCGCGGACCTCGACGGCGCTTGGGTCGTCCGAAAACGTATCGATGCGCGCAGACTTCACGGATCACTCTCCTTTGGGGCCGGTGAGCCCGCTCGGCATGGCAAACGGCCAGTTGGAATCGACCGTACCACCGTCGACTTCGAGAATCTTGCCGGTTACCCAGCTTCCCGCTTCGGATAGCAAGTAGAGCGCGGCGGCGCCGATGTCTTCGACGGTGCCAAGCCGACGCATCGGCGTCAGCTCCTCCATCTGCTTGGCGAGCGCTTTGTCGGCCGTCACCATCGCCAGCGCATCGGTTTGCGTCGCACCAACGGCGATCGCGTTGACCCGTACATGGGGCGCCCACTCGTGCGCCAGCAGGCGCGTCATGTGCGACATCGCGGCTTTCGCGGTGCCGTACGCCACGAAGCCGTTGTCGACCAGATGGGAGAGGCCCGAGGTGATGTTGACGATCGCCCCGTGCCCGCGTTCCGCCATCGAGGGCGCCAAGGCGCGCGACATGTGAAGCGCGGTCGTCACGTTGAAGTGAAACGCCTTGTCGAGCTCGTCGTCGGTGCACATCAAGGCTGGCCCCGGAAGCGTGCCTCCGGCGTTGTTCACTAGAAAGTCCACGCCACCAAACTCCGCCAGCGCGCGCTCCACGAGGCGATCGAGCTGTTCGGGCACCAAGACATCGGTCGGCACCACGAGCGCGCGACCGCCGTTCTTCTCGACGATGCTCGCAACCTCTTGAAGGGTATGCTCCCGTCGCGCGGCCAGAACGAGATCGGCGCCGGCCTCTGCCAAGGCGATTGAAACTCCACGGCCGATGCCGCGCCCAGCGCCCGTCACCACGGCGACGCGCCCATCCACTTTGAAGCGATCCAAAATCATTGGCAGTTCATCTCCGGCCCGTACTTTCGGGCATTCGAGCTCGTTCCGCAACCGTGGCTCCTCTTCCATTACGGAGGCAATATTGAAACCGCTCCTGGCCCCAGATGCCGGACGGGTGATATAAGCGACGACTCCGATGCATCCCTGGCACGACGTCTACATCGACGAAGACCAACTCGAATCGACTTTCCCCGTCGTCATCGAAGTGCCGATGGGGAGCAAGAACAAGTACGAGCTCGACAAGGAGAGCGGCTTGCTGCGGCTCGACCGCGTCCTGTTCAGCGCTGTGCACTACCCCGCCAACTACGGCTTCGTCCCGCGGAGCTTCTGTGACGACGGCGACCCTCTCGATGCCCTGGTCCTCGGCCAAGAAGCCGTCGTTCCGCTCACCATCATGAACGCCCGTGCCATCGGCGTGATGCGCATGCGTGACGACAAAGGGATCGACGACAAGATCATCGCCATCAGCGTCAACGACCCCGTCTACCAAGACCGAAGGACGCTCGAGGACCTCCCAGACCACAAGCTGCGCGAGATTCAGCGCTTCTTCGAAGACTACAAAGCGCTCGAGAACAAAGAGGTCGTCGTCGAGGGCATGCAGGAGCGCGAGCAGGCGCTGGGGATCCTTCGCGAGGGGCTGGTCATGTATCGCCAGCTCCGGCGGGGCGAGCTCTCCAAAGGCTGAGCGGCGCAAAATTGGCCGCCGAATCGCCCTGGAAAGGGCACAGCATCAAGGGCTTGCCATGTCCAAACTGCTTGATAAGGTGGCGGACCCGTTAGAGAACAATCCTTTTGGAGGGGCACATGCAGAAAGCAAGCTGGGTACTTTTGTTGGCTGTCAGCCTAATGCTGACCGCAGGTTGTAAGAAAGACGAGCTCAGGGCCAAAGACGCCCGAATCGCAGAGCTGATGGAGTCGGGGCAGGCGACAGGCACCTCGCTTGAGCAATGCAAGAAGGACAAAGCCAATCTCGACAAGCTCGTGAAGGGTTACACGGGCGAGATCAACGCCATGGAAGCCGCACTGGCCGAGGCCGCCGCACGTGAAGCGCGTGCCGCCAAGCGCCTCGCCGAGTACAACTCCATGCTCAAGCAGCTCAAGTCGATGATCGACTCCGGCAAGCTCAAGGTCCGCATCGTCCGCAACAAGATGGTCATCGAGCTGCCCGAGGCAGTTCTGTTCGCCAGCGGCAGCGCCAAGCTCAAGACGGAGGGCGTCCGCGTTCTCGCCGAGCTCGGCCCGGTCCTCGCGAGCATCAAGGGCCGCGAATTCCAGGTCGGTGGCCACACCGACAACAAGCCGATCCGCACCAAGCGCTTCCCCTCGAACTGGGAGCTCTCCGGCGCGCGCGCGATCGACGTGAGTCAGCTCCTCATCGAGTACGGCGTTCCTTCAACTCGCGTCTCGGCCGCCGCCTACGCCGACACCCAGCCGGTGGCAGACAACGACACCCCGGAGGGCCGTGCGCTCAACCGCCGCATCGAGATCGCGCTTCAGCCGAACCTCGACGAGCTCCCCGACCTCTCCAGCTTCGAGTAAGCGACACCCATCCCTTTGGAAGGGGCACTGACCTGCCGACGTGCCGGTGTGCATCAAGCACCCGGCACGTTTGCAATTGGGGCGTCCGAAAGAGCCGATATCTCATTCGCGCTAGCTCGTAGGCCCCAGATTTGGTACTTCGCAGGCTCCGGAGGATGGACATGAAGAAATCGGGTTCGGAGCGGCTCTTGTTTGTGATTCTCGGCAGCGCCCTGGCCCTGGCAGGCTGCAGCGACGACTCCAGCAGCGGCACCGGCGGAGGCGGCATGGGCGGAATGCCAGGCGCAACCGTGTCTGTCGGCGGCATTGCCTGGGGCTTCACACTGCCCGGGCAAGGAGGCTACGACCTCATCGCTGGGGCGACGATTTCCGTTCTCGAGATGCCGGAGCTGAGCACCACGAGCAACGACGACGGCGAGTTCACCCTCGAAGGAGTCCCGGTCGGCTCGGAAGCCACATTTGTGATGGAGCACGAGCGCTATCCGCTCACCTACACCAAGACCCACACAATCCCTGACACCGACATCGTCGACCTCACCTTCCAAGTACCGAACGACGGCCTCTATGCGGTGATCGAAATTCAGCTCGGCATCGTCAGCGACCCCGACAAATGCCAGATGGTCAGCACCTTCACGAGAGACGGCCGGACGATCGGCGACCCCGGACACCACGGCCAAGCGGGCGCCATCCTCGCGATTGAAGCGCCGGACGAGGCCACGATCGAAGAAGGGCCCATCTACTTTGGCGACAACGTCGTCCCCGATCGCGAGCGAACGTACGCGTCACTCGACGGCGGTGTCCTCATCATCAATGCAGACCCCGGCGACTACACGCTCAGCGCGTCCTGCGTCAGCGACCCCGACCAAATGGCCGCCTTCGTGGCAGAGTACCCGCCGGAAACCTACCCCGACGAAGACCTGCGCTGCCAAACCGAAGACGTGCAGTTCGAATCGGTCCTGATGAAATGCCGGGCAGGTGTGTTTCTAAACGCCTCGCCCTCGTACGGGCTTCAAGCCCAGCCGCCGGAGTGAGCTAGAGGCCCGTTCCTTTGGCTGCTGCGCGCACCTCGGCCAGCAGGCTCTTGCTGAAAATCCGCCCGGTCAATCGGTCGATCGTGTCGTCTGCGGCCTGATCCCACTCGGCGCGGTACGGGCTGGTGTCGACGAGCTCGATTCCCCGCTCGAGCAAGATGTCGTAGGCCTTTGCGTCATCGCGCCGAACGACTTTGTCGAGCGCAGCCGCCGCACGCCGCGCGGTGTCCTTGAGCACCTTCTGATCCTGAGGGGATAGCTGGTCGAATTTGTCCTTCTTGATCAGCGATGCACCGAGGATGATCCCGAAACTCTCGTTCGACATGTACTTGAGCTTGGTGAACCACTGGAGTGCCAGGGCCGCGATCGGCGACGCCGGAACGACGTCCACCATTTTCGTTTGTAGGCCCGCGTACACCTCCGTCACGCCGAGCCGCACGGCATTGGCGCCGACGACCTTCAAGAACTCCGAAAAGATCGGATCGTCCTTCCATGCCCAGGGACGAGCGGCTTTCAAATCCGCGGGCCTGGCGATCGGAATGGTCGACATGATCCGGCCCTTCCCCGCGTCGGACCAGTTCAGCAGAACGAACCCCGCATCCTCGAACATCTGCTCGAAGCGCGCGTTCATCGCGGCGCGGACGCGGCCGAGCTCTTCATAGGTCTCGATCACGCCGGGCGCGGAAAGCACCAAGGCGGGACGCACGACGATGCCGAGCCCAATCGTGGTCACCCCGGCGGCATCCATCTGCCCGGCTCGCATCTTCCGAACGAAATCCCGCTCGTCGCCCTGACTGCCGCCCGAGTAGTAGCGGAGCTCGACGCGCCCCTCGGTCTCTTTACTCAGACTCCGCCCCCAGGCCTTCAGGATCTTACCGAAAGCGGAGCCGCCCGGAGCAATGGTTGCGAATCGAATCACCGTTTTTTCGTCAGCCTGCGCGCGAGGCGTCGTGGTGCCGCCCACGAGCAGACATGCGGCGGCCAAGCTGAACACGATCCAAGACTTCTTTGCTGCTTCGTACACGTTCTACTCCAATAAATCGTCGCGCAGGCGCCGGAGGCCATCCTCGGAGCAACCTAGCCCTTCGCTAAGAAAAGCAGCGATGCTGCCATGTCGTTCGATGATCTCCGCGTGTGCGGCCTGAAGGCTCTGCTCCTTGACATACAACAAACCTTCGACGCGGGAAAAAGCGATTTCTTCACCCTCCGGGCCAGCCTGACTCGCCGCAAAGCTCCGGATCATGCCGAGCATTTTGTCGTTCTCTTCCTTCCGGAAATGGTTCGAAAGAAGGTAGTCCTCGACAACGGTCTCCCAGGGCACGCCGAGCGCGGACAGAACCATGGCCGCCCCAAAACCCGCCCGGTCCTTGCCTTGCGTGCAATGGAACACCAACGGCCGGTTCGCCGGATTGCTCAAGACTCGAAGCAGGCCTGCGTATTGCTCGGTGAAGTTGCGCACCAGCATGCGATTCACCGTGTCGAGCATGTCCGGCGGCACCCGTGAGAAGTCCCCCTTCAAAAACATTGGAATGAGCTTCGCGAACATGTCGCTCGACGCGATCGGCATGGGATGCGTCTTGGCCTCAGGCGGCAAGCGTCCGTTACCGCGCGCCGATACTTCTTCGGGCGATCGCAGATCGACAACTGCCTTGATGCCAAGCCCGCCGAGCTTGCCCACGTCGTCGTTGCTGAGCTGACTCAGCTCACCCGAACGGTACACCAGCCCCCACTTGACCGTCCGCCCATCGCTGGCCGCATAGCCTCCCAGGTCTCGAAAGTTCGGCTGGCCGGTGAGAGGAACGTGCCGATTCATCCTACTAGCCGATGCTGTCACGATCGCCAGGCCGAAGCCACCGCTGGCTAGGCGACTTGGTTCGCCTGTGGAGGCGGCATCGAGTCTCGATCCCAGAGCTCGCTGGCGTCGCGCTGCTCAGCCAAGAACGAATCCCAAAGATGCATCGCTGCGTACGCTCGCCATGGTCGCCAACTGTCGGCGCGGCTCTCGAGCTCTGGAACGGAAACCGCTGCACCGTTGGTGGAAACGCCTTTGCGCAGCCAGGCATTGTTCGAGGGAAACGCGTCCGATTCGCGATAAACGCGCATGGCGATGTAGTGCGCGGTCGTCGCGCTCAAATCGGTGATTGCGCGCAGGCCATCGACTGCAGCATCGAGCGACGGCGAGCCGTCCAAACGAAGCCCGCCTTCGTGCACCGCTTTGGCGAGCGCCTGAATCGAGCGAGCTCGGCGCTTCGGCACACCGACCGCCTCGAGCTTCGCCGTGCTCAAGACATAGGGCGTTGGAAAGACATGCGTCAGAGACGGATGTGAAGCTTCGATTCGTTTGCCGTACTTCTCGACGACGCGATCCATGAGGTCGGATGCTTCTTCGGGAGCGATGTGTTGATTGAGCAGCATCATCACGGCAGTCTCGAAGTGGTCAAACGCGCCTGGCACGCGCAGCCCCGGGGTGACGCGAATGCATTCACTGAGCAGGGGATCGCGGCGAAGATGCTCGGCGATGGCCTCGGTCCGCGCATCCACATCGAAGAGCCGTCTTACGCCCGAGACCACATCGAGCAGATGCGCGCCGAGCGAGCTGCTCACGCGAACGCGCAGCTCACTGCGCTCGGGCTCGTGCTCCACGCAAATCTCGCCGGCCACTTTTCCAAACGAGGCAGTTCGGTAGTACCGATCGCCAACGACCTGCTCGACGCCCGAAGCGGTCCAGGGTTCCAGGAACCGCAACATGCGAGGCCAAGGAAACGGCCCTTCGATTGGAATTTGAAGCTCGAGCTCAGCGGCCACGCGATTGGGGCCTTTACGGAGTGCGGTTGGCGGGCAACCATAGACTTCGTTGATCACGGCATTGAACCGCCGAACGCTTCCGAAGCCTGCTGCCCGTGCAATGTGCGCCATCGACAAGCTCGTCGTTTCGATCAGCCGCCGCGCAAATCGAGCTCGCCGAACGCGCGCGACTTGGACGGGAGAGGTGCCGAGCTGCTTGTTGAAGAGCCGCCGAAGTTGACGCGCCCCAATGCCGAGCCGCTCGCACAAGGCGTCGATGTTTGCGTGGTCAAGCACGCCATCTTCGATCAGGCGAAGGGCACGCGACACGGTGGTCGCCGTTCCATTGGACGTGGGCGCGTCACCGCCTGATGGCGGCACGCCCGCTTCGGGGGTTGGGGGGGACATAACGGGGACCCATAGGGTAAACCGTTTTCAGCGATAGCCCTAGCATTTTTCGGACTCTAGCTACCCGAAATCACTCACCTACATCTGCGCTCGCGTCGGGTGTTGTGAGCCACCTCACAATCACCCAGGGAGGGTGCCGGCTACGGGAGCACGCCGGAGCAATCCGTCGCGCAGAATCCCGAAGTTCCGTTGTTGACACCGTCGTCGCAGACCTCGCCGGCGGTGGTATTCACGGTACCGTCGCCGCAAATCACGAACGAGCAATCCACGTCGCACAGGGCGCTCTCGCCCGCGTCGTCGCAGAGCTCGAGGGCGAGCGTGTTGACGACGCCATCACCGCAGACGGCAGCGGTACAGTCCGCATCGCAGGTCGCCGACGGGCCGCCATCGTCGCAAGTCTCGCCTGCTGTCGTATTCAAGGTCGAGTCACCGCAAATCGCGACGGTGCAGTCCGTATCGCAGCCGGCGCTTTCGCCGCCGTCATCGCAGACCTCGCCGACCGTGGTGTTGATCGTACCGTCACCGCAGGACACTGCCGTGCAATCGACGTCGCAGGTCGCGCTTTCGCCGCCGTCGTCGCAAGTCTCGCCGGCCGTCGTGTTCAAGGTCGAGTCACCGCAGATCGCTGCGCTACAGTCGGCGTCGCAGGTCGCGCTCTCGCCGCTGTCATCACAGGCCTCGCCCGCCGTCGTATTCGTGGTTCCGTCACCGCAGGACACCGCGCTGCAGTCCACGTCACAGGTCGCGGTCTCGCCGCCGTCGTCGCAGGTTTCGCCCGCCGTCGTGTTCAAGGTCGAGTCGCCGCAAGCCGCTGCGCTGCAATCCGCGTCGCAGGTCGCACTCTCGCCGCTGTCGTCGCAGGCCTCGCCAGCCGTCGTATTTGCCACGCCATCGCCGCAGGCCACCGCCGTGCAATCGACGTCG
>JAOTXX010000168.1 GCA_029862185.1 Myxococcales bacterium
TCGGCGCTCTTTGTAGCGAGGAAGATCCGACCAGAAGGAAGATCCGACCGAGGTCGGCGCTCTTTGTAGCGAGATGTGCACGACGCAACACCGGCGCGGGGGGCGGATCACGCACGTTTCGCACCCTTCCAGCTGCCCTGACTGCCTCCCGACCGCGTGAGGACTCGGATTTATCGGCGCTGCACGGTGACCAAACGTCGCAATGGCCTATCGCGAGCGCACGTCAGCCCCGTCGCCGCGGAGGTGAGCCGTGTCCGATCGCGCTACGACGGCCTAGAAGCCGAGTCTACGGCCCGGGACCACACCGCGCGCCGTGGCACACCCGCATCCACCAGGTACCTTCGGGGAAGTAGACGGCCCGGTCTCCGGCGGTCCACCTCGCCAGTGCTCGCTCATACTGAGCCCGAAACGCGCGCAGACGCTTCACCGCTTCGCTAGCCGCGTCCCGATGCCCGGCCGCCGCAAACTGCGGATTCAAGCTACCAAACACCTCGTAGCTCTTGGCGCGCTTGGTATGTACGAGCCGGAGGACGCGCCGCGGACCCACGAACGCCATACCCGTGCGCTTGGCCTTGTTCCATGCCTGATGCTGCCGCTGTCGCACCCGCTCCGCGATGCGCTCCCGTGCGAGCTCCGGGCCATAGTCGAGCTCGAGCGCCACCGGCATTTGCAGCCGAAGCTCGATGACCTCGGGCCAGTCTGGGTTGTTAGGGTCGAAGTAGTGTGGCGGTCGCTCAACACGGATGACGCGGGTGCCGACGTGCGCCGGGAGCGTGTGCGCCCCAGGCCAGTCCTTGGCATAACGCACTGCAAGTGCTTCGACCGGATTGGCGATGAGGTAGGCGATGGACTCGATCATCGCGTCGGCGGTCAGCAGTGCATGGGCGCCGCTACTTCGTTTGTTGAAGACCTCTTCGGGCCATCCCCGCAGGGCCTTGGTGCACAAGGCCAGGTTTCGGTGAAAGGTCTGCAAGAACCGTGGATACTCGCCCCGAACGTCGGTGATGACCTCGTGCGCGTGGGTCGACATGAGGCACGCGGCGTGCACGAGCACGCCATGAAGCTGCGCCGCATGGCCGAGGCAATACCAATAGCATTGCTCGATCTGTCGCGCCTCGTCAGGGTTGAGTAGGAAATGGCGGCGCGTGGTGCGCCGAGACAGGGCGAGGGTCATGCCCGGATCGACGATGCGTGGTCGAGTCATCGCGTCTGCAAAGAAGCGAAAACGATGCCAACAACGTGCGTACTGGTTTCGTGAACTTAGCTCGCTCCGTGTGGCGGATTGGCGGTCGCCCGTCGGCGGGCGCCAACGCACGAAATCACAAGGCATTGTCGGACACTCCTCCGCGTTCTTCGGCACGTCGGTCGGATCTATTTATCGCGTCTGCAAAGAAGCGAAAACGATGCCAACAACGTGCGTACTGGTTTCGTGAACTTAGCTCACTCCGTGTGGCGGATTGGCGGTCGCCCGTCGGCGGGCGCCAACGCACGAAATCACAGGGAATGCCCGGAGCCACCTCCGCGTTCTTCGCCACGTCGGTCGGATCTATTTAACGCACGAAATCACAGGGAATGCCCGGAGCCACCTCCGCGTTCTTCGCCACGTCGGTCGGATCTATTCGCCACGTCGGTCGGATCTATTCTTGTCCCTGCGCCGACTCTCCTTCGCTGTGTGTTCCTGGTCGAGATCTCCGTAGCGGCAAGCCCTCTGGCATTCCTCAGCGAGGTGGTTGCGCACCGCATCGGTGATTGACCGAAGTGGGGCGCTCGCTCAGGAATGCTCAGCGGTGTCGACGACGCGCGTGCGAAGCGCGCGGACTGTCTTGCCAGCGGCCTTTTCGTTCTCGCGGCTGAACACCGAAGAGGGCAACGGCATGTCGGGGTCGACGTAGATCTTGAAGTCGACCTCGGTGCGGGCGCCGCCATCCACCGGGGTGAGACGCCAGCTGGCGTTGAAGGCGTCCATGTTGCCTTCGAGCAGGCGAGCTTCGATCACGCGCGTCTCGCCCTCGGGCGTAGTCTCCGACAGCTTGAGCTGGCCCCAGAGCGTGAACGTCCCGGCCGCGACGCTGACTTCCATGTAGACCATGGCTCGATTGCCGCGTTGCGCGAGCACCTTCGACTTGGTGAAGTTCGGCATGAAATGGGCGTAGTTGGCGTAGTCGACCACGACGGGAAGGACCTCGTCGATCGGCTTGTCGATCACCCCGACCGCGTGACCCCAGGAAATGTTGGAGCCTTCTTCGCTGATCTGCGCGGTGCGAACCTCGGACCCGCCCGCCGCATGGACGGGGCTCGTCGCCAGGAGCAACGCCGCCGCCGGTAGGCCAAGGGAAGTTACTCTACTCATCCGAGAAGTTTGCCTGGGGTGACCGTAGGAATCCATTTCGTGCCTCCGTCTCGGCACGGGGGT
>JAOTXX010000143.1 GCA_029862185.1 Myxococcales bacterium
CGCGCAGGTCGCAGAAATCGCCAACGCGGCCGAACTGCCGCTGAACGCCGTCTACGGACTCTTCAAAGGCAAAGAAGAGCTCTACGAAGCCGTCATCCACGCTGCCACGGAGACGGTCCGCGACCGAGTCCAAGCTGAAGTGGAGTCTCACTCCGACCCCGCCGAGAAGCTCCTGTCCGTTATCGATGCTCTCTTTGCTTGTTTCGAAGAGCACGAACCGCTCCTTCGAATCTATGCGCGCACGACACACGGTCTGCCCTGGCGTGTGAGGCAAGCGCTCGGCCCAGAGTCCGCTGCGGTCTTCCAGAGCTTCGGAATCTGGCTTTCTCAAGTCGCGAGCGACGCAAAGCAGGCCGGGCGACTCGGCGACCTGGACCCGAAGATAGTTTCCAGCACTCTTATCGGCGCCGTTACGACCGCCGCCGCTCAGTGGGTCGAGTCGCCCCCCGAAGGCTCCCTTTCGGAGGTTGCGCCCCAGGTGAGAGCTCTCTTCGAGGCGCTTCTAACAGAAGGCCCTGCGTGAGACCGGTCGGCTCCATACTCTGCGCGCTCCTGCTTGCCCTGGCAGCGGCGTGCGGGCAACGTGCCGCGCAGGACAGCACTGCGTCCGAAGCGCCGCCTGCGCTCGACGTCTGGACTGTCGAGGTGACCGAAGAGCGGGTCACCAAGCCCGTCGTCGGCACGGGCTCCATCGCCCCTCACAAGAAGAGCGACATCGGCCCCCGAGTCGACGGCATCATTGAAGAGATTCTCGTCCGAGTCGGCGACCGCGTAGACGCGGATGCGCCGCTCTTCCGCACTCGAGATATCGATTTCCAGATTCGCGTCGACGACGCAGAACACGCGCTTCGCCTCGCTCGCGCTGAGTCACAGAAGGCGAAGCGGGACAAGAAGCGTGTTGAGGAGCTCGCGGAGAAGGGAGTCGCCTCTTCCGAGCAGCTCGATGCAGTTCGCACGGCAAGCGAAATCGCCTCGGCTCGTCTGGGTTCCGCAAAGACCGCGCTCGAGCGGGCGAAGCAGAACCTCGCGGACACGGTCGTGGTAGCTCCCTACCCGGGCGTCATCACCGCTCGTCTCGTCGACGAAGGCGTGATGATGAGAACGATGCTGAGCGGGAACGCGCACGTTGTTCAGCTCATGAAGACGGACATCGTCGTCGCGATAGTCCAGGTCCCGGCGCTGCACCTCGCCGAAATCAAAGTGGGAACGCCTGCAACGCTGCATATCGACGGTCTTCCCGACCCCTACGACGGTCAGGTGCTCATCCTAAACGACCGTGTGGATGTCGCGAGCCGCGCCTTCGAGGTGCGGATTCCCATCCAAAACGAGGACCTTGAAATCAAGCCGGGCCTCTTCGTTCGCGCAGAGCTTCGGCCAGAGGCGAAGCACACCCTCGTCCTAGAGCGCCGCGCCGTGCTCGGGGTGGATGGGAACCGTCACGTCTTCCTAGCAACGAACGATTTGGCCACGAAGCGCTCCGTCGAAGTTCGCGACCTGGATGCAGCCCGGGTCGAGGTTCTCTCCGGCCTCGTCCCAGGCGACGACGTCCTAGTCGGGCCCTCCCTCCCCCGTCTCGTCGAGGGCACGCCCATCACTATTCGGACCGCCCATGTGGATTTCTGACGTATCCGTTCGGAGGCCAGTCTTCGCGGTCATGCTCTGCGGGGCCCTTGTCGCCCTCGGCTGGATCTCGCTTGGCCGCGTTGGCGTCGACTTCTTCCCGCGCGTTGAATACCCCCTGGTCACGGTAACGACCATCCTCGAGGGCGCTACACCCGGAACCATCGAGACCGAGGTGACGGAGGTTCTCGAAGAAGAAATCAGCAACCTGGCGTCTCTCGACGACTTGAGCTCAACAAGTTCAGAGGGTCTCTCGGTAGTCATTGCTCGCTTCGCGCTCGAGATGAATCCCGAAACCGCGGTTCAGAAGGTCCGCGCAAAGATTGAGCTCGCGCGCCGGAACCTTCCGCCCGACACCGAGCCGCCGGTAGTCGAGATGGTCGACCCGGACTCACAGCCGATTATGTCGGTGATGATTGCGGGCGACCTTCCTATCCGCGACCTCACCGACTTTGCAAAGGACGGAGTCAAGGAGCGACTTCAACGAATCCCCGGCGTCGGCTCCGTCACACTCGTGGGGGCCCGCGAGCGGGAAGTTCGGATTTGGTTGGACACCTACCGCCTTCGTGCGTACGAAATCACGGCTGTCGACGTGATTCAAGCAATCCGTCGTGAGCATGCCGAGATTCCGGGCGGACGCCTCGAGACAGCCTCTCGCACTGCGGAGTTCTCGTTCAAGACCAAGGGAGAGGTTCAATCAGTCGATGAATTCGCCGACATCGTCGTCGCGTTCCACGACGGAGCTCCAACGCTTCTTGGCGACGTTGCGCGTGTCGAGGATGGCCTAGAGGATGAGCGCACCTATGCGGAGCTGGGCGGAGTTCCTGGGGTTTCACTCGAGCTGAGACGGCAGTCTGGTGAGAACACTGTCGCGGTCGCTGACCGCGTCAAGCGCGAGCTTGCACGCATCGCTGAGAAGGCGCCCGCCGGAGTTCGAATCCTGGTCGCGCGTGACGCGTCTGTCTTCATCGCATCGTCGGTGCGAGAAACCTTCTTCGACATGATTCTTGGCGGGATTCTCGCTGTTCTCGTAACGCTCGCCTTCCTGCGCAATGTTCGAACAACCCTGCTCGTCGCTACGGCCATACCGACATCCATTGTCGCGACCTTCTACCTCTTCTACCTCGCCGGCTTCACGCTCAACATCATCAGTCTAATCGGGATTTCCATTTCAATCGGGCTTCTCATCGACGACGCCATCGTCGTCGTGGAAGCGATTCACAGACGCATTGAAGCCGGGGAGCCGCCTTTGCAGGCGGCCGCCACGGGCACTGCCGAAGTGGGGCCGGCTGTGTTTGCCGCCACGGCCGCGATTGTCGCCGTTTTCATTCCCATCGCCTTCATGCATGGAATGATCGGCCGTTTCTTTTACGAATACGGGCTCACAGTTGTCTTCGCAGTGTCGGTTTCCCTTCTGGTCGCAGTGACTCTCACGCCCGCTCTTGGAGCGCGCGTGATGCGACGTCAAGACGTCCACGGGCGACTGTTCGTCCGCTTTGAGAAGGTCTATCTGTCTCTTGAGTCCGGATACGAGCGCCTGCTTGCCTTATCTCTCAATCACGGCGCAGTCATCCTGGGCCTTGCGGCGCTCTCTCTCGTTGGCGCGGGACTCATTGCGCGCTCGATTCCCATGGAGTTCTCTCCTCGAAGCGACCGTTCGGGTTTCGAAGTCCATATCGAGCTTCCGCTTGGGACCGGAATCGAGGCGACGAAGCACAGCGCGAAGCGAGCCCAGTTGGCGCTTGCTTCCATCGACGGCGTGACCGACGTCTTCGCCACGATTGGTGCGGGGAGTCAGGGACGCGTAAACGAAATCCTCATCTACACGGTCCTCAAGCCCAAGCAGGAACGCTCGCAAGGAATGCTCGACCTCATGGAGGACGCGCGCGGTGTTCTACCTGGTGCCTTGCCCGAGGCCAAGGAAATCATTGTGAGCGAGGTTTCGCAGATTTCGGGCGGCGGCATCACGGGCTTTGGCATGCAGTATGCGCTCGAGGGCTCCGACCTAGGCGAGCTTGCCCAACTGTCAGAGACACTGACAGCACGCATGCGCGCAAGCCCGCTCTACTCTGATGTGACGTCGAGCTACGAAACCGGCCGCCCTGAGATACAGACCCTCGTCGACCGGCGGGCCGCGGCCGACCAGGGCGTATCGCTCTTGGCTGTAGCGAACACTTTGCGCGCGACTGTCGGCGGCGTTGACGCGTCGACCTACGAAGAACACGGCGACCGCTATGACGTTCGGGTGCGCCTCGAGGCCGACCAACGCGACGAAGTATCCAAGCTCGGCTTGCTCCAGGTCCGTGCCGCGGACGGCGGCCTCGCCAATCTCTCGAGCATCGCGCGGTTCGAGGTCGGCTCTGGGCCCGTCCAAATCGATAGAGAAAACCGAACTCGCAAGATTGAGCTGTTTGCGAACAACCCTCCCGAGGTGGCGCTAGGAACCGCCGTCGCCGAGCTTGACCGATTCGTGTCCGAGGCCGAGTTCCCAGTCGGCGTCGTTGGACGTCACAGAGGATGGAGCGAGAAGATGCAGGACTCGGCCGAAGCGGTCGTGTTCGCTTTCTTTGTTGCCGTGCTGGCGCTCTATATGGTTCTAGGGAGCCAGTTCAACAGTTTTGTTCAGCCACTGGTCACCATGACCACCGCACCCCTGGCGTTCTTCGGGGCCTTCGCTGCGCTTGCCCTCTCCGGCCTTAGCCTAAGCATCTTTAGCCAGATTGCGCTTCTCGCGCTCATGGGTCTCGTCATGAAGAACGGAATCCTACTTGTCGACTACGCCAATCAAGCGCGCGCGCGAGGCTTGGATGCACGCCAGGCCATGCTGGAAGCAGGGCCGATTAGGCTCCGGCCCGTCCTGATGACCA
>JAOTXX010000144.1 GCA_029862185.1 Myxococcales bacterium
ATGCGTGGGCATGGCGAGGGCCGCGTTGGACCAGGCGCTCGGCTATGCCAAGGAGCGCACCGCGTTCGGCACGACGATTTCGAATCACCAAGCCGTCGCGTTTCGCCTCGCCGACATGGCGACCCAGCTCCACGCCGCCACCACGATGGTGCTCGGGGCTGCGGCGCTGCGCGACGCGGGTCGTCCCTGTCTGAAGCAAGCCTGCATGGCCAAGCTCTTTGCCTCGGAGGCAGCCGAACGCATCTGCTCTGATGCGATTCAGATTTTCGGCGGGTATGGGTACTCTCGCGAGCTTCCCGTCGAGAAAATCTACCGCGATGTTCGGGTGGCCCAAATCTACGAGGGCACCTCCGACGTCCAGCGCATCATCATCAGCAGGCAGTTGCTGCAGGGAGCGTAGCCCTCCCCTTGACGGCGCGAGCCTCGGGGTTAGGAAACTTCCATGTTTCGGCGCTTCGCCATTCGCGACCTGACGATCCTCCTCGGCACCGCCGTGCTCTGGTGGCTGAGCTTCTCGGCTGAAACCGACAGCGCGCTCGCAGCGGCGCTGTCGATCGGCGCGGGGGTGGGCGCTGCGATTTGCGCATACAACCTGCATGAGTGGGCGCACCTCATCGGCGCGCATTTGACCCACAGCGTCTACGTTCCAGCCAAGCGGCTGATCTCGCCGTTTCTCTTCAGCTACGATGCCGAGCGGAACACGCGGGGGCAGTTTCTCATCATGTCGCTCGCCGGCTTCGCTGCGACCGCCCTTTTTGTCGTGGGCTATGTCCTGTGGATGCCGCAGGACCAGCAGGCGGGTCGGATTGCGCTCCGAGGCGCGCTGATCTTGGCCGGGCTCACCGTCGTGATTGAGTTTCCGATCTTCTTCCGCGCGCTCTTTGGCACGAAGGTGCCGCGGACGGGCATGTTTGAAGGTCCCACGGTCGGCGGTCGCGACTGAAGCCTGCAAAACGGCAGGCGTGTTCGGCGCAACTCCCCCCGGCAGGGCGCTGGCGTCCAAGGGGGGCTCGGTGCATTCTCGGCCGGGATGGGCTCTGCGACGCATGTGTTTGTGACCGGGGGAACGGGCTTGGTCGGGCGCGCCCTAGTCGAACGACTTTTGCGTCGCGGCTTGAACGTGACCCTGATGCTCCGAACCGGATCGGCCGAGCGTCGTAAGACCGAGCTAGAGGCCCTCGAACGTGTGGCCGGTGGTGCGAACGGCTCGCTGAATCGCGTGACCGGCGACCTTTGCGCGCTGGACTTGGCCTTGTCCGAAGCGGGCCTCGCCGCCCTGTCCAAGGCGGGGCAGTGCTTCCACCTCGCCGCCCTCTACGACATCGACGCCGACCCCGACGCCCTCGAAAAGACCAACGTCGACGGCACCACGCAGCTGCTTTCGGCGCTTCGCAAGTCGGGCTTCGATGGAACGCTGCATCATGTGAGCTCGATTGCGGTGGCTGGAGACTATGCGGAGACCTTTACAGAGGCGATGTTTGAAGAGGGGCAAGTCCTCCCGCACGCCTATCACCGCAGCAAGCTCGAATCGGAGAAGCTCGTTCGCGAGTCGGGGCTCGACTACCGAATCTACAGGCCGAGCGGAGTCGTCGGTGATTCGAAGACGGGAGCGATGGACCGAATCGACGGTGTGTACTTCAGCTTCGGCGCGGTCAAAAAGCTCGCGTACGCCCTTCCCCGCTGGGCGCGCGTGCCGGTGCCCCGGATCCGAGGGCGGTTCAATTTGGTCCCCGTGGACTACGTCGCCGATGCGATGGCGCATATCGCGTTCGCCGACACCGACGCGCATGTCTTTCACTTGGTGGATCCAAAGCCGCCTTCTCTCCTGAAGATGACCGACATGTTCGTGGCGGCCGCAGGCGGGCCGCGGCTAGGCCCCGCAGTCGACTTGGCGAAGTTGCCCGGCATGAAGAAAACCGGCGCCCTGCTGTCGATGCTCCCAAGCGTGCGGGAGCTCCGAGATGCATTCCTCAGCGACCTCGGGCTACCGAGCGGCGGCCTTCGCGCGATGAACACCAAGGTGCGCTTCGACGACAGCAACACGCAGGCAGCCCTGGCAGGCTCCGGCATCCAGTGCCCCCCGCTCAAAAGCTACGCCAAGACCCTGTTCCGATACTACGAAGATCATCTCGACCCGATGGCGCAGCGCCCTGCGAGATATCGGCGTGCTCTGGCCGGGAAGGTGGTGCTCGTCACCGGCGCTTCGCGCGGAATCGGTTTGGCCGTGGCGCAAACCGCCGCCGAGGCCGGAGCCAAGGTGCTGCTGGTGGCGCGAAACGCAGAGAAGCTAGAGGCCGCGGCAGAGGGAATCCGTGCCGCTGGTGGGGAAGCGTACGCGCACGCCGCCGATCTTTCGTCGTTCGACGCAATCGACGCGCTCGCCAAAGCGGTGCTCGCTCAGCACGGCGGCGTGGACGTCCTCATCCACAACGCGGCGCGTTCGATCCGCCGCCCCATCGTCGCGTCCATGGACCGCTTCCACGACTACGAGCGAACGATGGCGCTGAACTATTTCGCGCCGGTTCGGCTGACGCTGCGACTTTTGCCCTCGCTCATCGAACGGGGCGGCACGATTTCTCATGTGCTGACCATGGGTGTCCTGATCCCGGGCCCCTACTTTGCCGCGTACTTGGCAACGAAGGCCGCGCTCGACGCATTTGGCGACTCGTTGATGTCCGAGCTTCAGCACGAAGGCATTCACGTCTCGTCGGTCTACCTTCCGCTCGTGAAGACCGAAATGATGGCGCCGGTCGAGGAGTACGCGGGACGCCGCGACGTCATGACACCGAAGCGCGCGGCCACGATGATCCTCGACGGCGTGGTCGACAGGCGGCGTCGGGTCATGACCCCGGCCGGCGCCTACTTCGCATTCAGCAACCGTGTGACGCCGGCGACCACCAGCCGAATCCTCAACTTGATCGAGCGGGCCTTCCCCGTGGGAGATGCGCCGAGCGAGTTTCCCATGGAAAGGGCGTTCATCACGAACGCCATTGGCGGCAGCCCGATCTAGCCGCCAAAGAGTTTCGAAAAGAACCCTTCGCCGCGAGACTTACGAAGCAGCCACTGGGCCTTCTTCGCAAGCGCCGGCCCTGGGAGTGCGCCGACCCGAACGTCCAGGATTTCGCCATTGTGGACGAACAAGAGCGTCGGGACGGAGTGGATCTTGAACGGCTGGGCGAGCTGGGCTTGAGCCGCGGTGTTGATGCGCACGAAGCGGATCGGCTCATCGGCCAGCTCGTCGGACAGCGCTTCGAAGGCAGGAGCCATCGCCTTACAGGGGCCACAGCTTGGTGACCAGAAGTCGATGATCGCTGCACCACCGTCCTCGCTCATCAGAGACTCGAGCTCGCTCAAATTCTTGAAATCCTCAGCCATGCGGAGCTTTCTTGCATCGATGGACGTCCTTCGCCAGTGTTCGTGCGCGGACGCACGAGCCAGCCCCGCGCCTTGCGGCCGACAAGTCCTTGCTTTGGATCTATCATGATGGGGAGCGCATGCCTGAGTTCCACGCCAATTCACGATCCCCCTACGTCGAAATCGCTCATCCATGGGTTTCGCACAGGCACATGCCGATCTACGAGTGGACGTTTCCCCCGGAGGGGAGCGACGAGGAGTTGTCCGCTTTCATACGCGCGCGTGAGGACTGGGCGAAGCTGGCGCACTACCCGGTGGCCTGGGTGGTCGAGCTGTCGAATCTCCGAAAGGCGAACGCCGGGCAGCGCAGAATGTTCGCCGAGCACCTGAAGCGATTCGAGGAGCACGACGTTCGATGGAACGCCGGCTCGGCGCTCATCGTACCCCGCGCCTGGCTTCGCGGCTTGGTCACGGCCGTGTTCTGGATTTCCCCGCCGAAATTCCCGCATCAGGCGTTCGCGCGGCGCTCCGACGCCCTCGAATGGGCGCAACTGCAGCTCGATGCCAAGGTCGCAGAGCGCAGCGGTCCGTCTCGGGCTCAAACGGGCTGACCATGACCTGGTACACCGGGGACTCGATGTACGATACGGTGCTGACCTTCGCGTTCGGGCTGGTGGTCCTCGTGGTCATCGGCGCCGCATTCATGAAGAGCCCCTATGGCCGATTCGCATCGGATCGATGGGGGGTGAACCTCAGCCCGCGGCTCGGCTGGTTCCTGATGGAGCTTCCCGCGATGCTCAGCTTCTTGTTCTTCTACTTCCAGGGACGGAATCGATTCGAAATCGTCCCCCTGTTTTTCTTGTTCGTCTGGGTCGTGCACTACGGCAATCGGGGTTTCGTGTTTCCGTATCTCATCCGGAGCCCCAAGAGCGCGACCGCGTCATTCAGCATCACGATCGTGGTGATGGGATGGCTGGTGACCACGCTCCACGGTTACCTCAATGCAGCCTTCATCAGCGACCTCGGTCAGCACTTCACCCTGGATTGGTTCGCGGACCCACGATTCATCTTCGGCATCGTCCTCTACTACGCTTCGTTCGCATTCAACATTCACTCAGAC
>JAOTXX010000017.1 GCA_029862185.1 Myxococcales bacterium
CACTGGGTGAAAACCTGGGAAGGCGGCAGAGCCTAGGGTTACGAGCCCGGAGACCTACCATCGTGAGCTTACCCAAATCGTCTCGGGGATGGCGGGTAGCAGCACGGTTGAGCATTCAAATTTGAAGGCGCCTTGTTCCTGACCTTCCTACTCCGAAGCGGGAGGAAGCCAATGGAACGGGATCTCACATTCAGTCTTGTCACTGTTCTCCTGCTCGCGGCCGTCGGCTGTGGGGAGAGCGCTCCAATGGGGGCCGGCGGCTCGGCAGGAAGCGGGGGCACAGCGGGCTCTGGTGGCTCCGCTGCGATCGGCGGCAGCGGCGGTGGACCGGGTAGCCCGGCGCTCGATCCGCTCTCCGCCAACCCGCGCTATGCGGTGCTCAGCTCAGACTTCAGCAGCTCGTCCATCGCGATGCTCGACGCCGACTTCGTTGCCATCGACGAGAGCTGGCTCAGCTCCGGGACGACGTATCCCGGGCTGGTTGCGACCCTGTCGGGCGACGTGGTCTTGCCCAATCGCCAGGCAGGCGACGGAACGGTCGCCGTGATCGATCGATTCTTCACGGATGTGGTGACTCGCTTCTTCGTGCCGAGCGGGAATCTCAATGGGCAGCTCCGGACCCAAGGTGACACGGGTGACTCGGGCTTCTCGTCGAACCCGCAGGATTTCATATTCGTCGACTCGGACAGCGCCTGGGTGCCCCGCTACGAATCCAACTTGAATCCAGCCGCGATCCCCGAAAACCAAGGGAACGACCTGCTCGAGGTCAATCCTTCCGACATGAGCGCAACGGGAGGCCGGATCGACCTCTCTTCGCTCGACACGACCGCGACCGCGGGGACAGGAGACGAAGCCGTCGAGGTGGCTGTCTTCGCGCGACCCAGCCGCGGCGTGCTCGTCGGGTCGACGATCGTCGTTGGTCTCGACCGCATCAGCGCCAACTTCGATGCAGCTGGACCGGGAATGGTCGCAGTCGTCGATCTCGAAGACGAGTCGGTCGTTGGTCTGGAGCTGCCCGGGCTCAAGAGCTGCGGCCGAACCGTTCCCGTACCGGGGGAGCCAAGCAAGCTCGTCGTCGCATGCGTCGGCTTTGCGCAGCCATTCGGAGACGAGCCGCAGGTTCGAGCGTCGTCGGGCATTGCCTTGCTCGACGTCGGCGAGGATGGGGTCGCGATCGAGGAGGTTTGGCGCATGGCCGACTACCCGATGTCGGCGATCGCGGTCAACGCCGTGATCGCGATCGATGCGCAGCGAGTCCTCGGGGTCGCAAGCGGGGACTTTGCCGAGGTCTCGGATCGTCTATATTTGCTGGACATGGCGAGTGGAGCGCAGGAGCTCGTCCACGAGTCCACGAGCTCGTTTGTGATCGGGGAACCGGCCTATGATCCGCAAAGCGAGATGCTGTACGTGCCCGATGCCGCCGAGAACGCGGTCTTGGAGTTCGCCGCTGATCAGGGCGGTTTCGTCGAGGTTGGGTCGAGCACGATTGCGCCAGGCATCGGGCTTCCTCCGACGAAAGTGTACCTGCTCGATTGAGCGCAACGGCTAGTTTGAGTCGGTCGGGGCTGGTCCGGACTCATTCCCGGACTCGGCACCGTTCCCGGACTCGTTTCCGGAACCGTGCTCGCCCTTCTTCTTCTTGATCTTGTCCTGGACTCCCTTCGCGCCTTTGGTGGCGACCGAAATCGCGCCTGCGATGTAGACGGTGACGGCAGAGACCGTGGCCCGAGTTCGCCCGTAAGAGACGACCGCCGTGTCGCGATCGACCGTGGCCCCCAGGGCATCCCCCCTACCAAAATAGCCGTTTGCGCCGACGGTCAGACGATATCCCTTCGTGTCGAGGCCGACCGAGAACGAGGCGCCCCAGATGTTGACTTGGTCTGGGGTGTACTCGGTCGCCGTTGCGGGAACATTGGGTGCGGCAGAGAAGTTGGTGAAGAGCCCCCCTGCTACGGCGACCTTCCCAAAGAGATGCTCGGCCCCGATTGCAACGTTCGGCGTCCAACGTCTTTCGGTCGAGTTCGCGAAGTAGGCGCCAAGAGAGCGACTCGCGTCTTGAAGCGCCGGGGGACGATCGAATACGGGGCGGTCGCGAACCGGGCCGGTGACCGCTGCGTCCACGGACAGCATCGTCAGCGAATTGGCCTGGTACTCGAAACCCGCCCGAAGCTCCCAGGGGATCGGCGCTCTCGTGGCGAAGTCTCCCTGATCGAACAAGAAGTATGTGGGGTCTTCGCCGCTGACCGTGGTCGTTGCGCGGCGAAACACGTTGCCCTTTCGGCTCACGGGGATCCCGGGCGTTTGGAACAAGATACCCAGCTGCCAGCGGCGGTTGAACCGATGGAGTACGCCCAGCCGAAGGACGATGTCCCAGTGTTGAACCGAAAGCGAGGTGTTCGATGTGACCGAGTCGCCGCCGACACGGAGACCGGTCCCGTCGAGGGTTCCACCGGTCGCGAGCCCGATGTCTTCGCTGTAGAACCCCCGCTGCTGTGCGACGAACGCCGTGAGCCCAATCGCGAGTTTCTTCGTCGCCTGTGCCGCGAACGAAATGCCGTACCACCGCGACGTGTAGTCGTTGTTCAAACGAAGGTCGAGGCTAGAACCGGGTTCGATCTGAATCGAGCCCGCGTTGAACTCATTTCGGTCGACTTCCAAGGTGCTGTAGGCGAGCGCGAACTGATGATCGCCGAATCTCTTGCGCCCGAACTTGACGACGGTCCCGATGAAGCGCGGAATCGTCGACGTCTTTTTCGAATTGAAATCCGTGTCCTCGTTGGGCGAATCGAACGCGTTCTCGATCGTCTTTCGTACGAACACGAGCGAGCTGAAGCTGCCCAGAAGCTGGAAGCGACCCCCGCTCATGATGCCAGCGGGGTTGTAGTACGTAGCTGACGGATCGCTGGCGACCCCGGTGAACGCGCCTCCGAGTCCGATCGCGCGCTCGCCGATCGGAATGGTTCTGTAGTAGAGCGATTGCGCCTCCGCGCGATTCCCAACGGCGCCGAGCGTGGCTAGGATTGCGAAGAGAACGGTGGCACGGGCAAATGGCCTAAGGCTCGAGGAGGCCCAACACGTCACGGACGCGAGCTTCCCACGAAATCATTGGTCCGACGACCCGTTCCGTGGCCGAAATGTCCAACACGCTGTAGCTGGGACGGGGCGCGGGGCGTGGGAACTCTTCGCTCGTACAAGGCTCGACGCGGCACTCGGGGTTGACGACTTCGGCGATCAAGACTGCAAGCTGGAACCAGCTGCATTCCCCACCGTCGGTCACGTGAAAGACGCCGCGGCTGCCTTGCTGAGCCAGCGCCAGGCTCACCTCGGCAAGCTTTCGGCTGTCGGTGGGTCGACCTCGCTGGTCGTCGACCACCCGAAGACTCGGCCGGGTCTTCGCCAAATCGCGGATCGTGAGTACGAAGTTCTTCGCCCACGGGGCGTAGAGCCAGCTGCTGCGGACCAGAAGGTGCTCTACCCCGGAACCCTCGATGAGCTCCTCCGCGATCGCCTTGCTTCGTCCATAGGCATTCACCGGGTTTCGGGGATGGTCGGTCGGGTAGGGCACCCGGGCCGTTCCGTCGAAGACATAGTCGGTGCTGTAGTGAAGCAGCTTTGAACCCACTTGTTTACACCGCTCGGTCATTCGGCCGACCGCATGCCCGTTGACCTCGTTCGCAAGGGCTTCGTTTTCTTCTGCTGCATCGACGAGCGTGTAAGCCGCACAGTTGACGACCCACTTGGTCCCGGGCGTGATGAAGCGATTGAGCGCAGCCCGATCTCGAATGTCGAGATCCTCGAGCATCGTTGCCCTGTGATCGATGCCTCGACTCTCGAGGAGCTCCGTCCAGCAGCGACCCAGCATGCCACCCGCTCCGATGACCAGAATGTCACTCATAGCGGGGAAGCTTCGCGGCCGGGATGTCCTTCAGCCTGAGGTTTGCTTGGTCCTTGCCTGAAAGCGTCGGCGAAGAAATGGGCCAGTCGATTCCGATTTCCGGGTCGTCCCAGGCAACCCCGAGCTCGCTCGCCGTGGAGTAGAAGTCGGTGCACTTGTACGAAAACATCGCTCGCTCGCTGAGCACGCAGAAGCCATGGGCGAAGCCGGGTGGAACATAAAACTGCCGTTTGTTCTTCGAAGAAAGCGTCACGCCCACCCAGCGGCCAAAGGTCGGAGAGCCAACGCGTACGTCCACCGCCACGTCGAACACCTCGCCATCGAGGACGCCGCAGAGCTTGCCCTGATCATGCGGGTGCTGAAGGTGAAGGCCACGCAAAATGCCCTTTGCAGACAGAGACAAGTTGTCTTGAACGAATTCGCCAGGGACCCCTGCCGCTGCGTAGCGGTCGCGAGAATACGTTTCCATGAAGAAGCCGCGCTCATCGCCGTGAACGGCAGGCTCGATGATCAGCGGACCGGGGATGCTGGTCGACTCGACCTTCATCAGATGTCCAGCCCGGCGGCCAGTGCGTTCAAGTACTGCCCGTACTCGGTCTTCTCGAGAGGCTTGGCAAGTCGCGCCAGCTGGTCGGCGTCGATCCAGCCCATCCGAAACGAAATCTCTTCTGGGCAAGAGGCGCGCAAACCTTGGCGCTCCTGAATCGTCTGAACGAAGTTGGCGGCTTGAAGCAATGCGACCGGTGTCCCGGTATCGAGCCACGCGACCCCCCGTCCGAACTTCTGCAGATGAAGCTTGCCGGCCTCGAGGTACCTACGGTTGAGGTCGGTGATTTCCAGCTCGCCTCGCGCAGAGGGCGCGAGCGCCTTGGCATGGGCGACGACGTCTTGGTCGTAGAAGTAGAGTCCGGCCACCGCGTAGTGGGACTTCGGTCGTTGCGGCTTTTCTTCGAGCCCAATCACGACGCCGTCGTCGTTGAACTCGGCGACGCCGTACGCGCTCGGGTTGCTCACGTAGTAGCCAAAGACGGTCGCTCCATCGCCTTGCTGGGCGCTCTCTTCCAGCAGCCCCTGAAGCCCGTGTCCGTAGAAGATGTTGTCGCCCAGCACGAGCGCGCAGGCATCGCCATCGATGAAGTCCTCGCCGATCAGGAACGCTTGAGCCAGGCCATCGGGGCTCGGCTGCACCGCGTATTCGAAGCGCATGCCCCAGCTTTCGCCATCACCGAGCAGTCCTTGAAACAGCACCCGCTCATGCGGCGTCGTAATGATCAGCACTTCGCGAATCCCCGCGAGCATCAGCGTCGAAAGCGGGTAGTAGATCATCGGCTTGTCGTAGATCGGCATGAGTTGCTTGCTCAAGCCTTTGGTGAGCGGATGCAGCCTGGTGCCGGTACCTCCCGCCAAGATGATGCCCTTGCTGATCATGCTTACCCTCTATCCCGCCCGGTCGCCGTAGTTCAGGTCCATCCACTTACGGTACTCGCCGGACAGCACGTCCCGCACCCAGTCCTGATTCGACAAGTACCATTGGACCGTCTTGCGAATGCCGCTGTCAAAGGTTTCCTTCGGTTCCCAGCCGCACTCTTCGCGGATTCGCGAGGCATCGATGGCATAGCGCAGGTCGTGCCCGGGGCGATCGGTTACGAACTCTTTGAGCGCGAAAAGCTCGGCGACGTCTGTGTCGGTTTCTTCGGCTACGATCCGACAAAGGGTGTCGACCACCACGATGTTCTGCATTTCGTTGTTTCCGCCGATGTTGTAGGTGCGACCGACGCGACCCTTCTGGATCACCGACCAAATCGCTTCGCAGTGGTCGGTGACATAGAGCCAGTCGCGCACGTTGAGCCCTTTGCCGTAAATCGGCAGAGGCTTTCGAGAGACCGCGTTCAGAATCATTAGAGGGATCAGCTTTTCCGGAAACTGCATCGGGCCGTAGTTGTTCGAGCAGTTCGTGATCTTGATCGGAAGCCCAAAGGTGCGGTGGTAGGCCCGGACGATGTGGTCGCTGGCCGCCTTCGACGCGGAGTAGGGGCTCGACGGGTCGTATGCCGTGGTTTCCTCGAAGAGCCCGGTGTCGCCGAGCGAACCGTAGACCTCGTCCGTGCTCACGTGATGAAAAAGCCGGTTGTCATCGCCCGACCAGCGCTTCCGGCAAGCCTCGAGAAGGTTGAACGTGCCTTCGATGTTGGTGCGGACGAATTCGCGGGGGCCCAGGATGCTTCGGTCCACGTGGCTCTCGGCGGCGAAGTGCACGACCAGGTCCGGGTCGAACTCGTCGAACACGGCATCGACGCCGTCCATGTCGGTGATGTCCACCCTGCGAAGTGCGTAGTTCGGCAGCGAGTCGATCGCCTTCAAACTGCCGAGATTGGCAGCGTAGGTGAGCTTGTCGACATTGATGAATTGGTGCTCTTGGAGCTCGGGTACCAAGCCGTTCAAGAAGTTGGCACCAATGAAGCCGGCGCCACCGGTGACCATGATCTTCATCGACTGCTTTCGGCCTCGCGAATCAGCATAACCGGAACGTTTGGCCGGCGCCACGCGGGTCGAATACGTCGGGGGTTAGCCGCCCAGGTGCACAGTCAGGGCAAACGTTCCTGCGATCGCGGTGCCCGCGGTTCCTGCGGTGAAGTTGCCCCCGGCCGAGCCCAATCCGGGCACCGTCACGTCGTAGTTGCCGCGAAAAATCAGGCCGATGATCGAGTAGTCGAAATCAGCGGCGATCGACAACCATCTCACAATCGGGATGCGAAGGCCGGCGCCAATGGATGCACCTCCGCCTTGGCTCCGTACGTTGCTCACGAGGCCGTCGTAGCCGGGAATCACCAAGCCACCTGTCGTCGTGTAGTAGTTGAAGCCGAGCCGGATCGACGGGTGCACGTACGGTACCGCACGAATCAGAAATCCTAGGTCCAAGCCGATCGACGTGAGATCAAAGGGCTCGTAGTCTGCGCGCTTGAACCGGGCGCCGATCGTCGTCGAGCCTGTGCGAAAGCGAAGCGCAGCCCCAAACTCCGGGCCCTTCACGACGACGCGCGGGATGAGCGACTGCACCTCTGCCGGAACGATTTCGAGCGATCGAAACTGCGTGGCGTTGAAGCGGGACGGGCCTGCCGTGGCTTCGAGCCACACGATGCCGCCTACTTTCTTCTCGTAGGCCTTCCTGGGCTCCGGGCTGTCTTCGACGACTTCCGCGGTCTCTCCCGCGAGCGACACGCCGTTCTGCTCCACTGAGAACGTCCCCGGCAGGTCCTGTGCGCTGGCGCCCAGTGTCGTCATCCAAAATGCCCCAAGAACAAAAGCGAAGCGCGTCATCGAATCCCCCCAACTGCGGCGGGCGGCGCTCCCTCGAGTCCACCTCGCCTCTGCACAGTGTCGAGGTGGATTTTTACAGCGTCAATGACAAGGGCACGGCACTGTGTCTTGGATCACAGATTGCCGCCCAGCTGCCGATGCTCAGGCCAGGATCTCGCTGACCGGCTGCGTCGCTTCCATCGATCGGCTGCCCCAGCTCTCGGTGTTCAAACCCATGACCTGCTGAATTGTCAGACCGACGCGCGTGGTCGGCGAAGTCGCGCCCCCCACGTGTAGGCCGGGCGTCAACGCGCCTCGGGCAGTCCCCGCAATCATCATCGGGATGCCGGTGATGCCGTGAGCCTTCGCCAGCGAAACGTCCGAGTGGCCAAAGACGAGGCAGTTGTCGAGCAGCGTCCCATCGCCTTCGGGGATGGCAGCGAGGCGTTCCACGAAGTCGGCCCAAGCTTCCATGGAGATGTAGACGAACTCGGTTGCCTCGGGTTGGTAGCCGATCGCCGGGTCCAGCGCTTCATCGTGCGTAAGCTGATGGTGTTGTGCGCTCGACCCCGGCTGGCGGAGGCCCGAAATGCGATCCGAGAACATCATGCTGAAGACGCGGGTCTGGTCACAGGCGAGCGCAAACGAAAGAAGGCTTGCCATGAGCTGGTTGGTCGACATCGACTGGCCGACTTCGGTTCCTAGGCTCTCCGGGCCCGGTGCCGCTGCGCGGACGCAACTTTCGAGGTCGGCCGGCCCGTCGAGCAAGATGTCGAGCTGCTGCTCGAGTTGTCGGACCGACGTGAAGTACTGATCGAGCCGCTGCTTGTCGTGCTCGCCGACCCGCTGGAGCAGTCGATCGCGATCGGCTTTGACCGCGGAAAGCACGCTTTGCCGCAGCATGACGCGCGGGTCCGGCGTGAAAGGGCCGGCGTTCGGGTCGGCGAATTCAGGCCCGAACACCCGTGTGTACAAGGCAACGGGCGAGATTTCGGGCGCATTGAATACGCTTTGACTCTCGTAGCTGTAGCTCTGATTGGGATTGCCGGTGCACGACATCTCGAGTGAACGAAATCGCGTCGAGCCGCCGATCTTCGCCGCGATGATCGTATCGAGCGTAGGTGCGGGCACCGTGTAGTCCTGCAGCGGCAGGCTGCCGGTCAGGGTCCCCATCAAGCCGGCGGTGTGAGGGAAGTTCGGCCGCCCGTCGAGACGAACGTCGAAGCCGCTCAGGATGCTGACCTGTTCGCGAAGCTTGCCACCCGTTGCGAGCTCACGGTCGAGCGCTTGAAGCTCGACCGGCAATTCGAAGTCGGTGCCCTCGCTGCTTGGAGTCCACCGGGCAGGGTTCACGCCGCAGCCCCACATCCAAGCGCCGAACCGGAGCGGCAAGGGCGCGCCCTGGGCGAGCGCGGTCCCGTTTGCGTTCAGGAAGCAGTCGAGCAACGGAAGCCCCATCGAGACCGCGCCTCCTGCCAGGGCTCCGCGAAGAAGAGCTCTGCGATCAAACCGCTTCATGGCTCGTCTCCGCTCGGTTCGGCGTCGCGGGGACCGGACGTCGTGCGGAACCCATCGCTCAGCGCGATCTCCCGCAGGAGCTCGGTCACGCGGTAGCCCGAATTGGCAAAGCGTTCGGCCAGCGATTCGAGGAGCGCTTCTTCACCTGATTCGGGGCCCCGGCCGACCGCGTAGCGGAACAGGGTGCGGACCAGGCAGGGCCCGAGCGCCGGATTGTCGCGGAGCGCCTCGCCCATACCGATAGCGTCCTCGTATGCGATTCCGTCCAGCTCGCCGGAGGTGTCGATCGGAGCGCCATTTTCCTCCTCGCGAAACATGCCGATTGCATCGAAGCTCTCGAGCGCCAGGCCGATTGGATCGGTCAGCGTGTGACATCCTGCACACGCGGGGCTCGCGACGTGTTTCTCCAAACGCTCCCGCGCGGTTCGCAGCGCGCCCTCGGTGTTCTCGACGATCGAAAAGTCGATGTTGGCCGGCGGGGTCGGGATGTCCTGACAGAGCAGCACCTCGCGCACGAACTTACCGCGGAGCGTGGCCGAGCTTCGTCCAGGATGGGAGTGCAGAGCGTTGAAGCTGATGTGCGAAAGAAGCCCGGCTCTACGAGACTCCTCGGGAAAGGTGTAGGGCTCCCATCCGTTCGCCGTCGCGACAGGCAGGCGATAGGCTACGCCGAGCCTCCGGGTCATGAACGTCTCGGGAGTCGTGAAAAGGCCCCTGTAGTCCTCGTCCGCAATCAAATGCCCAACGATCGTACGGAGGGTTTGTTCTTTGGCCTCCTCGACCATCGTCTGCGTGTAGACGGGAAACAGCGCGTTGTCTTTGCGAACGAGGCCCTCGTCGAACTGCTTGAAATCGTAGAGGTCCGAGAATATGGCTCGAATACCGGTTTCGAGGTTCGGGGACAGCAGCATTCGCTCGACCTGCGCCGCCAGACCGTTCTCGGTCACCAGGTCGCCGTTTTCACCGGCCGCCAGGAGCTCGTCATCTGGGGTGCTGTCCCACAAGAGATAGCTGAGGCGCGAAGCCATCGAGATGCTCGTGAGGCGCATGGTCGACGGACGCGAGGGATCTGCTTCTGCCAGCTCCACGCGAAAAAGAAACTCGGGCGAAACCAGCAGGCTCATGAGCCCTAGCTCGAGGCCCGCGTAGAAGTCGCGGAGCGTGTTTGCCGCCTGATTTGCAATCTCGACTCGGGCGTCTGTCTCCGCTTGGCTCAACGAGCGCCGAAACAACCGACGTCCAACGCGCTCGATGAACGTTCTGGCGCAAGGCTCGTCGCCGGTGGTCGCGACTGCCGGCTGGCACGGAACCAGGTCATCGCGATGCGACGCGTCGAGCGCTTGCTCTGCCACCGCTGCGGCGGCGGCTTCGTACTTTTCGAAGCCAGACGGTGTCACGCTCGCAAACGAAGCTCCGACCGCAAGAAGTCCCGAGCGTCGATCGTCGGGGTCGATGCGGCTCGGCACTGTGATGTGCTCGCCCAGCACGTCATGGACGCTGCGCGTGAATTGCTCAGCCGTGAGGCGCCGCAGCGCCACCGGCCCCGCGTCTACGGGAATCGCCGGCGAGGAGCTGCTGCACCCCGCGGCGGCGAGCAACAGCAATCCCGCAGCCGCGGTCAGACGAGCGTTTGTGAAGTGGATCGTGCGCACGGGGGTCCTCGAAGTCGATGCCCGACAGCCGCCGACGGTACGCTCTGGCAGCAAACCATGCAACGGCCAGCTCGCTGCATCTTCCAGGAACCCGGTGACAGCTGCAAGCAGGTAGCCTAAGCTCGCCCCGCCGCCCGGTTCTGGGCGCGAAAGCGAGCGCAGCATGCTGAGAAGATTCGTCTTGGTCACCGGGTTCCTGGATATTCCAATCGGCCTTGCCACCTGGGCCGCAGCAATCCTCGAAGCGCAGGACGTCCACTTCGGCGCGTTGATGACCTGCGGCGCTTTCCTGATCTTCGCCGGAGCCGCGCTCGTCTGGTCCTCCCAGGACATGTCGGTCCGCGCGCCGATCATCTTCTGGCAAGGGTTCGTGCGACTCACGGCGGTCGCCGCCATCCTCTACATGGTTCCCAAAGGCCTCGCCGAGTCCTGGCAATACGGCATCGTGGCCTTCGACGGCATCATCGCGCTCGTATACATCATCGGAATGCTGAAACACACCGGCGCCCCCTTCTTCCGACTGATGCTCGGCAAGACTTCGTAACCCCGAACCCCCGCATCGCGTTCCGCCGCGCCCCTGAATCCATATCCATTCAATAGGAGAACGGCTCGGGATGGGCAGCACAGCGATTGGGTCGAGCCTAGCCGTGGGTCGTCTTGAGGAATAGGGGGCGAGTGGGTCCCAATCCCGAGCACGCCCGTCGCGAGCCGTTCTCCGGTTGTACTCTCAGACCCATGCTAACGTTCCCCGCATGGTTCGCGTGGCTGCCTTTGGGGTCTTCTTGGTCGTGTTGCATTTGGGGCAGTCGATTGTCATTCCCATTTTGCTTGCGACTCTGATCGCGATCAGCCTTTCGAAGATTCTCGACCTCACCGAGAAGGGCGTGCCTCATTGGCTGGCGATTGGGCTTGCCTGTCTTGCGGCGGTCGCGGTGGTGACCGGCCTCGGCTTTCTCACGACGCGTGCGGCCACCGACTTTGCCTTGGCGTTCAGCCAGTACCGCGGCGACTTCGACCGTTTACAGTTCGAAATGGCCTCCTGGTTTTGGGCCCAAGGGCTCGGCATTCCCGCCACCGCGGTAGAGCAGTTCGACGCAGGTGAGCTGGTTCGGGGTCTCACGCTTCCAGGTCTGACTCTGGCGCTCAGCGTCGTGTCCGCGGGCTCGCTCGTTTTACTGATCACTGTGTTCTTGGTCGTCGAGAGCGGGTCGATCGCCCAAAAGCTCGCTGGTACAGACCAACTAGGCCGGCTCGACGTCCAGACGCTCAAAGGGGCGGCGCGCGACGTCCAGCGATATCTCTTGATCAAGACCGTGACGAGCGCAGCGACCGGGCTTCTCGTCGCGGGCCTGACCAGCGTCGTCGGCCTCGGCCACTCGCTCTTGTTCGGCTTGATCGCGTTCATCCTCAACTACATCCCCAGCATCGGAAGCATTCTTGCCTCGATCCCCGCGATTTCGCTTTCCTTGATCACCCTCGGTTGGCTCCCCTCGCTCGGACTGGCCGCTGGTTACGGCTTGATCAATCTGGTGATCGGCATCCTGATCGAGCCACGCTGGGCGGGTCAGGCCACCGATCTCTCGCCTTCGGTCGTCGTTCTCTCGATGGTCTTCTGGGGCTTCGTGCTCGGGCCGATCGGCGCGCTCCTTTCGGTCCCGCTCACCATCATCGTGCGAATGACCGCGGCTCAATCGACCGAATGGTCCTGGCTCGCGATGCTTTTGGGATCTTCTCGAAGTGTGCGAAACTCGGCATGATGCCGAAGACGCCCGAGCGCGGCTCACTCCGATTCGGATGGCTCTGTAAACCATGAACCGCATTCCCAACTGGATCTTCCGAGTGCTCGGCATTTCGTTGCTGATGGGCGCTGTCCAGTGCACGTCGACGGGCACTTCCAGCTACTACGACCAGTGCGACGCCGATGTACCCGCCTCGGAGTGTTACGCGACACGACGTGCCCCGGAGTCGGAGCAGGTGGCCTTGGCGACCGACATCGCCCTCCGGTGGATCGAAGAGCACCCTGCAGAAGAGCAGATTTGGGACTGGGGGCCCGGCGTGCTCATGTTCGCGCTGACCGAGCTTCACCGTGTCACCGGCGACGACCGACTGCGCGACTACTACAGCGACTGGTTGGACTACCACATTCAAGAGGGCTACGACATCGTCTGGAGCGACAGCTGTCCGCCCGCGATCACCGCCGTCTCGCTTCTGAGCGAGGCCTCGAGCGACGCGTATCAACGAGTCGTCGACGACGTGCTTCAATACCTTCGGGTCGATGCTCCTCGCACCGACTACGGGGGCATCAGTCACACTGGTTTCCTTGGAAATGCGCGGTCGATTTGGGTCGATAGCGTCTTCATGTTCGGGATGGTGCTGACACGCTGGGGCGAGCTCAGTGGGGACGCTTCGGCCCTCGACCTCTTGTCCGAGCAGATGGCCATCTTCGCGCCGCGTCTTCAACACGAAAACGGCCTGATGCAACACGCCGACGGATGGCCTGGCGACGTGGACACCGACATCTACTGGAATCGTGGCAATAGCTGGGTGACCGCGTCGCTTTCCGACTACCTCCGGGTGCGGCTGCTCCGGGGGGAGTCGGACGCCGTCGTCGAGAAGGTGTTTCGCGAGCAAGTCAGCGGCGCCTTGGCGCTCCAGGACTCGGAGACCGGCCTTTGGTGGACGATCATGAATCGGCCCGGCGAGATCTATCAGGAGACCAGCGGCCCTGCGCTCTTCGCGTACGGAATGGCGCGCGCCTATCGTTACGGGATTCTTGGAGAGCGGGAGCTCGCGGCGGCGCTGCTAGCGGTCGCAGGCGTCAAGAAGCGGATTCAGCCCGACGAGCAAGGGCGACCGGTCGTCACCGGCATTTCCTTCGGCACCGATCCGACGAACTTCGAAGGCTACGCCCAGGTCGAGCAGAGCGACGACGTCAACTACGGCGTGGGCGCTGCGATCTTGGCACTGATCGAAACCTCGGGCCTCGGCGACTAGGCTTCGTTAGCCCGCGGAGGCGTGCCCTGCGAGCCCGGCGAGCCTGTATGCCGCGATCGGCACGATCTGACCGTCTGCTTCAATCCCCTGGACGCACCACTCGGCGGCCTCCCGCAGGGTCGGGAATGCACGATTGGGCGCTGGCTGCGGCGAAATCCAGCGGAGCGCCGTGTAGCCACCTCGTACCACCGCGCTCTGAATGATGATCGCGCTGCCGATGTTCTTCTCTCGGATGATCGGTCGTCGGCTGTCTTCGAACGCCTTCATCTGCCTGCGCAGCGTAGCGTCGGGGACTCTCACGATGGTCGTCGTATCGACGATCAGGGCATGCCGAGTCGGCGCTGCAAAGACCAGCTCGTAGCATGCCTGCATGTATTCTATGTCGGCCACCGTCAGGACGGGGGGCATCGTAATCACCGCGAGCGGCCACTTCGAAACGTCGAATTGGAGGCCGACGCCGGCCGGTGGCGCCCCAATTCTCGGTACTCCCCCCATGCCGCGATTATCGACGATGTCTTCGCCGATGCAAGCAAGACGCCAAGTTTAGTCGAGGCTGCGGCGGATTCGTTTATGAAAGCGCGCGTCCATGCCACCGATCATGGGCGCGGAGGCGGGTCGAGCTCGGCGCCCTCGGGTCTCTGATCGCCCGGCGGCTGGGGCACGGGGATGTCGTCCATCGAAAGGTCCTGACCGGGCATCCGGGGCTCCGTTGGTGGGGAACCGATTTCGGGCTCCGGTTCGGGCGAGCTCGGCTTTGGCGTCTCAGGGGCCTCGGCGCCTGGTCGAGACCCAGCGGCCCGAACACCTCGCTGCGGCGCGACCTCAGGCTCTGTTCCGAACGACGACAGCGCCCAGGCGACACCGGCGCCAAGCAGCAGAAGCGGGATGATCAGCGCCCACCAGGAACTCGGGCTCGGCGGGGCCTTGGACGGGACCATGTTCAGGCGACACAACTCGCATTCCCCGTTCCGATCCAGCGGGAGCTCGTGCGTCTCGCAAATCCCGATCGATTCGACCATCTGCCTGCCACTCTATCACAGCCGAGCGGGTAACTTCAGCGCCAATCGCGGCGACTTCCGCTACTGCACCACCAGGCACCGCGCGGCGCCTACGCTGTCTTCGTTGTTGTCTTCCGCGCACTCGAGCTCCAAGGAAAGCCCGGCCGCTTCGTCGTCCACCGTCACGTAGAAATCCCAGGGCCCGATGTCCCCGGACTCCGGAACGAACTCCCGCAGGAGGGTCTCGGTTTGGCCCGGAAGCAAGGGCACCGTCGTCGACTCGAATCCGAGCAGCACGCCGCCTGGCAGGACCCCTTGGTAGAAGCCGACCGGGACCCCGCTAGCGACCCCCAGCGAGCCGGTGTTGGCGATCTGCGCCTGAATCGTGATTGCGCTCGGGCATGAGCTCGTGTTGACCGAAAGCCCGGCGACGGAGAGATCCGGAGCGTTGAAGACGCCTTCGCCTTGGACGTTCTGGCGATAGTTGTTCAGCCCATTCACCGACCAGCTGTCGCTCTCCTGCGACGGGATCGCGCCCGAGGCTTCGACGTTGGTGACGTGATACGTGTGCTGGTTCCAGACCTGCCGGGTTCGTACCCACTTGTCGTTCGCATCGCCGAAGGCCAGCAAGCCGTGCGTGCCCACGGCGCAGTTATCGCGGACGATCTGATCGTCGTTGGCGGGCACGACGAACTCGGAGTTGCCGTCAGCATCGACATCCACGATCAACGGGTATTCCGCAGCCGTGCGTGAGGAGTTCTCCATCTTGAGAAGCTCGCTGCCGTCTTCGCCGGACAAAATGTAGAGATGGCACTCGTCGTTGTAAACGACCTCGGCCTTTCCATCGCCTTCGAAGTCGAAGACGCTCGAACCAGTCACGCTCGAGGAAAGATCCTGCACGGCAATCGACCAGAGGATCCCATCGTTCCGGCCCGTGCTGCAGAGCTCCGTCGGCACCGGGTCGCCCGCGCAATCCAAATCATAGACAGCGTAGTTTCCGCGGCCTGCGGCAGCGAACTCCGGGCGTCCGTCCCCGTCGAAGTCCGCCACCGTAGGCGCGCCACCCACGCCACCGCCCGGAATGGGCACCGGCCCGAAGACCACGGTTCCATCCACGCCGCTCAGGATCCTGGCGTTCCCGGCGCTGATGCTCACCACGTCCGGGTTTCCGTCGAGGGTCATGTCGGCGACCGCCACGAAGCCGTCTGGAGCGGCCGCGTTCTCCCAGACGAGAGTTCCGTCCGACTCGTAGACCTTGTTGCCGCAGACGATATCGAGTTGGCCGTCGTCATTGAAGTCCGCAACGGCGGTGATGCACCACTCGCCGTTGCAACCGATCCAACCCTTGTCCTGCATCAGGGTTCCGTCGTTATCGAACCATTTGCCGCCGATCACGACTTCGGCTTCGGGGTCTGCATCGAGATTCGCGAGGGCGGGATAGCCCTGCTTTGCCCCGCCGCTCACGTCTGCAGTCCACTTCTCCGCGCCGTCATGTTCGATCACGACCAGTGTCCGATCGATCGTCATGAAGACGATCTCGAGCTCCGAATCGGGGTCTAGATTTCCAACCGCGGCGCCAGTTCCCCATCGGACATTGTAGGTGCTGTCCGGGATCATCAGATTCTCGCTACCATCTTCGCCGTTGAGCATGACGAGCATGTTGTTTGCCGTGGACCGGTACGCGACCGTCACCACCTCCGGCAGGCCATCCGCGTCGACATCCGCAATCGCCGGGGTCGACTGAACTTGGCGGTAGCGATCGTCGAGGCTCCATCCTTCCCAGTGCCACTCGATGGTCGGTTCGAACGTGACTGATTCGGGACGGAGCTCGCACAGCGGGCCCGTAGGTTGGGGCAGGCACTGGGAAAGCGTCGGCTCACAGAAGTGGCCTTCGGGACAGTCGAAGCTATCGGCGCAGGTCGCGCCCGGCGTCGCGCATTCGCCGGCGAGACAAACGTCCCCCAACGCGCAGCAGACCGATCCGTCGCCGCCGCAGCGGATGCCGGATGCGCACGGCGCCACGCAGGCCCCTTCGAAGCATTCGTCGCCCACGTCACAGCAGACCGAAGGCGAGCCACAGAGCAAGGAAGATTCGCATGTCTCGGCGCCGCCGCTTCCCGCGCTTCCCCCGCTACCCGAAGCGCCCGCTTGGCCGCCCGCACCGCTCGCTCCCGAGCTGCCGCCGGAGCCGGCTCCGCCTATGGAGTCGCCATCTCCCAAACCACTACAACCCACCGCAAGAATCGCGGCGAGAACCAAACCAAGCCTCAAGTCATTCATAACGGAATATTATAGCACTGAAGGAATGTTCCGCAGCTGGCTTGTGAGGTGGATCACACGATCATCCTGGTCGATGAGGCCTCGCTCCAAACTCGCATGCCCAAAATAATCCACCGGCTCCCCGCCGCCCTTTCGAAGTCCGGCGGCGGTCGCGAGTGTGTTCATCCGCCCACGGGGCTGCCGTGCTAATTCCCCCGAGTGTCCAACCTCGCCGGCCTTCTCGAGCGCCTCGATATGGAGCTTCTCGATCGCGATCTCTTCCGTGGATTCAGCCCCCACGACGGTCGGCCTCGAATCTTCGGCGGCCTGGTCGCTGCACAGTCGCTCATCGCAGCGTGCCGAACGGTCGAGGGCCGCGTCGCACATTCGCTGCACGGCTATTTCCTGCGTGAGGGCGAGACCTCGGTCCCCGTTGTCTATCATGTCGACCGCATTCGGGACGGGCGCTCGTTCGCAACGCGGCGTGTCGTAGCCAATCAACACGGCGAAGCGATTTTCAACCTATCGGTTTCCTTCCAGGCGCCGGAGGGCGGCCTCGAACACCAGACCGACATGCCTGAAGCCCCGCCACCGGACACGGTCCCCACGAACGTGGAGCGATTGCGTGCGTACAAAGAGCGCTCGAACAATCCGGCGATCGATTTCCTCTTGATGCTCGACCGGCCCATCGAGCGACGCGAGGTGGATCATGTCGATCTGCTCGATCCCAAACCGCGCGCCGGAATCCACCGAACGTGGTTTCGTGCGGCGGGTACACTGAACGACGACCCGGTGATTCATCAGGCAGTTCTCGCGTACGCCAGCGACTACGGATTGCTGGAAGCCTCGTTTACCCAACACGGTCACAGCTTCCTCACCGACAAGCTCATCATCGCAAGCCTGGACCACGCGATCTGGTTCCACCAAGCGTGTCGTGCCGATGAGTGGATGCTCTACGTGACCGACAGCCCACGTACGGCCGGAGGGCGTGGACTGAACTTCGGTCGGATTTACTCCCGGGACGGCGCGCTCGTCGCTTCGGTCGTGCAAGAGGGCTTGATGCGAAACAGGAAGCCGCAATGAGTCGACGAAGCGCACAGCTTTGGCTCGCCGTCGTCATCGGCCTTGGTTTCGTCGGATCTCCCGCGGCGGCTCAGACCAGCCCGTTGCCCTCGCCCCTCAAGGACGCAGGTCCGCGCGAGGTTTCGCCGGAGCCGCTCGAAATCGACCCAAAGATGCAGGAGCTGCGCGCCAGGCTCCAGAGCTGGCAGGCCACGGCTGCCGAGTACAAGCGCGCGGCGGACGAAGCAAAATCCCGCGCGGAGATCATCGACCAGGAGGTCGCACGCCTTCAGGAACGGAAGGAGATCGAGGTGCCCGAGGGCGCGACCGCGGCGGAGCTTGCTGCAAAGCTGGCGGAGGCCGAGCAGGATCTCGCGGCGGCGCGACGCGAAGCCACGGGGCTCGATGCGGAATCCGAGGCGCGGGCAGAGCGGCGTCGAAGGGTCCCCGAGTTGCTTCTGATCGCGAAGCAGCGGCTCCGAGATCTACAAGGTGCCCCCATCGGGGCAGGCAGCGACGCGCAACAAACGGAGGCGTTCTCCGAAATCGACTCGCTTAGACGGGAAGCGCTGCTGGCGGAAATCGAAGCGCATCAAAACGAGCTCGCTAGCTACGAGGTCCGGGGTGCGCTGCTCGCCAAGAGCCGGGACCGGGCGACCTTGCGAATCGCATACTACGAAGCTCTGAGCGCCAGGCTGCGCGAAGCGACGCAGCGCATGGAGCTCCTCAAGGTCGAGAGCGAGAATGAGGAAGCTAAAAAGCTCCTGCAGGAGCTGACCGCTCTACCCGAGGGGTTCAAGCAAACGCTCGAAGAGCTTTACCGGCGAAACGAAGCATTGGCTTCCGTTTGGACCGGGGACGGCGGCCTCTACCGGCAGATCGAAGACGTCAGCACGAAGCTCGCGCGGGCCGAAGCCAAGGTTGCAGAAATCGAGTCCGAGCTCCTTCGGCTTGCAGCCCGCGTGGAGGCTGTGGGTCTCGCGGATTCGGTTGGTGCGCTGCTTCGGCAGCACCGCGCAGAAGCACCTGACATCGGCATGTACCAGCGCTTCATTCGTATGCGCCAGGAGCAGATCGGCGACGTGCAGCTTCAGCAGATCAAGCTTCGAGAGCAACGCCAGGCGCTGGCTGATATCGATTCGCTGGTCGGCGAGGTGATGGCATCGGTCGATGAGCCCGTCTCGCCGGAGGCGCGCCGAGAGGTCGAGCAGCTCCTCCGGCAACTATTCGAAACTCAGCGCAGGTATATGGACGCGCTCATCGACGACTACGAGACTTACTTCCAGAAGCTCGTCGACTTCGATTCGAGTCAGCACGAGCTCATCGATCGCACCAAGGACCTTCTCGACTTCATCGACGAGCGCATCCTTTGGATCCCGAGTGGAAAAGCGGTGCAGCCGGAGCTTCTCTCCGACGGGCGCGATGCGATGACTTGGCTATTCAGCCCTCAGTATTGGGCGCAGCTCGGCAGGGCTTGTCGAGATGCTGCGACTAAGTTTTGGCCCGTCAATCTTCTCGTCTTGCTCCTGGTGATCGTTTTCGTTTCCTTGGCAAGGAGAGCCAGGCGGCGGCTTCAAATTCTCGACGCAACAGCGCGCAGACCCGACTGCACGACCGTTGCGCCCACGATCGAAGCCCTCCTGATTACGCTCGCGTTCGCACTCTGGTTACCCGCGGTCTTCGCCTATGCGGGTTGGCATGTCGGAGTGTCTCCCGTGGCAACCCAGTTCACTCGCAGTTTCGCATATGGGTTGCTGGTTGCCTCCGGGTTTTGGGCGACCATACGCCTGTGTCGGCAACTAGTTAAGCCGCACGGAATAGCCGGTGCGCACTGCGAATGGCCAGCTGCCGCCGCACAATCTTTGTGGCGAAGCCTTCGCTGGTTTGCAGCCCTGACCGTGCCTGCGGTCTTCATCATTTTCCTTTTCGAAGCTCGCGGTGAGGACCTTTGGCGCGAGTCGGTCGGCCGCGTGGCGTTCTCATTGGCGATGCTCGCCGCCGCTGCGTTCAACTATCTGGCGTTGCGGCCCGACGGCCCGGTGATGGCGGTGATGGCCGGACGCGTTCCCAATCGCCCCTGGGTCTGGCGCGTCCTCCAAATTTTTTCGGTGCTGCTGCCGTTCGGCCTCATCTTCGGGGCGCTCTACGGCTTTTACTGGACGTCCCTCCAGCTCGCGATTCGCTTGCACCTATCGGCCGTTCTAGTCTTCCTCGTCGTATGCGGCATTCAACTCTACGCCCGCTGGGCGCTGGTGTCCGAGCGTCGCGCCGCCGTCGAAGACGACGAGCGTTCGGATCTGACCGCAAGGGCGACGCCGACGATGCAAGTCAGCCGCCTGATGATCGGCACCGGTATGCTGATCGTCGTTCTCGGACTGCTCGCCGTTTGGGCCGACCTCTTGCCGGCGACGCGAATTCTTCACCAGGTCGAGCTCTGGAGTGTCACCCAGAAAGTCACCGTCTCCGAGATCGATCCGTCCGGCGTCGAACACTTCTCCACCGACGAGCGACTGGTCGCGATCACACTTGCAGAGCTCTTTCGATCCATTTTCATCATCTTGCTGACCGTGGTTTTCATGCGTGCCGTTCCGGGCTTGCTCGAAGCCACGGTCTTTCGCGGGCTCGGCCACGGCGTGCGCTATGCCTATTCGACGATCGCGAAGTATGCCGTGGTCTTGGCGGGCCTGGCGCTCGCCTTCGATGCGATCGGCATCGGCTGGTCGAGTATTCAATGGCTCGTCGCGGCCATCGGCGTGGGCCTCGGCTTCGGCCTTCAGGAGATCTTCGCCAATTTCATTTCCGGGCTGATCATCTTGTTCGAGCGGCCGATTCGGGTGGGCGATGTCGTAACCGTCGGCGAAGTCAGTGGAACCGTCTCGAGAATCCGCACACGTGCGACCTGGATCACTGCATTCGATCGCAAAGAGCTTCTCGTGCCCAACAAAGAGTTCGTCACCGGGCAACTGATCAACTGGACGCTGTCGGACGCGGTGCTGCGCCTCTCGATTCCGGTCGGCATTGCGTATGGCTCGGACACGAATCGAGCCATCGAGGTCCTCGAGCAGGTTGCCAAAGAGTCGTGGCGCGTTTTGGCAGACCCCCGCCCTCAAGTCCTCTTCATTGCCTTTGGCGACAGCTCGCTTTCCTTCGAGCTCCGGGTCTTCGTACGAAGCGCAGAGCAGCTATTCGCCGCGCGACACGATCTGCACATGGGCATCGACAAAGCGTTCCGCGAAGCCGGCATCGAAATCGCGTTCCCACAAAGGGACTTGCACCTGCGAACCATGCCGGCCGAGATGAAGTTGCCCCCGAGCCGCACCAACTGAGCCCTGGCGGCCTGCGTTCACTGCAAGTTGTAGTTGATCATCATCGATTGACCGCCGCGCCGGACCGAGAGGGTGAATTTGTCGGCCGTCCGCAGGGTCGTATACGCGCCGAGCGCCGCATCAGGGTTGCTCAGCGACTGTCCGTTGATGCTCTCGAGGATGTCGCCGTTCTGGATGCCGATCTTGGTCAGCAAGGTGTCGGGCCGGACGCCTCGGATCTCCATGCCAATCGATTCCCCGTTTTCGATCTTGGGTGAGACGGCGGCGATGCCGATGATTTTGCCGGCGTTGTCGAGTACCTTGTTGAGCATGGATCGCGAAAGGTTGTAGTTGGTGTCGTTCACGCGGTCGATGCCTTCGGCCATCTCGCTCTCACTCAGGCCGGCGTTGCGATCCGCCGTCGGGGTCCTTCTGGTGCTCGGCTTCTTCTTCGCTTCGGCCTTTTTAGCCGGCCGAAAGACGGGCTTCTTGGCGGCCCCGGCAACTTGGAACATCGCGAGCCGGCACAGGCCGGCCTTGCTCTGAAGCACCACGGCATCGGATTCGATCGCGCGAATCCTCGACCCTTCGACCTCGGTTCCACCATAATGAAGGCTCGCCTTCTTGTCGCTTCCGACGATGGCAGCTAGTGAGCGTTCGAGGTCGCCCGGGATCACGACTGTGCCAATCACGCGCATGTCTCCCGTACAAAGCGTTTTGACGTCTTCAGCGGGCAAGTCCTCCATCGGCAGCCCGGAGTCCTCGCTCGGAACGCTCGACAGGTCGCCCAAAGCAGAATTGAAGATGTTTCGCCTCAGGATGATGCCGGGATCGCGTCTGCGTGGAGCACGCAAGGGTGCGACGGCTTCCCTCGAAGTTCCGGGGCGGTCTTCAACCTCGTTGCTCAGCACCCGCTCGGCAAGCAGGGCGGTCGTCCCTTGAGCGCAGAAGAGCGCGCAGATTGCAAGCGTCGAGAGCACCAGTACGTTTCTCACTCGATTGTTCGCGGCAGATGCCATCGGTCCTAGAGCTTAGCCTACAATCGGCTTGGTCAATCGGTTATAGTCGCGCGCCCCAATGGATTGGATTAAGCGATTTTTTACGCGCGTCGTTTTGGATTCGTGGCGCGAAGCCGATGCTCAGGCGGACACCGCGGGCGCCCAGCGACTTGACTGGCGACCCGTCGTCGTGCTCGTCACGACCGCGGTCGTACTGACGATCGCCCGGTACTTCGGCGGGAACGCGACCTTTTCCGACCTCGTCCCGTACGACGCCAAAGTCTACTCACGGGCGGAGTGGGACTTGATGGCAAGGGCCTGGTGGTCCGGTGTTCGCATCGTGACCTACGTGTTCATCCCCGTGCTGACCATCGTCTTGATGCCAGGAGAGCGCATTCGCGACTACTACATCTCTTTTGCGGGATTCCGCCGGCATCTCTGGATTTACATAGGGCTCTATCTGCTGGTGCTTCCCTTCGTGTTGCTCGTCGCGCAGCAAGAGCAGTTTCTCAGGACCTATCCGTTCTACAAGTACGCCAATCAGTCGATCCGTCATTTCCTGGCCTGGCAGTTCCTCTACGCGGTTCAGTTCCTCGCGCTCGAGTTCTTCTTTCGTGGCTACATGCTCAAGGGGCTGCGGCACAAGTTCGGCTATGGAGCCATTTTCGTGATGATCGTGCCGTACTGCATGATTCACTACCCCAAGCCGCTTCCCGAAACGCTCGGCGCAATCCTTGCGGGGATCGCGCTCGGGACGCTAGCGATGCGCACCCGGTGCATCTGGGGAGGGGTCCTCATTCACGTCGGTGTGGCGCTCACGATGGACTGGCTCGCCGTCGCCGAGTGCCCGCCGCCAGGCAAAGGCCCTTGCCGCTAAGCGCAAACGAGCGTCCCTCTCCCTCGCTGTCTTAGGGCGTTGAAAGTGCACCGATTCTTGCATATGAAAAAGGCGAGATGGTCGAAATTGACCCCAGTACGGTGAGCTTTCGGTCTGCCCGCGAAGCCGACGTGCCCGCGATCCAGCGGTTGTTCAACCTCTGTTACGGCAACCGCTACTCCCATCCCGAGTTCGTCTCGGCCGCGTACCTCCGCAAGATGATGTACAGCGACGACTCGATCGTGCTCGTAGCCGACGAGGCCGGCGAGGGCGTCATTGCGACGGCCTCTGTGGTGATCGACGTCGGCGCCTATGCAGACCTCATCGGCGAGTTCGGGCGCCTGGTGGTGCACCCGGACAAGCGAGGTCAGCACATCGGCCACCAATTGATGACCGAACGCATCAAGCGGGTCGCGCCCTACATACACATTGGCTTCGCGGACAACCGGGTTTCCCACACCCGATCGCAGCAGATCTCGCTCTCTCATGGCTTTGCGCCCGTTGGCTTTTTGCCGATCCACAACGGCGAGCCGGTCGCGCTCTTTGCGCGCCATTTCGGCGATGGACTGAAATTGCGACGCAATCACCCTCGGGTCGCTCCGCAAGTCTACGGGCTCGCGCAGCGAGCGCTCCGAAGTTGTGGCCTCGAAGCGGATGCGATCGTCGACGAGATGTCGCCGCCGTACGCCCTCAATACCGGCTTTGAAATCGAGGAGATGAGCGCGAAGGGTTACGCTACGCTCTTGCGCTTCGAGCGAGGCCGGGTGAAGCACCCCGAAATCTTTGGCCCCGCCCGGGTTCATTTCGGGCTCCGCACCTTGGAGTCGCACAATACGTCATATCTGCTTGCGCGAAAGCACGGGCACTTGGTCGGTGCAGTGGGCTATGCCCACGACGCCCGTCTCGACCATGCCGTGCGGATCTTCGAGCTCGTTTGCGCAGACGAGTCTCCGGTGCGCGTGCTGCTTCAAGAGCTCATGCGTCGGTCACGTGAGGAATGGCGCGTGGACTACGTCGAAGTGGACGTCAACGCCCATGCGCCTCGGATGCAAAAGACGTTGCTGGAGCTCGGTTTCGTCCCGGTCGCCTATTTGCCGGCGGCGGTGTTCCACCAGGTCGAGCGGCTCGACACCGTTCGGATGGAGCGATTCTACGTACCGGTTCGCACCGACAATCTGCACGTTTGCGAGGAATCCAAACCTGTGGTCGAGATGGTGGTGCGAAACTTCAACACCCGGACGATTCAGCCGAAGCTCGTTCAGCTCTTGCCGACGACACGGCTCGGACACGGTTTGAATCGCGAGCAAGCCTCACGCCTCTCTACCCTTTTCGAGACCGTGACCTTCGCCGATGGGGAGACGATCGTGAAGGCCGGCGAGCGCGACGCCCGGCTTTACATCTTGCTCTCGGGCATGGCACGGGTGTTCTCGGGGACGCCCGCAGAAGAGGTCGGCACGGTCTCGCAGGGCGAGCTTCTCGGCGAAGTCTCGCTGCTTCGCAAGACGCCGCACTCGGCCACAGCGGTTGCCGACGGCATCGTCGAGGCCGCCGCGGTGAGCCACAACGACTTCAACCAACTCTTGAGGCAACGAACCGACATCGGGCTCGTGCTGTTTCGCAATCTCGCGACCGGGCTCAGCAACAAGCTGAGCCGCACGGATGCCTTTCTCAGCATCAAGCCCTGGGAGTGAGGGCTCAGCCTTCGAGGCTCAGAGCGCCGGTGGGGCAGTGCTTGACGGCCAGCTCGACTTTTTCGCGCAGCTCCTCGGGCGGTTCTTCCTGAAGGATGTTGAGGTACCCCTTGTCGTCGACCTCGAAGACTTCGGGCGCTTCGCCCATGCAGTTCGCGTGTCCCTTACAAAGATCGAAATCCGCTTTGATTCGCATTGGTGCTCCTTTGTTTCCCAGATACCATGCGTCGGGCTAGGAGCACAGCGTGACAGCACCCGCACAGAGCGCCGCGACGCCCCTGACCACGGGCAAGCTCAAGAGGCCTCCCAAGTTGAAGGGTGGTCTCCCGCTGATCGGTCACACCATGGCGTTCGTCAAGGATACGATTGGCTTGCTTCAGCGCACTCATGACGAGTGTGGTCGAGTCGGTCGCTTCAAGCTCTTCGGTAAGGACATGATTCTCTTCACCGGGCCCGAGGCGCACGAAGCATTGTTTCGGCAGCCCGACGAGGTCCTCAGTCCTAGTGCGGCCTACAAAATGATGGTTCCCGTCTTTGGTGAAGGTGTCGCCTACGGCGCCGAGCCGGCGAGGATGGCCGAGCAGATGCACACGCTCTACCCGGCCCTACGCAACAATCGCATGCGAACCTACACCGAGATCGTGGCGCGCGAGACGCTCGACGTGATTCGCGACTGGGGCGACGAGGGCGTCATCGAAGCGGGTGCTTTCTTCGGCATGCTCACCAACTACACGTCGAGCAGCTGCCTGCTCGGCAAAGAGTTTCGCAACGAGATGAGCGAAGAGTTCTCGAAGGTTTACTACGACCTGGAGCGAGGCATCGTCGCCTGGGGCTATATTCATCCGTACCTACCGATTCCCGCGTTCCGGCGTCGGGACCGCGCACGCGCCCGGCTCGGCGAAATGGTCTCCGAAATTGTCGAAAAGCGAAAACGATCGGGCTATCGCGGCGAAGATTTTCTCCAGACGCTCATCGACGCGGAGTACTCCGATGGCAGCAAGCTGAGCGACCACGAGATCACCGGCATGCTCGTCGCCGCGATGTTCGCCGGGCACCACACCAGCTCCGTCACGACTGCCTGGACCTTGATCGAGCTCTTGAGAAACCCGCGCTTTCTCCGAGAAGTTCGCGGCGAGATCCATGCGCGCTATGCCGATGGCGAGGAGTACAGCTTTCAATCGCTGCGCGACCTGGAAAAGACGGAAGGAGCGGTGAAGGAGGCGCTTCGAATCCATCCCCCGCTCTTCATCTTGCTCCGTGCGGCGCTCGCAGACTGCGAAATCCTCGGGTATCGGGTCAAGAAGGGGAACTGGGTGGCGGTTTCCCCGATGGTTGCCCACCGGGACGAGGAGGTGTTCGAGAACGCGCTGGAGTACGATCCGGATCGCTACGGCCCCGGCCGCGAAGAAGACAAACGGCCGTTCGCGTACATTTCGTTCGGTGGTGGTCGGCACAAGTGCATGGGGAACGCCTTCGCAATCCTGCAAATCAAGACGATCATCGCGGTTCTGCTCAACCGCTACGACTTCGAGCTTGTCGGTGATCCGGTCGAAACCGATTTTCAGGGTTTGGTGCTGGGTCCAAAGCCACCCATTCGCATTCGATATCGCCGTCGGGGCGCATGACCAGCAACGCCGTTCCGCGCTGGTTCTCCGCGAACCCAAGCAAGGCCTGGGGGGAGAAGTTCTTCCTCGCCTACTCGACGGTCTGGATGACGATGATGGCCCTCGTGATGGGCCTCGGTGTCACCGATCGGCTGGGCGAGTGGGGTTTCATGGCGGTCGGTGTCGCCGTCGCGCTGCCTTTGGTGGCGGTCCCCGCGTTGATCCGCGATGAGAAACCGCTCGGCCGGCGCTGGTACCAGACCTATTGGTTCAAGGCGAACCTCTACATTGCAATCTTCAACTTTGCGGCGAACTACTTCGGAACGGAGTACTTCTTCGACGTTCTCGGCATGGTTTACGACTACCCGATGATCGAGCTCAACTTGGATTCGACGCTCGTCGGATCGGGCGAACAGAGCGTCCCGCTAATCATGTACTTGCTCACACAGGCCTATTTCCTGACCTATCACACGACCGCCGTCATCGTGCTTCGCCGCATTCGGACGTCTCGGCTACCGATCGGCGGGCTGCTCTGGCCCGTGTTGCTTCTCGTCATCGCCTATTTTTGGGCCTGGATGGAAACCAAGGCGATGGCGAATCCCTGGGTCGAAAGCCAGTTCTACTACAAAGACATGGAACGTATGCTCGCGTACGGCTCGCTCTTCTACGCGCTCTACTTCGTGGCTAGCTTCCCGATTTTCTATGAGCTCGACGAACGACGCGAGGCAAACTGGAGCCTTCGGATCACTGCTGCGGCAGCATGCACAGCGAGTCTGGTCATGATGTTCCTATTGGACTTCGCTGCTGCGATCTTTGGACCGATCTAGCGCCCTGAGCTACGCAGGTAGGAGCGATGTCTACGGAAATCGAGATTCACGGCGCATACGAACCGCGATTCGAGCCCGTTGCAAAGCTCATGCGCAAGCAAATCAAGCACTACGGCGGAGGCGCTGCAGCAGCGGTGTTTCTCGAGGGGAAGCCCGTCGTCGACATTTGGGGCGGACGCGCGCGCAAGGATGGCACGTCCTGGCGGCACGACACCATGTCGATTTGTTACTCGGGTACGAAGGGGATCACGTCAACGGCGGTTCACATGCTCGTGGCGGACGGCTTGATCGACTACGAAGCGCCGGTCGCCGACTATTGGCCCGAGTTCGGCTGCAAGGGGAAGCAACAGATCACCGTTCGGCAGTTGCTATCTCACCAGGCAGGCCTCCACAAGCTAGTGCATCTCATCGAGAAGCTTCCGGAAATCCTCGACTGGGATCTGATCGTTTCCCGCCTCGCCAAGACGGAGCCGGACTTCCACCCCGGAACGGCCAATGCGTATCAGGCGGTCACGTTTGGTTGGCTCGTGGGCGAGCTGATTCGAAGGGTTTCGGGTCTCACGGTGTCTGAGTTCATCGATCGGCGCATCGCCAAACCACTGCAGCTCGACGGCCTCTACATCGGTGGCGCGGACACGCAGATGGATCGCATTCCAGATTTCGTTGGACTACCCGAGCTTCAGCGAGCTGGCGCCAGGCCGCTCTCCACGGATTACCGCGTTCCGTTCTGGGTTCGCTCCAAGAAGATGCGAGATCTCTGCAGGCGGGGCCTCACCCCACGGCATGCCAAAGAGCTTTTTTCGCACCCCGCGTTCTGGAAAGCTTGCTTGCCCGCCTTGAACGGGGTTGCGACCGCGCGCTCGCTCGCCAAGATGTACGCCCCACTTGCCATGGGGGGCGAGATCGACGGGGTTCGGCTGGTTTCCGATGAAGTCATTCGAGAGGCATCCGAGGTCCAAACGAAACGCGCGGACCGAGTGGCCATATATCCCCTTCATTGGAAGCTCGGCTACCACCGAACCGACGCCTTTGTTTTGGACGTTCCGGAGGCGTTTGGACATTTCGGCCTCGGGGGCGCCGGTGGCTGGGCCAACCCCGAGCACAAGCTCTCGTTCGCGTTCCTGCACAGCGGTTTCCCGCTCACGATCATCGGACAGACACGCACCGTAATGATGACCGCTGCGGTTTATGAATCGCTCGGCATCTACGAGGGGCTCTGGCATACTCTGCGCCACGGACCGATCGTCGACTTGGTGCCGAAACGCTCGTAGTGAATGAACATGGGAAGGGCGGCATGACCAAGCACATCGCGGTCGTTGGAGGAGGTGTCGCCGGCGTCGGCGCAGCGTGGGCGCTTCATCGCGCAGGCTATGAAGTCGATCTCTTCGAAAAAGCGCCGGCGCTTGGAGGCAATGCGAAGACGTTTCGATGGAGCGTGGATGGCGGTCACGTGGACTCCCCTCTGCTCGTCGTTGCCTGGCCGCAAATGTACTATCACAACTACGAGCTGCTCCTCGAGCAGCTCGGCGTCGGAATCGAAACGCTTCCGATTTCCTATTTCGTGCAGACCCCCGAAGGGCACTTTTGCCAAGACGGCCAGACGGGCATTCAGAAGCGCTTCGCACCCGAGTTTCGGAGATGGAAGAAGCTGGTCGCCTTCGTCAGCAAGGTGAACGACTTCTTCCTTCCCCAGGAGCGCCATCACTCGCTCTACCACTTTTCATACTTCAACCCTTTGAACCTCATCCCGCTCTACTGGATGGCGAGGCTCTTTGGGATCTCTCGTGCGTTCTGGGACACGATTTTCGTTCCGATCCATTGTGCCAGCTTCATCACCACTTCGATGCGTGGTGTTCCGGCAGTGATCCTGCCCTTGCTCGAGAGCATCGTACCGCTCGAAGAGCCAACGCAGATGGGCACCTGGCGAGGCGCTCCCCGCCAGGTCTTCGACCGGATGACGGCACGATTCTCCGATCGGGTGCACACCGATCACGAGATCACCCACGTTGAGCGACGCAATGACCGATTCGTAATCGCGGACTCCAAAGGCAGGCGCTACGAGGCCGACGAGGTCGTCTTCGCTTGCGATTCAACCTCCGTATTGGACGCGCTCGAATCTCCCAGTTGGCTTCAGCGCCTTCTGTTGGGCAACGCGGAGTACGTCGACGACGTCGATCCCGCGTTTTCGAGTTTCGTCGTGCACTCGGACACCAGCATTTTTCCCGGCAAGCATCGGCAACGAATTCTTTCTGAGTTCAACACGTACTCGGAAATCAATGAGGCAGGCGCGCTCGAATGCACGTTCGTGATTTCGGCGCAAAACCCAAGCACGAAAGACAAAGGCGTTCCGATGCTGGTCACCTTCAACTCCCAGCGAGTAATCGAAAGAGTCCAGAAGCGAATCGAGCTGCCCCATCCGACGCACAGCGTGTCGCTCCAGAACCTGATCATCATGTCGGCTATGCGGTATCTTCAAGGGAGGGACGGGGTCCACTACTGTGGAACATTCACCACTCCGGAGGGCGGCCACGACCTCTCATTCATGTCTGGGCTCGTGGTCGCACACGCGATCGGCGCCGACTATCCGTTCTCCATCGACCATACGGATGCCGTTGCCGACTTCAAACAGATGCAGAAAATGATGCTGAAGTCTGGATCCCGACGGCCGATCTAGCGGAAGACCCCGTACGAGCCCTCGAGAACCAGTTGGATGCTCGTGCAGAGCCCCCAGATCGGAAAGACGAACCACATCAGGTTCGTGATCCCCACGAACAGCAACAAGTCTTTCACCGAGTGGCCTTTGTGGCGGTCGTTGTTGAAGAACTGGAAGAAGTAGACGGCGGTCCCATAGAACATCTGCCAGAACATGATTAGGCCGAGGATGCCGAGCCAGCGCGCCGGCATCAGCTCGAACGTCATGCCGAAGGCGAACGCGGTTGCCGGTATGATCGTGGTGAAGCCGTTTCCGACGTCGATGTTGTAGCCGAATGAACGGCGGTCGGAATAGCCCGGGTCGAACAGCGAGTAGCTGGACCAAATCGCCGTCCATTGGCGGAACGAGAGCACCTGAAGAATCGGGATCGGGCGGGCGAAGATTTCCCCGATGCGTTGCATCTCACGTCCGCGGTAGGGTTCTTTGATTGCGTCATACTCGGCTTGAATTTGATCCTGGCAAACCATGAGAGCGATTTCCCACCAGTTGATCAGCACGTTGATCACGAGAAAGAACGCTAGGCCGATCTGCGTCGGATTGTACACGCCATGGACACGCTGGTGCAGCCAGGTGTGAAAGACGGTGCCGGTGACGATGACGATTCCGATGACCGCAGCGGTGGGGATTGCAAGCCCTCTCGGCTCTGTTGTGGACTCCATCAATTTTCTCCGTAGCCAGACAGGGTCTCCGTACTATGCTCCCGCCGGAGGCAAGGCAAATGACTGCGGTGAAGCAAGCGGGGTACTTGGTCTTCGAGGTGAGTGACCTCTCGGCATGGGAGGAATTCGGCACGAAGATCCTCGGCCTCCAGGTCGTCAATCGGCGGGGTGACGGCGGTTTTTCGCTGCGAATGGATGGCTATGCGCAGCGCTTTTTCATTCAGCCAGGGCCTGTGGATGACCTCGCGGCCGTGGGCTGGGAGGTCGAAGGACCGAAGGAGCTTGCAGAGATCATGCAGCGTCTCAGAAGCGCGGGGCACCAGGTCGTCGAGTGCAGCCTGGAACAAGCCGCCGAGCGAAACGTGCAAAGACTCGTTCGGACGAGTGACCCGGCTGGGAATCCCATTGAGATCTTTTACGGACCCCAGATGGCGGCTGAACCTTTCGTCTCCGAAGTCGTTCCTTCGGGTTTCGTAGCGGACGAACAGGGTTTTGGGCACGTCGTCATCGTCTCGAAAGACGATGAGAAGCACGAAGACTTTTACGCCACCATGTTTGGCTTCGAGCTAAGCGACTACATTCGCTGCGAGTACTTCGGCCACCAGATCAACGTGACCTTCATGCATGCCAATTCGCGGCATCACTCGCTCGCATTCGGGGGAGGGCAGCTCAAGCGCATTCACCACTTCATGGTGCAGGCCAAGTCCATGGACGAGGTCGGCCGTTGTTACGACCGCTTTCTCTTCTCGGGCGGAATGGTTCACCAGACGCTCGGCCGACATCCGAACGACAAAATGTTTTCGTTCTACGGATACACGCCGTCGGGCTTCCACTTCGAGTTCGGGGCCGGCGCCATCGAGATCGAAGAGGGCTGGCAGAGCACAGTTCACGGCAAGGTGAGCGAATGGGGGCATCACCCGCCACAACTGCTCACCAAGGCGTACCGCCGTGCGAAAGAAGCCCGAAGCAAGAACGATTGAGCGGCCTCCGTTGGACCGCGCGCGTTCGATGGGATAGAACGCGTTCTAGTTCGAGGTTCAAAGCATGGTCGTAGAGGCAGTTCCCGAAGGAAAATACATCGAAGTCGGCAACGGCATCACGATGCACTACCACGAGGCGGGCAGCGGAGAACGTGGCACGGTTCTGTTCGTGCACGGTAGCGGTCCAGGCGCCAGCGGCTGGAGCAACTTCAAGGGGAACTACCCGCTCTTGGCCGAACGAGGCTATCGCACGATCGTTCCCGACACGATGGGCTACGGCTATTCGTCCAAGCCCGAAGAGGGCGCGTTCAGCCTCGATGATGTCGCGGCGCAGTACAAGGCGCTTCTCGACTCGCTCGGAATCGATCGGGTCACGGTCATCGGCAACTCGCAGGGCGGCGCGATCGCGATCGCGATGGCGCTCAACTACCCTGACCTCGTCACCAAGTTGGTCTTGATGGCTCCCGGCGGACTCGAGACACGGGAGACCTACATGGAGATGGAGGGCATCAAAGCGATGATTCGCGTCCTCTACAAGGAAGGCATCAGCAAGGCGACGATGCGGAAGGTTTTTCGCCTTCAGCTTCACGACGAATCGAAGATCACCGACGAAGTCATCGAAGAGCGTTTCCAAGTCGCCATGACGCAGCACAAAGACAACATCGCGCGCATCCGCGTGGCAAACCAGGAAGATCGGCTGTCGGAGATTCAGTGTCCGGTGCTCTGCTTTTGGGGCGCGAACGACAAGTTCTGCCCTGTGAGCGGCGCGTCCAAAATTGCGAGCCGCTGCGCAAACTCACGCACCGTCCTGATCTCCAGCTGCGGGCACTGGGTGATGGTCGAATACGCGAAGCTCTTCAACGAGCTCACGCTCCAGTTTCTCGACGACAGCCTAGGCTAAGAGGGGACGCTCCCCTTTTCTCGGTCAGTTATCGGCGATGGCCTTTTCGACGGCCTCTAGGAGGCTTTTGCTGTAGACGCGGCCGGTCAGATTCTCCCGCGTCTTTTTGGCGACCGCGTCCCACGCCGATTTGTGGGCCGCCGTGTCGACCTCGATCATGCCGCGTTTGATGAGTGACGCGTAGGCCCGTTCGTCGTCCCGGCGCGCCATTACGTCGCCGGCACGCGCGGCGCGCTCGCTGGTCTCCATGAGTACCTTCTGGTCATGCGCGCTCAGTAGGTCGAATTTCTCCTGCTTGATGACCGAGCCGCCGATGATGATGCCGAAGTTCTCTTTCGCCATGTAGTTGAGGCGCGTGTACCACTGCAGCGCAACGGCGGCGAGGGCCGACGCCGGCACCGTATCGAGCATGCCTGTCTGCAAGCCGCCATATACCTCAGGCACACCCATGCGAACTGGATTGGCGCCTATCGTGGTGACGTAGCCAGCGAACACGGGGTCGTCCTTCCATGCCCAAGGACGAAGCCTCTTCAGGTCTTCGGGTTTGGCGAACTTCTCCAACGAGAAGATGCGGTTTTTGCCGGCCTCACCCCAGGCCAGCATGACGAAACCGTTTTCCTTGAACAGTTTTGCGAACCGTTCGCCCAACTGGTCGCGCGCTCGTTCGAGCTGATCGTATTCCGTGATCATGCCGGGCGCGGTCAACACCAGCACCGGTCGCGCGACCATTCCAAGCCCGGTCGTGGTCACCCCGGCCGCATCCATTTGTCCCGCCCGCACCTTGCGAATGAAGTCGCGCTCGTCGCCCTGACTGCCTCCGGAATAGAAGCGAAGCTCGACTCGATTCTCAGTTTCCTTCTTCAAGCTGCGGTTCCAGGCCTTCATCAACTTCATGAACGACGAACCGGGAGGCGCGAGGGAGGCAAAGCGGATGATCGTCGCGGATGCGGCGTTCGCCCGAGGGACGGAAACCGCGCCGGGCAACATGAAAGCGCCTAGGGCGAGGGCCGCGATGAAGAGATGGTTGGCTTTGCTCATGGGTCTCTCTATGGGGAACGCGGGGTGTGACTGCAATCGCTGAGTTTGAGAATCCGACGCGAGTCCCACTACGGGGATTCAAGTCGAATCTGACCTCAAGTGTAGGCGGATCCCCCCTGGATGAGCTTTGAGGCGCGATAGCCGATCAACATACTGGGGGCATTGAGCGCAGAAACCGGTGTCCAGGGGATGATGGAGGCGTCCGCAATTCGTAGTCCAGTCACCCCGCGGAGGCGCAGTTGCGGGTCTACGGCGTGGGCTGCCGTCCCGCCCATGCAGCAACTGCCAGCGAAGTGATAGGTGGTGATCGTGTTCTTCCGGACGTAGCTCGAAATGGCCTCGTCACTCGTGACTCGCTTCCCGGGCATGAGCTCCTTCGGGCCCCATCGCGCAAGGCCGCTCGATGCGCCTATCGCTCTGGCGATTCGAACACCATGCAGCATCGTTTCCAGATCCTCCGGATGCGAGTAGTACGCAGGATCGATCGCGGCTTGTTTGCGCACGTCGGTCGATTGCAAACGCAGCGTGCCGCGGCTCTTCGGTTTCCCAAGAATCAAAATGATTCCGAACATGAGGTCGGTGAAGCGCTGGATCGCGCCAACCTTGAACGCCGCCCCGACCATGTTGCGCACCAGCTGTCTCGACCTCGGGCCGTACAGAGCATGAGGCACCACCATCGGTGGGAGCATCCGCTGCATCATCTGCCTCATCGCCGATGGAGCAGGCCAGTACACGTAGCAGGTGTCGCTTTGCGAGGCAGGAAGGTCGCTCCCCTCGTTGGTGCGGAAGAAGCTATAGAGCTGAGGATAGAAGCAGTCGATGTCCGCCGTCGCTTTGAAGAACACCGGCACGTTGGGGTGGTCGTGAAGCCCTTCGCCGATGGCGGGCCGGTCGGCGACCACGGGGATGTCGAAGGCGCGAAGGTGCTCGCTTGGACCCACGCCCGAAAGCAGAAGCAGCTTCGGGGTTTCGAGCGCACCGGCACAAAGGATGATCTCTTTGCGGGCCTCCGCGCGACGCAGCGCGCCCTCGTGCTCAAACTCGATCGCCCGTGCGCGCTTTTCTGCCGTGAAAACGACTCGGTGCGCGCGCGCGCTGGTGAGCACGGTGAGATTCGCACGCACGCCGGCCTCCTTGATGAACGCCACGTACGAGCTTCGTCGATTCTCGCCTTCATAGGACATCCACTCGTAGCCGATGACGTTGCTCAGGTTGCCGTCGTTCAGGTCTTCTTTGCGACGGAAGCCCTGTGCCTCCGCGGATGCGATGCAGGCTTCGGTCCAGCTCGTTGACGGCCGCCGATGCGGTCGCAAGACCTTTTCGATCGCCTCGAAATCGTCTTGATTGTCGTCCCAGTGCCAGCCCTCGGGCCATTCCGCATAGTCCTCCCGAGAACCGCGGGTATAGACCATCCCGTTCACCGATCCGCTCCCACCCATTACGGTGCCGGTGCCTGCGAAAATGCGGTGCTTGGCAGCGTGAGCTTGGGGGACCGAAAAGCGCTCGCCCATCACGGCGTCATTGATGAACGCCTCTTTGTAGCCTGCGGCGACCAATGTCTCCGGGTGCTCCTCCGCCCGCGGCCCGCTTTCCATCAGGAGTACGCGATTGGCAGGATCCTTCGCAAGCTCGGCCGCCACGATGCAGCCCGCCGATCCGCCGCCGACCACGACGTAGTCGTACCGCTGCATCAGGGCTTTCGACCGAACAGCTTGAGAAAGCCGCGCCAGCGCTGTGCAAGGCTCTTGCCGTAAATCAGCTCGATCACCCCGCTAAAGACGCCGTAATCTTTCTCGGCGACTGGAAAGACTCGATTGGGTTGGTTGATCCGGAACCGGTCATCGACCACGGCTTTGATATTGCACATGGAACGCAAGCCTTCGCGGCCGTTCATGCGCCCGTAGCCCGAGGCCTTGACGCCGCCGAAGGTGAGCTCTTGCGCCATGTACGTGATGCCGCCGAAGTCGTTGATCGCGCTCATGCCCGCTTCGAGCTTCGAGGCGATCTCGCGAGCGCGCGTGCGGTTTTTGGAGAACACCGAAGACGACAAGCCATACGACACTCCGTTTGCGATCTCGACGGCATGTGCGTCGTCACGTACGCGCATGAGCAACATCACTGGACCAAAGACCTCTTCCTGGGCGATCTCCATCTCCGGCGTCACTTCGGCCAAGATCGTCGGCTCGAAATAGTGGCCCTTGTTGCTCAGCGCGCGCTTGCCGCCGACGACGAGGCGCGCGCCCTGTGCGATCGCGCCATCGACCGCCTTCTCGATCACCTCGAGCTGAAGCGGCGTGACGATGGCGCCGACATCGACGACCCCTTCGCGGCTGCTGCCCTGCCGAAACTCCCGCACCAACTCCGCGGCCCGCGTTTCGAAGGCGTCGTAGAGGCCCTCGTAGACGAGAATTCGCTCCGAGGCGACACAGTTCTGCCCACAATTGATGTAGCAACCGGCCAAAGAAGCATGCACGGCTTGTTCGAGGTCGGCGTCATCGCAGACGATGAAGGCATCTTTGCCGCCGAGCTCCATCACCACCGGGATGACGCGCTCGGCACTGGCTTCGATCACGCGTCGTCCGTTGCGAACCGAACCAATGAAGAGAATCGAATCGACAGCAGAGCGCGCGAGTGCGGCGCCGGTTGGTCCATATCCATGCACCGCTTGGATCAGGTCCGGGTCGTGGCCCGCCTCTTCGATGACTTTGCGAAGCGAATCGATGAACTTCGCGCTCGACCATGCAACCCATTCCGAGGGCTTCAGCACGATCGCGTTCCCGGACATGAGCGCTGGAATGACAGGATTGACGATGTTCTGAAACGGATAATTCCACGGAATGATCGCAGCGATGACACCGAGCGGGTAATACTCGAGGCGCGCCTTCTTGTGCAGCAGCAGGCCCGACGAGACAGGTTCAGGGCGCAGGTGTTTCTCTCCGTTCTTGATCATCCAGCGAAACTTCTCGCAGGTCGGCCAGATCTCCCCCATCAGCGCGTTCTCTCGCGTCTTGCCGGAGTCGCGTTGGACCGCGACGCAGATCTCATCCTTCTGATCGACCGTGTACGCGAGCAGCCTTCGCAACACGTCGCGCCTCTCGTCGAACGAAGTCGACCGCCAGCGGCTCTGAGCGACCCTCGCGCGAGCGACGGCGGCTTCTACGTCCTCTGCGGAGTCGATGCGGACCTCTCCCAAACGCTCTCGCGTTGCAGGGTCGACGCAGGGAATGTGCGTAGCCTGCTCGGCAGGCGAGAATCGGATCCCCGTAGAAATCGGAATTGACATTCTGATTTTCGCCTTTATCATTCCGACCCAATCGTGTCAACGCTCTCAACAGCCGCAAAAGCGCAAGAATCCCTCAGGGATAAGAAGCGCGAGCTCTATCGCGAAGCCGTTCTCGATGCCGCCGAGCGGGTGTTCGGCGAGGAGGGCTACGAGGCCACCAAAGTCCAGCGGATCGCCGCGGAGGCCGGCGTATCGCTCACCACGCTCTACGGCGTGCTCGAGTCCAAGTGGGAGATCTACCGCGCGGTCCACCGCCGCCGATTGAGCGAGGTGATGCGTCTCACCCAGGGCGTCCTCGAAGCGGACATGTCCTCGCTTGAGATCCTGATCGCAGGGACTCGAACGCAGCTCGCATTCTTCATGGAGCGCCGTGACTTCACCAAGATGCAGCTCAAGGAAGTCACGGCCTGGTCGACGATCGAGCTGTTGCGAAGCCCGGAGCAGGTCGAGGCGCTCGGCGTTGGCCTGGACCTCGTCGCAAGCTTGTTGCGGAGCTGCATCGACGACGGATATCTCATCGATGACGACCCCGAGCTCATGGCGAGAATGATGATCGCGACGCAGCAAGTACGACTGGCGATGTGGATGGATCGCGGCTGCAAGGAAGATCCAAATCGCGTGGCCGACGCAGCGCTCCGGCATCTGCTGCGGAGCTACTGCAAGCCGGGGCGCCTGGCATCGGCTCTCGAGGCGGCCGGTCTGAGAGCCGAGCCATGAGCGTCGCCTTTCACGAGCTCCAAGTCAGCGCCGTCATCCGAGAGACGACGGAGTGCACCTCGTTCGAGCTCAGGGTGCCGGCCCCCTTGGAGGAAGCCTTCCGGTATCGCGCGGGTCAACACCTCACGCTCGAGCTCCCCTGGGAGCGCTTCAAACTCACCCGCTGCTATTCCTTGTCGAGCTCCCCTGATCTGGGTGAAACCCTGAAGATCGGTGTGAAAAGAGTCGCTGGCGGACGAATCTCCAACTGGCTGAACGACAATCTGAAGGCCGGAGACTCCATCATGGCGAGCGTCCCCGAAGGTCGCTTCGTTCTCGATCCAAACACGCGATCGGGGGCCCCCCTCTTCCTCTTCGCGGCTGGCAGCGGGATAACGCCGATCATCGCGCTGTTGAAGAGCGCGCTGGCCACGACCAAGCGCGCGATCATCCTCCTCTACGCCAATCAGGATGAGGGTTCGGTCATCTACGGGCCCGAGGTCCGCCAGCTTGCCGCGGCGCACCAGGGGCGACTGGCCGTGCATCTTCACTTCGACTCGACGAACGGTTACCTCGAGCAAAGCGATGTTCGCAAGCTTCTCCATCACAGCGACATCGCGGAGTTCTACATTTGCGGACCCGAACCGTTCATGGAGCTCGTCGAGAAAGCGCTCGAAGAGGCAGGTGTCCACGAAGAGCTCATTTACATCGAGCGCTTTGTTTCCCCCGTCGATCCGGACCGTGCCCGTCCTGACGGGGTCGATGAAGCATCGCTCGAATCACCAGGCCGCTTTAGCCTCTGGCTCGATGGTCGCTCGCGAACCGTTCCTTACGTGAAAGGCAAAACCCTTCTCGAGTGCGCCCAAGACGCGGGGCTTCAACCGGCTCACTCCTGCGAGTCCGGCTATTGCGGCTCATGTATGGCGCATGTCAATACCGGTAAGGTCTACATGCGGACGCACGAGGCGCTGTCCGATCGAGATATCGCGCGTGGGGTCGCTCTGCTTTGCCAAAGTCTGCCCGCGAGCAGCGAGCCGCTCGAGCTCGATTGCGATTCAACCTCGTTTCGCGCGGCATCGGCCGTGAAGTCCTCGTACAGCAAGCGCGCATCGAGGTTCGCGGCGCTTGGGGTCTTCGCTTTCATGATCGCAGGAACGCTCATTCTACGATTGGTGGACTAGGTGGTAAAGTGAATCCTCAGGAATCGACATGAAGGTCTTGTACGTCATTCTAGTGAGTTACGCGTCGGCCGGCCTCGCGCAGGCGGCGCTCATGTACGCCTATCGGTCCAAGGCGGCCCAGAAGTACATGATCAGTGACGACGCCCACCGCTCGAAAACCGACCGGGAGCTCTACTGGCGCGTGGCGCTGAACATTACTGTGTCGGTCACGCTGATCTTCTCGGTGATGTTTGGCCTTGGCGACTACCTCTACTACGACCATTCGGCGCCCGCTTGGCGCTACGCTCTCGAGGGCGTCACCGTGGTTCTGATCTACGATTTCGGTTACTACTTCATGCATCGCTATCCCTTCCACGAGTGGAAGCTTCTCCGAGGTGTCCACTCGGTCCATCATGCCGCAAGGAATCCGAGGCAGATCGACAGTCTGTTGCTGCACCCGGTCGAGACCGTCCTCGGGCTTGGTCTCTTCTTTGGCTCGGTGGCCCTGGTTGGCGGCGTGCACATCTACACACTGGGCGCGCTCTTCACTGCCTACACCGCGCTCAACATTCTCAATCATGCCGGCATCGACGTGCCGCACTTCCCCTTCAAGACGTTGGGCGTACTCGCGGCAAAGCACGATCGACATCATCACAGCATGCTCTCGGGCAACTATGCATCGATCACGCCCTTGCCCGACATCATCTTCGGCACCGTGGAGTAGGCCATGACAGTCAGCTTGGTAACGGGGGGCTCCGGCTTCGTAGGGGCCGCCATCGCCCGCGCGCTCAAGGCTCGTGGCGACCGAGTCATCGTCCTCGATTTGGCGCCTGAATGTCCGGTCGAAGGCGTCGACTATCGTCGCGTCGACATCACCGACGAGGCAGCGGTCATCGAAGCTTGCCGCGGCGTCGACACGGTCATCCACAACGCTTCGATCGTTCACACGAAGCAGAATAAGAAAGACGTGGTCTGGGCGGTGAACCTCGGCGGCACCCAGAACATGCTCGCGGCGGCGCGGAAAAACGGGGTTGCGCGCTTTGTCTACATCAGTTCCGGGAGCGTGGTTTACGAGGGCAAGGACATCGAGAATGGGGACGAGAGTCTTCCGTATTCATCGGTTTCCCAAGCGCCCTATGCAGACAGCAAGATCGCGGCGGAGAAGTTGGTGCTCGCCGAGAACGGGAAGGGCGGCATGGCGACTTGTGCCCTACGTCCTCACGTAGTCTTCGGCCCTGGCGACAATCGCTTCATGCCCACGCTCTTGGCAAAAGGCCGCAACGGGCAATTGCGCGTCCAGATTGGGCGCGGCGTTTGGCTTTCGGACTACACCTATGTGACCAACATGACCGATGCGGTCTTGCTCGCCGACGAAGCGCTAGCCAAAGACGGCTTGAAAAGCGTTGCTGCTGGTCAGGCCTACTTCATCACCAACGGCGAGCCGATGCCGTTCTGGGATTTCATCCGCAAGGTCGCCGCGCGTCTGGGTTTTCCGCCCGTGAAGTACACCGCCCCAAAGTCACTCGTCTATGCAATCGCGGCCATCAAAGAAGGCATCGACACGCTCAAGGGCGGTACGCTCAACGACGAGGACGGCCTCACGCGTTTCGCGATCCGGTACATGTGCACCCACCACTATTTCAGCATCGAGAAGGCGCGTAGGGAGCTTGGGTACAACCCAGCCGTCTCCGTCGAAGAAGGCATCGAGCGCACGTGCCAGCACCTCGAAGCGACCGGTGCGGTCTAGACGATCTCGAGTCGCCATGGGTCACGCGGTGCGCCGGCTGGCTTGAGCCGAGCCGGAGTTGGACGGGCCGACATCCCCCGACGCGGCCCGTCCAACGGCTCCCCAATGACCCCTTTGCATCCGACCCGTATCAAGCCCCAAAGGACCGATCGGATTCCCCGTATCGCTTCTTCAAACGTTGGGACATCTTACCCTTAGGGGCGTATGGGTCCAGGGATCTCGACAGTTGATTACATTGTTATTCATCCTTTGGGTTTACGTGAAACCTGCGTTTGGCCGCGCAGGCACGCGCTCAGAAGGGGTTGCGATGCTGTCGCATGCCGCAGATCGGCGGACTTGCTGCAGGTACACCAGCTGATAAAGAGGCAGGCGTCAGGGGGCCTTTCGATTCAGTCGGGGGCGAGTCGAGTGTCTATCGAGATTCTGATTCTACTTTCGGCCTGCGGGCTGCTCATCGTTTTGGGCGTACTCGAGCTGATCCTCCACCGGATGCGGCTCAAGCGGATTCCGATTCGCATTCACGTGAACGGCACGCGCGGCAAAACCAGCGTGACCCGGTTGATCGGCGCTGGTCTTCGCGAGGCCGGCATCCGTTGCGTGGTCAAAACCACCGGCACCGTCCCCCGGTTCGTGTTGCCCAACGGCCGCGAGGTACCGGTTTACCGACCGGGCGGCGCCAATGTGATCGAGCAGAAGCAGGCGGTGACCATGGCGGCCGCCCAACGGGCCGAAGCGCTCGTCGTAGAGTGCATGGCGCTTCAACCGCAACTTCAATGGATTTCTGAGTCGCAGCTCGTTCGCGCCACGCATGGCGTCATCACGAATGCACGGCCCGACCACCTCGATGTGATGGGACCCACCGAGGACGATGTCGCGCGTGCGTTAGCCGCGACCGTTCCCATCAACGGCGTCTTCCTGACCGCCGAGGAGCATCATCGGCCCTTCTTTGAAGAGGTCGCCGTGGAACGCGGCTCACGCTTCCGCGCCGCTCGAGAGATCAGCCGCGCGCTCACGCCCGAAGACGTTGCGGCATTTCCGTATCTCGAGCATCGGGACAACATCGAGCTCGCCCTTGCGGTCTGCGAGGAGGTGGGGGTCGACATCGACACCGCCCTTCGCGGGATGTGGAGAGCCAAGCCAGACCCAGGAGCGATGACCGAATCCCAGGTCGAGTTCTTCGGTCGGCACATCGTCTTCGTGAACGGGTTCGCCGCCAACGACCCAACCTCGACACGCTATATTTGGGAGCAGGCCCTGCGCCGGCACCGAAAGCTCAATAAGCGCATCGCGGTGTTCAATTGCCGTTCGGACCGCGCCGATCGCTCCGAGCAGCTCGCCGAGTCGTACGGGCGATGGCCGCAGGCGGACGAAGTCGTTCTGCTCGGAAGCGGGCAATACATTTTTGCCCGTGCCGCGGTGAGGAGCGGGCTCGACCCGACGCGTTTGGTTTTCGTCGACCAGACGCATCCGGCCGATGTTTTCGAGATTTTGCTTGGCCTTGCCGAGACCTCTGCCCTGGTGATGGGTCTGGGGAACATCGCTGGGCCGGGATTGGCGCTCGCCGAGTACTTCGCCAACCGAGGAATGGATCATGCCAGAAATTGAGTTGTTGACCCTGTCGATCGGGCTCGGCCTCGCCGCCAGCCTTCTTTACGGTGAGCTCTTCGGGCTCGCGGCAGGCGGCATGGTGGTTCCGGGCTACGTCGCCCTTTACATGAACAAGCCGGTCGACATCGGGCTGACCTTGCTTGCCGCCATCGTCACCTTCGGCTTTCTCAAAGGGCTCTCCCAAATCGCAATCGTCTACGGCCGCCGACGAACCGCGCTCACCATCTTGATCGGCTACCTGGTCGGCTTGAGCTTTCGGATGTGGTTGGACAGCACGATCACACCGTTTACGGAGGGAGCGATCATCGGCTTCATCATTCCCGGGCTCATCGCGATTTGGTACCAGCGGCAGGGCGTCCTCGAGACGACGCTGAGCCTAATCACGGCTGCGATCATCGTCCGGATGGTCCTAGTCGTATTCATTGGAGACGTGACGATATGAGAGGGATGTATTGGAAGCCGGAAGGCGCCTCTCAGGTACAACGCGCCTTGGTCGCGGCCCTGGCGGTCGTCGGACTCGTCGCCGTCGAGGTGTTCCCAACCGAAGAGCAGCAGCCGCATTATGCGGCGAAAATGCTGGCCGCGCGCAAGGCGCAAGACGCATTCGCCGTCGTCGCCGACGCCTCGGAGCGAAAGGGCCTCCGCGTCGAGCCCAAGTTCGATCCGGCGGGTTCGAGGCTGGTCGGTGATCCGCTCTCCCCGATCACCAGCGGGAGCGGCAGCCTCGTATCCAAGCAAACCACGGTGAACCCGAATTTTGCGGCGGTCGTCGTCGAATGGCTCAAGGATCTGAAAATCAAGAGCGGTGAAGTGGTCGCGGTCGGGGTGTCCGGTTCCTTCCCGGCTGTGAATGTCGCGGTCTACTCGGCGATTCATGAGCTCGGCATCGAGCCGATCATCATCTCGAGCACTGCAGCTTCTCAGTACGGCGCGAACGACCCCAGCTTCACCTGGCTCGACATGGAAGCCGCGCTTCGTAAGAGCCAGGTGTTTCCTTACAAGTCTGTTGCTGCATCGCTCGGTGGCGTCGGCGACGACGCGATTGGCCTGACGAAACGTGGACGGACCATGCTCGAGCGCGCCATCGAACGAAACAAGATCCCCGTTCTGGCAGAAATCGAGGCAAGAGACCTGCCTCGCGACGTCGACGACGAAACCGAACAGGGCGGATTGAACCTCACACTCGTCGACCAAGATCGCGTCCGCGAGCGTGTACGCGTCTACCACGAAGTCGCCGGCGATCGTCCAATCAAGGCGTACGTCAACGTGGGCGGGGGCACCGTCTCGGTGGGCACCAAAGTAGGCAAGCGCAAGTTCGTCCCCGGTGTCAACAATCGGCCGCCAAAAGGCATCGAAGACATGCCGCCTTCGGTGCTGGGCGCGTTCCTCGAGCTTGGCATTCCTGGGATCCACCTGACACAGATGATCGAGCTTGCGGAGAGGTATGGCCTGGAGATTGCGCCTCGTGTGACACCCGAAGTCGGCACGGGCGATATCTTCCAGAAGCGCCAGGCGAACCGCTGGCTTGCCGGCATCGTGCTCGCCTTGATCCTGCTCTCGCTCTTCGTGGTCGCGCGCGCGCCCTGGGGCACGCGCATGCTTCGCACGACCATTCCCCCAGAGAGCATCGTTCCGCCGGCGCCCCGCCCGCCCAGTGGCTTCGTGCCCCGCACCGACCAGCGCGACGGCAACGGGAGCGCGACGGACCCTCCACAGAATTGATCGGGCTACGGGCCGCGCTAAATCAAGGGCACTTGGAGGTCCGCATGCTTCGTTGCTGCCCTCAGTAAGAAGCTCGGCTGCGTCGCTGCCGGTGGCTGCGCCGATGCTGCTTGGTGAGCTCGGCGTGACCGCGCTTGGTGAGCGTTGGCGGGAATACGTAATCCCCCAAGTACTCCAACGGGTCCAAAACTTTGCCGTTCTGGAAGAGGCCGAAGTGTAGGTGGGGGCCGGAGTCTCTAATTCCGGTGTGCCCCACTTCTCCGAGGCGCTGACCTGCTTTGATTCGGTCCCCAATCTGGGCCTCGTAGCCTGCGAGGTGCGCGTAGAGCGAGACGACTCCGTTCCCGTGGTCGACCTCCACGAACAATCCGCGGGGACCCATGTGCCGTTCGTGAACGATCACGGCGCCCCAGGGTTCGAGTGGAATGTGGGCGCGGCGTTCCCAATCGACGCCTGCGAACGTCACGGTACCGTCAGCGATCGAACGAACGGGCTCGCCTTCCTCGGAAGCGAGGTCGATGCCACGATGCGGGCGGCGCCCACCGTCTCGCGGCTCGCCCAGGCCGCTGGTCGCAATCCTCGGATAGCCATCGAGTGGGCTCACGAACGAGATTCCAAGGAGCCCTGCGCCCGCCTGGTTCAGCCGTGCATGGTTGCTCAACAGCCGCCGCCTAGCGGTGAGGATTCGATCTTCAGGCCCGGTATCACCGACCCGATCTCCCCAGATGAAATGAGAAACCGTATGTCGGTGAGACGCCGAATCAAAGGCCCGGTCGATGTGGGGGCACTGCTGAGCAAACACGCTTAGAATCGCCGCCGCGAAATAGATGTTTACTTCCGGGCGCACGAGGGCTTCGCGGCGAAACCGAAACGCGCTGACGTCCAGCTCCTTTCGCGTCCACCCTTGGTCAGTCCAGACGCCGAAACGGTAGACACCGTTTTGGATGTTCGCCGCATGCATGCCCCGGTTGATCAAGGTCAGGCCGGCACCGTAGCTGTTGTTGACCTCGTGGTTGCAATTGCTCTGCGTGTACACGAGAGCTGCAAGCATCCAAGGATCGACCGAGAACTCCTCGCTGTACCGAACGATGGCCTGGGCGTACGTCGCGAGCTCGTCCGCTTTGGTGGATGCCGGGCACAGTTGCGCCATCGCCGCAGCGAGGTCGCTGGCCAACACGCGTGATGGCGCGGCCGGTTCTTGCGGCCAGTACGTCAGATCGATCAAACCGCCTCCGCGCGGACGCAAGCCCAGGCGGCGCATTTCGTCGGCGGTCAGCGGGCCTTTTCGACCAGCGGATCGAACCGCTGGAGAGTCGTTCAGCACCACGCCGGTACGTAGCCGTCGTTTCCAGGGTGTGTCCTGCGCCTGGCTCGGCTGCAGGGCCGCCGTGAGGGCGACGAACGAGGCGAGGGTTAAAAAAATTGCAAGAAATCTCACGCGGCTCTCTGAAGCTTAACAGGATGCCGCCCGGCTATCATGATTCCAACTTATCGGTCGAAGTTTCTGACCTATTTCCGCGTCTTCAAAGGTTTTGCGACCTAGGGCCATGTCCGCTAGGGTGCCGGTCGGGACATGCGGCGAAGCGTGGGATGAGCAGACCAGTAGGGACAGATTTTTCGGGGGAGCGTCTCGCTTCGCTTGCAAACCGCCAAGAGCTATTCGCTCGGCGGCAATACGAACCTGTGATCTCCCACCGCGCACTCGAGTCCACCGAGTCGACGTGGTTTGGCGTTGGGGTTGCCGCGGACAATGCGAGTTGTGGCCTCCCCATCGACGTCCTGGTCCTCGTTTTCGCCCAGGAGATGGTACGCAGGGAGCTCGGGCTCGCCAAGAGCTCTATCCTCATCGCCGACAGCAATGCCTGCAATGCCGGAGTGCCACGGCTCGACGTGCATCGCGCGGCTTCGCTTGCGCAAGCGCCCTTGGAAGCTCTCATCGATCGTTTTGGGTTCCCCGTCGACATCCGGCGCTCGTCTTCGTTGGCACCGGCAGCGGAGGTCGAGCGCAAGCAAGAGGCGCTCGAGATCGAAAACGGATACGTGGCGCAGCAACTCGTGCAAACTGAAATCATGCGTTCCCGCGGTGCGGCGGTAAAAGTCGGCTGGGCCCTGTCGGCCTGCACCTACGACGAGACTTACTTCGATCGCCTATACCAGAATCGATTTGGCGATCAGGTTACGTTCGCCTACACGATCGGCGGCAGGACGCTCAATGCACAGCGGCCGCGCGCCTGCCCCTACCTCTGCCGCGAGCCCGACGATCGACTGCTCCTGGGCAGCCGAGAGAACGCAGTCCGGAAGCTCTACGGCGACGCCACATCACCTGCAGTCCGCGGGTACCGCCGTCTGATCGGCAAGCTTGCGCGAGCCTACCAGCATCTCACCGGGGCCGACCCGGGGACTCCCGAAAGCTTTCTTCAGTTCGTCGTCGACACCTCCGCCGGGCCGGCTACTGCAAAAATGCGGGCAGCCCGCGAATCGCGAGCCGGCGCCCCGTCGAGCTTCGCTCCCTGATCTCTCGAGCTTGCGCGTCCGTCACGGCGTCAGCGCCGCGCCCGCTTTCACCGGCACGAAGAAATGACTCCGGGCTCACTCCGCGTTCGAGGAGCAGCGCCCTGGCGTGATCGAAAACCGACTCGCGTTTCTTCATGGCGTCGAAGCTGCTCTCGATGACGGCCCGGTCGACGCAGCGCTCGTCACGATCCCAGCCCAGAAATTCGACGATGCCTCGGATCGATGCCTTGCGGTCGCTCAGAAGGTTCTCGTAGTGAACGATCAGCAGGTCTGGGTCAGACGCTCGGGCGTGCCAGCCGGCGACGTGATCAAACCAAGATCCGTACTGCAAGCGGCCCTCGATGAAGCGCCGGTGGAAGTCATCCAGCGATCCCTCGAATCCCAAGTACGCACGGTAGAAATGGAAGTACGACAGCAGCACGTCCAAGCCGTCGCGCTCGACGTAGATGTATCGGGCGCCGTCCGGCAGCCATTCCCTCGGCAAGTGGCTTTTGAATATCCGGGGTGAAGGGAAGCGCTCGAGGTCCGAAGCGCGTAGCTCACCAATGGCCAGTGAGCGCTCGAACCAGGGCGAGACCTTGGTCAAATGCGTCGGGTCGGGCTGCGGGTCGTGCGTTAGAAGATAGAGAATCCATTGTGTCAGCGTCGTGCCCGAGCGTGGGTAGCTCGAGATGAAGACGTCGCTGTCTCGAACTTCGAGCTCCATCCGGCCCCGCAGGAACTTGGCGATTCGCCGTGCGTTGTCCAGATTGTGAGCGGCGACGTCGAGCGCGTCGGTTGCTACGCCCAGAATACGGCTCGCCGCCTTCTGCAACGGGTCTCTCGCCTTGCTCGTCTTGGTTGGCCGCATGATCAGACGCTGACTACCCTAGCACTGCCGATGGAAGCCCTAGCACATATCACGACACCGGAGTTCGCCATCGCCTTCCTCGTGAGCTTCCTCGCGGCGGCGCTTCACAGCACGGTGGGCTTCGGCTTCGCCCTGCTCAGCGTACCCGTTCTATCGCTTCTCAATCCTCTCTTCGCACCCGTGCCCCAGCTCCTCGTCGTCTTCCCGCTGACGCTCGCCATCGTCATTCGCGAGAGGCACGCGGTGGAGGTCAAGAGTACCCTTTGGATTTTTGCTGGACGGATTCCTGGAGCGCTCGTCGGCGTCGCGCTTTTGAAGATGCTCTCGGGCGCCGCGCTCGACGTCCTGATGTCGTCGATGGTGATCCTCGGCGTGGCGCTCGTCGTCAGTCGAGGGACGTTCCAGCGCACGGCTGCGCGCGAATTCGGGGCCGGTGTCGCTTCCGGGACCATGGCGATGGTCTCTGCGATCGGCGGACCGCCCATCGCGCTTCTCTATCGAAACGACACGGGCCCGACTGTGCGGGCGAATCTGGGCCTGGTGTTCGCGATCGGTCTCTGCATCACCATCAGCGTCCGCGCCTTGGCCGGGGAGGTGAGTTGGGACGAAGTCGTCATTGGTGCGGCGCTTCTGCCAGCGGTTTGGCTGGGATTGCGCGTCAGCCGGTTCCTGATTCCCCGGGTCGACGGCCCGCGGCTGCGCAATGCCATCGTCGTCGTAGCCGCGGCTGCTGCGCTGTTGCTGCTCGCACGGGGTGTCTTCAACTGGTGAAGTAGACCCAGGTCGTTTCCGGTTGGAAACGCACCGCATGCCAGGCGGCTGGGACCTCGGGCTCGCTCCAGTAGTAGAGCCAGCGTGCATCGACCGGCGCGATGTTCGTGCAGCCGTGGCTGCGCACTTTGCCGAAATCGGTGTGCCAGTACGCACCGTGAAGCGCATAGCCGCCGAGGTAGTAGAGCGTCCACGGGACCTCTTCGACCTCGTAGAAACCATCGATCGGGTCGGTCGCGTTCATCGTGGTCGAAATGTACTTCTGCTGGACCGCGAAGAGGCCGGTCGGAGGTTCGTAGCCATCTTTGCCGCTCGAGATCAGCGTCGCGTACACGGGCTTGTCGCCTTCGTAGGCCACGAGCGTTTGCTCTCCCAGGTCGACATGTACCCATTTCCCATTTGCCGGAACTTTGCTCGGACGCTTGGCCTGCCGCGCCACGCGCACCTCGTCTCGTTTCACGGCGCCAGGTTTGCCGGCCACGTATGCCACCCCGCCGACGTTCGGTTCCTCTTCGACCACGAAGCGCCCGTGTTTCTGAGCCTCGCCCGTCACCCGGGCCTTCTCGCCCTTCAGATCGAGCAGATCTCGATCTTCGCCGTACACGAACGCCAACGGGAGCCTCCAGCCGTCTCGGCCGAGCTCCTCGCCACGAACGACATCGGGGTTGCGAAGCTCGACGTCGCTCTCACGCACGAAACGGCCTCGGATCGTGCGATAGAAGACGGCGCCGTCGGCTTTTCGCGTCTCCTTTTCGGCAAGCGCGAGGAAGTAGTCTCCCTCCATCAGCGATGAGACCACCTCTGGCGTCGGACCCTTCTTCTCCATCGCGCGTCGGGCCTGCTTCTCTTCTTGCACCGTCGGGATGCGGTAGTAGCGCGGCGCCCTCTTGGTGATGACGCGCGAGTACTGATAGGGGAGGTGGCTACTGGTCTTGGCCGGCGGGACTCCGTACCGGTTCGTGCTCGGCGTCTCACCCACGTGGAAGCCGAGAGACGTGCACACGTACCCAAACGGCGTCGCCTTGTACCAGGACCCGTCCTTGCAACCGGAACCGCTGACCTTGTCGCCCACTTTGATCACATCACCCCGGCGCACGATACCGGCGACCTTCGGGCTGCTCTCTGCTTTGTCGTAGACGAACGCGTCGTAGTGAAACGCGGATCCGAAGCGACCGGCCTGCCCGGGGTTGTTCTTCGGGCTCTGCTGACGCTCGTTCCAGTCGTCGAGACCCGGTGTACGCAATAGGCGCTGCCCGTCGACGATTTCGGCGCGGTGCAGCTGCTCGTTCGATGCGTGCTCGCCGAAGGCGACCGCTCCACCGCTGATGGCAGCGATCAGAACGGCCAGACATAACAAAGACCATCGATTCGAGAGAAACCGCAACATGTACCCTGCTTTGAAAGCAGCGCCCGACCCCGCGTGCGCCGCCGGTCGAGGATAGCGCCACTTCCCCATGATTCAAAAGATCGGCCGGTTAGGGGATTTTCGGCGCAATTTCTGCGCTAGGTGCCGCCCCCTGGCTGGTGGTAAGCCCTCCGCATGCCCTCTGCTCACGCGCAACAGGCGCTCTCCCATCTTCGCGATCCCTCGGACTTCCAGTGGTACGTCATCCCGCTGCTGGTGATCGTGCTTTACATCTATCACGACCAGCTTGGCCGCAAGAACTACAGCGTCGTGTTCGCCGGCCTCGCGCTTTGGGGCATGGATTGGTTCAACGAGATCTGGAATGCCTTGGTCTTCCAGCTCAGCGGCTACTCGCCTGTATGGGCGGCGCCGGGCGAGACCGCGTACTTGATTCTGATCGGCTTGAACATCGAGATCTGTTTCATGTTCGCGATTCTCGGCATCGTGACGACCGTCATGCTCCCGAGCAAGGAAACCAAAATTCTTGGCCTGCCCAACCGCTGGGTCTTCGCCGTCTTATTCAGCACGCTCGCCGTCTTCATCGAGTACTTGCTCAACGCGGTCGATGCGCTGACTTGGGACTACTCTTGGTGGAACCGTTCCGCGCCCTGGCTCATCTTCCTGATCGGTTACTTCCCGTTCTTCGTGGTCGCCTACTGGGTGCACGACATGAACAGCCTCAAACGGCAAGCGGCGACCGTCGGCGCAATCCTCGGGTTCGATGCGATCGCTCTCGCCGTCTTCGGCGGAGTGCTCGGCTGGGTTTAGGCGATCGTCTGGGCACGCTACGGGCCGACCAGGTCGTTCTCGTCGCACGGGCCATCGCAAGGGTTCGAAACGACTCCGGTCTCGTAGAACTCTTTCAAGACAGGTCCAAGCGCTTCGAGCTCTGTCGCGCGGCCATGCGGGTCTCGCATGGTGTCATCCCAGTGCGGAATGTTTGTGATCGGCGGGTCCTCGTTGCCGAAGTCGATTTCGATCATCGCCGAGCCCGTGTGCTCGCCGCTCACGACTTCGAGGCCCCAGACGTCCCGGATCGTGTCCGCGAGATTGACGATACCGCCAATCGTTCGCGCCATGATGTGGGCCCCGAGGTTGGTCACCTGGTGATCGGCCTTGGACACTTGGATCAGCACCTCGTGTGCAGGCGTGCCGGGCAAGAGATTCGTTCGAATGTACTTCGAGTATCCGGTCGGCTCAGCGCGATCCCAGAGGCCTTGAATCAGCGCGAGGTTCATTTGAACGTCGAGGGCATTCCAGTTGTAGTTGCCGTAGAACTGCGGCGCGAACTCATCGAAATTGACGCTCCTGTTGAGAAGCAAGTTGTACGACTGGCCCGGCACCGCGAGCAGCCCCCGTTCGATGTCGGTCGTCAGCGCCATGATGCTTGCACCCAAGATTCCACCCTGGCTCCCGCCGAAGTAGTAGCGCTTGGCTCCGTCGATGGTCGCGCCGCCGCAGTCGTTCGTGAGGGCTTGGTTCAGCTGGGTCGATGGTCCGCCGTCGGCTTCGCGTGACAAGGTCCTCATCGCCATCAGGAAGTTCAAGAAACCCTGATGCATCCGTTCGGGGATGGCGCGGAATGCGGAAACATCGCCGCCCACGATGGCCGGGATCAGTGTCGGAAGAACGTCATCGCTCGAGAATCCCTTCCAGTCCAAAGCAAATGCGGCAAAGTTTTCGGCGGCTGCGATCGGCTGAAAGCCCAAGACTTGCTCTTTAGCCCCGAGCTGGCCGTGACCGAACTCTACCAGGGCCGCCGGCATCACAGAGGCCGTCTCTGGCACGATCATCGCGGCCGAATACGGGAAGCTCCCGTTCTGTTCGGGCAAACCGTCGTCGCCCAGATTGAGCAGGCCGCCCGACTCGCCCTTCGTCATGTACAGAGGCATGTCGAACGTGATCTCGAGGCGGCAGGCAATTCCGCTGACGAGCTGCTCGTTCTTGAGCTCGATAGTGTACGGTACGCCGTCGGGGAAGCTCGCCAGCGCATCGTTGCGAATGTGTACCATGGCGCTGGTGTTGTTCTCGCGGCTTGCGGTGGTGAAGTCCCAGGCGATCTGAAGCTCTTCGCGCGGGATGCCGGCATCTGCGAGCGTCGCAAAGAGCTCCTCGAAGTGCGCGCGACGTGATTCGATCACGGGATCGTCCGAGGGCTCGTCGTCCCGCAAGGCCAGAAAACCAGCTGAAGGCGCGACCGGCATCCCTTCGCCGTCGAGCACATTCCGGATCGCCACGATGTATCGAGTCGCATCCTCCGGACGGATCGCAGGGCGCAGCATCAACGCTTGCTCTTGCCTAAGCGCCTCGAGGTCGCGGTTGATCGTGAAGTCAGGCTGGTCCTCGTTTGCGTCCACGCGAATCTTGGCCTGAACCACGTACTCGTCGAGGTCGACCCAGTGGGCCAGACGCGCGCCCGTGTCCGCGTTGATGATGACCGTAGGAGACTCCGCGTTCAGCGAGTCCTCTATACTATCCGGCGTTGCGAGTCCGGTGACGGTCGCGCCCGGGAAGTGTGTCATCGCCGCAATGCCTGGCGAGAAGCCGTCCATTTCATTGAAGGCATCGGGGTTCGATCGGACGCCGGCCAGCGTTGCCGGCATCGTCGCCCCAGGCAGCGCGAGGCGAAGCCCCGTTACCGTCGTCGCGTCGGCCACGGTCCAGTAGTCGTTGGGATAGGGAAAGCCACAGTAGCTCGGGGTCAAAGGATCGCAATCGAGCGGCGGCGTTCCAGCGGTTCCGCCTGTTCCACCCGCGCCGCCCGACCCGCCAGGCCCGGTCGCGCTGTTACTGTCGGTGCCGCAGCCGACGACGAAAAGAACTACGAATGCCAGGCTGGCAAGACAGGTGAGAGATCCATTCATGCCGCGGATGCTAGATGGCGAAGCAAGCCCTGTCTACAGCGCTTCGCTCGGCTCTTGAACTCTCTGTGAGATGCGTTCAAGAACGAAGAATGAAAATCGCCGTCGTGACAGGAGCGGGCAAAGGCCTCGGCCGTGAAATCGCCAAGGGCCTTTCCGCAAAGCGGTTCACCGTGCTTGCGACCGACATCGACGAGGACGCTGCCCGCGTCACGGCAGAGTCTATCGGCGGCGGCGCTTGGTCGATGCATCAGGACGTCCGGGATCCCTCCTCGCATCGCGAGGTCGCTCGCGGCGCAGCGGAACGAGGCTCGCTCGAGCTCTGGGTGAACAACGCCGGCGTGCTTCACACCGGCCACGCCTGGGATCACGGCGACGAGCTCGTTCGACAGATGGTCGAGGTCAACGTTTTGGGCATGATCTGGGGGGCCCGTGCCGCGATTGCAGCCATGCGCGATGACGGCGGCCATCTGATCAACATCGCATCGCTCACGTCGATCACACCGGTGCCGGGTTTGGCCGTCTACGGAGCCACCAAGCAAGCGGTTCTGGGTTTCACGATCTCGCTTGCGGGCGATATCGAGCGCGCCAAATTGCCGATCAACGTGAGCGCGGTTTGCCCAGACGGAATCGACACCGACATGGTGAGCAGCCAGAGAGGCAACCCGCAAGCGGGCCTCGTCTTCGCCACGCGAAAGCTCTTGACTGTCGAAGAAGTGGCCGGCGTCGTCCTCGACCTGGTCGACAAGCCCAAGCTCGCCGTCAGTGTTCCTCGGTCCCGCGCTGCGCTCGCCCATGCGATGCGCCCCTTCCCGGCGATGAGCCTCAAGATACTCAAGCCGTTCCACCGCTTCGGCGAACGTCAGCGTCGAAAGTCCAACGGAGAGAGTTAGGCCTCGCCGTCCCCACCGTCTTCGCGATAGATGTGGACGTCGCGCTGCGGGAATGGAATCGAAATGCCTTCTTCGTCGAAGCGCCGCTTCACCTCGCGCGTCACGTGCCAATAGACGTCCCAGTATTCGTCCGTCCTGCTCCACGGACGCACGATGAAATTCAACGATGATTCGCCGAGCTCGTGCAGCTGAATCACCGGCTCCGGATCTTTCAAGACCTTCTCGTAACCGGTCACGATCTCGCTGAGCAGCTGCTCGGCCTTTCGGATGTTGTCCGAGTATCCGATTCCGAATTTCATATCGACGCGACGCGTGTCCTGATGTGTGACGTTCCGAATGACGCCTCCCCAGATCTGCTTGTTGGGCACGACGAGCAGTTGGTTGTCGAAGGTGAGCACCATGGTCGAAACGAGATTCATCTTGTCGACCTTGCCCGTGACCCCTCCCGCTTCGATGACGTCGCCCACATCGAACGGCCGGTAGACGAGGATCATCATTCCAGATGCGAAATTGGAGAGTGTATCCTGCAATGCAAAGCCGATGATGAAGCCAGCGATGCCGAGGCCGGCCAGCAAAGGGCCCACCTCGATTCCGAGCTGCGCAATCGCAATGATGAAACCGAAAAGCAGGATCAGTCGCCCGGTCATCTTGATGAAGAAATCCCTGGCCAAGCTCGACACTTCGAGGTTCGAGCGGTCGATGGCGCGCCGGATCAGCCCTCGCCCGATCCGCGCTGCGATCCAGAACGCGAACAACACCAGTACGAACGCGAGAACCTGGAAGACGAGTGACGCGCCGTTGCTGCGAAACCAATCGGCAGCGTCGGCCAGCCATGATTCCGCGAGTCCTGAGGCAACGTCTTTGTCGAAGACGTCTTGGGAGAGCTTCCCGGTCGCGACGATGATTCCCTGCCTGAGCTGAGCGGTCTCGAGCCCGTATTCATCCATCAACTGGACGTTTACACGTTGGCTTTCGGCAAGCGCGTCTCGTTGCTTCTTGAGGGAGGCGAGCTGCTTCTGCGCCTCGCCATCCTTGTCGGCCCCAGTGCGTGCTGCGATCTCATCGATCTCTTCCTTCGTTGCCTGCAGCAGCCCGGCAGTGACGTCTGCACGGATCTGGAGGCGCGCGACGAGGTATTCAGAGTCCGCTTTCACATCGAGACCGAGCATTTTTTGCTGGTCGATGTTCGTGTCCAAGTACTTGAGCAAGCGGCTGGAAGTTGAAAGTTTTCTGCTGAGCTCGCTGCGTGCCTTCTGCGCTTCCTCGGGACTGCCTTTCGTCGCCACGTCCACCAGCTCGACGGATTCCTTCCCGGTCTCTTCCAACTTTTCTCGCATCGCTCGCGCGTCTTTTTGAAGTAGCTCCGTGGCCGTCGCGCGGCCTTGCGCGGCTTTCGCTCCGGCGTCCTCGGCATTGACGACGAGCTGCACCAGCTTTTCGACGTCCCGTCGATATCGAGCCCGCCGTTCCGACACCTCCTTTTCGAGCATGAGGGCCGCCGCCCGGTCAGGATCTTCCTCAATCTTCTGCCGCAGCTCTTCGAGAAGTGACCCGCGTCGCTGCAAGTCCGCGACCAGCTTTTGGATCTCGTCCGCGGCGCTCTTCTGTTTAGCGCTTTGGCCATCCTGTCCCAGTGCCGCCAGCGGCAACAGTGAATTGAGCGTCACCGTGAGTAAGAAGATCGAGGCGAGCAGAAGCCGCCCGTGTTGCTTCGCAATTTGCATAGTCAATCCCCGTGAAGCTCCATTGCCGGGTCGATGAATCGACCCCAAGCGAACGCTAGAGCTAGTCGAAGTCGCACCTGCCCTCAAGGCGGCCCGGGCGTTGAAAGCCAGGGACTCGCGGGATAAGGTCGCGCCAAACGTGGAGGTTGAGATGAGGATGAACGGCTTACGATGGACCGCGCTTTCGATCGCGCTTTGGCTGCCCGCGACGCTGGTATCCGCCCAGTGGGATGCATCGACCGAGGAAGGTGGTTACACCGGTGCCACGACGGCTCCAGCGCAGCCGCCGGCCCCACCGGACCAGATGGTCGCCACTACCCCGTACCCGGGCGTTCAGCAGCCGGATGAGAAGAAGGGTCTGGAAGTGGGTTTCACTTGGTCGATCGGGATCGGCGTGCCGATCGCATTAGACGTTCCGCTCGACGTCGTTCGCCCCGGAGCCAACATCTTCTTCTTTGGCGGCGCCGACTTCGGCTGGTTCATCATCGGTGGCTCCACCGGCCTGCAGTGGATGCCGATCGATTTCGGAGATGGATTCACACCTCCGGGGACGAGCGACAATTTGACCGGCCGTCGCCCGCTAACGCGCATCTATCTCTCGCTTCCTGAGGTCCGCTTCCAGGTGCCCGATCTCAAAGTCGTGCTTCCGTACATCACCGGTTCGTTCGACATGAACTTCTGGAACTTCGCGGAGACGGCGGTCGGCTGCGGCTACTGGTACTGTTCTCAATACAGCGTGTACCGTTTCACGCCCGGCTTCACCGGGAAGGCAGGCGTCGCGTTCAACATCAACGAGAGCGGTGTCCACATCGATGTAGGCTTCCAGTACTCACTCACGGGCAAGGGCAACTTCTTCGGTAGCCGCAACTGGTGGCTGGCCCCCTTCGTCGGCGTTCTCGTCCGACGGAGGTAGGCCGCCTCAATTAGCGGCGGCCACCACCTCGCCGGCCGCCGCTTCGGCTTCCGCTACTCCGATTGCCGCTCCGATTGCTGCGACTGCTTCGGCCACTCGTACCGGGTTGGTTGCCGCTGCTTCCTCGATTGCTGCCCGTGCTAGCGCCGCCCCGATTGGAAGGCTGGGTTGAAGGCCTGGTGCTTGGCGGCCTACCACCTTGATTCGGAGGGCGACCAGAGCTGGGTGGCCTCCCGGTACTTGGTGGCCTTCCGCCATGACTCGGAGGCCGGCTGCGCGGTGGAGGGTGGTATGGGCGTCGGTGCGTATGGGAGTAGCGATAGCGCGCGCTGCGGTACGCCGGAGGGCGGCGGTAATACGCGTGCCGATGATACCAGTGGTAGTGGTAGTACGGGTGCCAGACCGGAAAGAGGATGAGTGGCGCCACGTACACGCCTGTCCAAACGTACACCGTGGTCGTCGACGTTTTCGGAGCGGGCTGTTCGGCGGAGGCGGTCGGAGCCTGCTCGGCGCTGGCCGCCACGTCTGGACCTCCCGGCGCGGCGGTCGGGCTATAGACGGCCTTCTTCGTTCCTGGCTTCGCCCAACCTGCGCTGTAGAACACCCATTGCTTGCCGTCCCATTCCCAGCGCGGCGGCACCAAAATCATGTTCTTGACTCTGTAGATCCACTCGCCGCTCTTCCATTCGAATTGCTCTCCGGTCCATATCCAATGACCGGGCAGCCACTGGTACGAAGTCTTGGCGAGGAGCTCGGCAGACGGCTGCTGTTCTTCGAGTGATTCGGGGGTCGCGGGGTGAGGAGGGCGGTCATCGGTGCCACCAATCGCGGGCGCTTCGGCCGGCGGTGCGTTTTCGGGCGGAGCCGGCATGTCTTTGGGGACCTCGTCCGCCGAGCGAACGTCGTCACCTTCGGTGGCGTCCTGCGCAGAAGCGAACGCAGGAATTCCAGAGGCGAGTAGAATCACGATGAGTAGTCGCATACCGGTTTCGACCTAGACCCGGAGACCCTTATTCACCGCCATCAAGTCGGACCGCAATGAACGCCCAGTTCTTCTTCGAGCCTCGGATGCGTCCGCCCCAATCGGCCATCATCATTTGCCAGCCGTACTTCTTGCGAAGCGCGCGAAGACCCGCCTGCTTGTCGGCCGCATCGTCGACGAGTCGCGCGGTGCCTTCGTGCCAAGGCCCCTTGAGCCCGCCGCGGACGTTGCACGCCGCGATGCGGATTTTCGGGTTTCGCCGCAATCGCTTCACCTTGTACGAGTCCCCGTTGCTGAAAATCACCAGCTCGTTCCCGTCGCGGCCCACCCAGACGGGCGTTTGCACCCCCGTTCCGTTCTTTCGGAAGGTCTCGAGGTTTACGTACCGTGCTTTGCCTAGGTCATCGATGGCCGCCATCGCCCGATCATAACGCGCTTTGGCCAGGGCGCATCTACTGCTTCAAGCCCACGGCTTCAGAATCTCGTAATGCCCCGGGTGTAGTAGCGAATCCAACCCTCGGTCGGCCGGCTCGCGCTAGGTAGAACGGGTTCTCGATCCAAATCCGATCGGCAATCGCCCATGCCGTACTGCGGGTCGGTCGTACTCTCGGCAATCACCAAGTACATGCCCCTCGGCGACATTTCGATCCGACGCACAACGACGCCCAGGACATCGGAAAGAGAGCCGACTAGCGTATCGATGCCTCGATCGATCTGAATCGCGCCCTCACCGCCCGGCGCAAACGTTTCCCGAACACCGTTGATGAACGTTGGAACGAACCTGTTGTTGCAGAGCACCTTGGCCCACGGATACCCCTGATGCGCGATGACGACCGACGATTGGTCGACTACGAACGATCCTTTGCCGTGACTGTCGACTGAGGGGGTACCGCAGTAGCGGAACGAAACGTCTTTGTCGCCGCACTGGCCGACGAAAGGCAGTATTTCTAAAAAGAACGCGCCAATCGCTTGGTCGAAGCGATACCAGTGATCGGGTGCGGCGGAGATTTCGCTATTCGCATGGAAGTACTGCTTGAAGCACATCTGCGGCACGCCGGTATCTTCGGACAGCCGATAGTGAAATTCGGGGCTCGCGTTGACGTTGGGCCGGATGCCCAGCGTTCCGTCCACCCACAGCATCGCGTTGACCTCGGTCCGAGACTGCGGCTCGGTGGTCTCGATCATTTCATCGATGAAGCGTTCTGCGAGGCCTCGGTTCCCCAAGGCGCCTCCGAGGCCTGCCGTGTAGTACGCATTCTCGAGACGGTGCTCCCACTCCCAAGGAATGAAAAACGAGCAGGCACCGATGTCCATGCTGTATGCGTGCCATCCGGTGTTGCCGAGCTCGACGGTGACTTCGGCCTCGGGATCCCAGCTGTAGTCGAAAAACGTTCCCGAGCTCTCCTGAGCCGCCGCGCCCTGAGGCGGGCTGCTTGCATTGCTGTGCTTGAAACCATGACTGGCCCAAATTAGGCGGTTCCATGCGTCCCCGTGCCAGCGGTACATGCCGCTGGCGATGTCCCCAAATTCCCCCTCTGCTCGGCTCTTCGTAGGAGACAACCAAATGTCGAGATCGTTTCCCGAACCAGTCGAGTACTCGAGCACGCGACCGCCACAGTGATTGCGGCCCTGCCGCTGG
>JAOTXX010000145.1 GCA_029862185.1 Myxococcales bacterium
CGAACGACGAGGATATTCGCTTTCTCGACAATCTCGAGACGGCGCTCAAAGACGGCGACACCCTGAGCATCGTTCCGGCCATCGCGGGCGGGGCCTCGCTTTGAGCCTCGACGCCACGGCACGGCGCCGGTACGCACGTCAGCTTCTTCTCGGTGAAATCGGGGAGGCAGGCCAGGAGCGCCTACTCGACGCCCGCTTTCGCCGCGAAGCCGGCGGCGACGCGGACGCCTATGCGGTGGCGGCCGACTATCTCGAACGGGCGGGCTCTGCGGCGGACCCTAGCGGCGCGGTGCTGCGCGTGCCAAGCACGTCTGCGCTCCGGCGGTTCGCGGGCGCCCCGGCCCTTGAAGAGTCCGCCGCAGCGATTCTGGGCGCCTTTTCGGCGGTCGAGCACCTGAAGGAGGTTCTTGGCATTGCCGCGGCGCGCGAGCTTCCGAGGGAGCTGAGACTGAGCGACGAGGCTTGATGCGTTTTCGCAAGATGGAGTCGATCGTGGAGGCGGTGGGCAACACCCCCATGGTCCGTTTGCGCGCGCTCGAAAAGGACGCACCCGGGACGAAGCTCTATCTCAAGCTCGAATACGCGAATCCAGGCGGCTCGGTGAAGGACCGCCCTGCTCGCCAGATGATGCTCGACGCCATCGAAGACGGCCGGCTTCGCAGCGACAAGATTTTGATCGACGCGACCAGCGGCAACACCGGAGTCGCCTACAGCTTGATGGGCGCCGCGATGGGATACCGCATTCTGCTCGTGATGCCGTCCAACGTCTCTCAAGCGCGCAAGGACATCAGCACGGCGTTCGGCACCGAGATCATCTACAGCGACCCGATGGAGGGCTCGGACGGTGCGATCCGGAAGGTACGTAAGATGGTGGCCGAGGATCCGGACCATTACTTCTACCCCGACCAGTACTCGAACCCCTCCAACCCGCGGGCGCACTACCTCGGCACCGGACAGGAGATCATCGAGCAGGTCGGTGATGAAATCACGCACTTCGTCGCGGGGCTTGGGACCAGCGGGACCTGCATGGGAACGACGCGGCGACTTCACGAGCACAGTCGCAAGGTACAGTGCATCGCGGTCGAGCCCGCCGAAGCGCTGCACGGTCTCGAAGGCCTCAAGCACATGGCCAGCTCGCTCGTGCCCGAGATTTACGACCCGACGGTTCCCGATGAGATTCTTCCCGTCGGAACCGATGCGGGCTGGGATATGTCCGACCGATTGGCGGCCGAAGAAGGCCTGCATGTCGGGCACTCGACCGGCGCGAACGTGGCGGCCGCGCTCGAAGTCGCCCAGCGCGCCGATGCGAGCTGCGTCGTCGCGATCGCCTGCGACCGGGGTGACCGGTACTTCGCGCCGATGAAATGGGAGAAGCACTATGAGTGGTGAGTCGTTTCCGTGGATCTCCGGAGACCTCGAGATCGAGAAGTCGGTGATGGACGAGATCGAGCAACACGCGCTCGCGTGCTATCCGAGCGAGAGTTGTGGATTCGTCTTTGGACCGGCCGAGCAGCCTGCCCTTTTGGACGCGCTCCAGCGTGAAGAGAACGAAGCCGACAAGTACCACAAGCTCGACCCGGTCACGTTTCCCCGCACCTCGAAGATGTACTTCAAGATCAACGAGCTACGCGCGGCGCGCACCTTCGAGCAAGGGCAGATCGACGGCAGGCCGGTGAAAGTCATCTACCACTCTCACTGCGATGCGGGTGCGTACTTCTCCGACGAAGACGCGGCAACCTTCGCGAACAACGGCGAGCTGATGTGGCCGTGCGCCTACATCGTCGTGAGCGTCATGAACGGCGAGCTTGCGGAACGTCGCCTTTGGGTTCACGTGCCCGGGACGAACGGTTTCCGGGAATCGACGCTGAGGATTCGAGAAACCTGAAGGGTGCTAGGCGCTGCCGCGGGTGTGGTGGGGGTGGATGGCGCTGCCGCGGGTGTGGTGGTGGGGGGTTGTTGGGCTTGGGGCGTGGTCAGGTTTAATAACACCGCCCGCCCACCCCCACCCGTAATCCTCCCTGGCGCGGCGGTCGCTGCGCTTCGCCTTGCCGGCGCTCTGCGCCGTGCTTCGCCCTGCGGGCTCGCGCTGCCGCGCATGTCGTAGAAGCGCAGGGATGAAGTCGTGACCTGCTTCGGCCTAATTGCATCCGACCGGCCCACCCCCCCCAACCCCGCACGCCATCCGCGGTAGCGCGAGCCGGAACGGCGAAGCCCGGCGCTTCGCGCCGCCAAGCGCGAGCGTAGCGAAGCGCGCGGAGGGAGGATTACGGGTGGGGGTGGGCGGGCGGTGTAACTAAAACTGCGGTGTAACCAAACACCGACGGAGCCGCTTTTCGGACTCAGTCCGTATGCCGCTGACGCTCGCGCAGACGTGCCTTCTTACCCCGCAAATCGCGCAGGTAGTAGAGACGCGAGCGGCGGACATGACCGCGCGCAGCGACCTCGACCTTCTCGATGCGCGGCGAGTGAAGCGGGAAAATACGCTCGACACCGACGCCGCCGGAGACCTTCCGGACCGCGAAGGTTGCGCCTGCGCCACCACGGCTCTTGCGAATCACCACGCCCTTGAAGACCTGGATACGCTCCTTTTCGCCCTCCCGAATACGGAAATGGACGTTGATCGTGTCACCCACGCGGAACGGGGTGAGATCACGCAGTTGCGACTTCTCTATCGCATCGATTTCAGGAACGGTTCCACTCATCACGAAGCCTCTTAGCAAACGGAGCCCGGAGGTAGCACGGGGTCAAAACAGGGTCAAACGGGGTTATTCGCCGCGGATTTCGGTGCCAAAAGCCGATCGAGCGTGATGGCAGCCGCAGCCCGGACCGAAAGGTGATTGAAGTCGGTCGGGCCCACAATCGGTTCCAGAAACACGTCTGCCCGTTGCAAAACACGCTCGCTTAGGCCGTGCCCGGTACCGAACAGGAGGAGCGTGGGACGGGACTCGGCTCGTAGGCGCTCCGCTTCTTGAGCATAGGAGCTGCGGCCCGGCCCGACCCTGGCCGAGGTCACGACGAGCCGGGGCGTTTTCCCCTCCGTGGCCTCGATTTCGGCGATCGCATCGTCGAGCGAGTGGCAAAGGCGCACCAGCGCAATCGCCTCTCCGCGCTCCGGAAAGCGACTCGTTCCCGCTCCGGACGTCCAGTGGTCAATGATCTTCTGAACGACCGGGTGCTGGGCATCGATGGGGCTCACGACGAAGTAGCCGCGGAGGCCGTAGGTGCGCGCGCTGCGAGCGATGTCGTGCACGTCGAGGTTGGTCACCGAGGTGGTGACTTCTTCGCCTTCTCGGTTGACGACGGGGTGGTGGATGAGGGCGCAGTAGACGGAGGCCACGGTGGGGGGCTTATCACAGGGTCAGTTGGAGTACACCGGGGCGCGGGGGAACGCGACGCCAGGATTCAACGGACGGGGCGGCTCAGGCGCCCCCACGCGAACTCCTGACTCACACGCCGCCGAACCCCCACATCGCGTTCCCCCGCGCCCCTCCATTCATATCCAAGTGCCTAGAAGTGCGACCCTGCGACAAGCCTCCAGAAGACAGCAGGCGGCAGCGCGAGCCCACAGGGCGAAGCCCGGCGCAAAGCGCCGGCAAGGCGAAGCGCAGCGCCCGCCGCGCCAGGGAGGATTACGGGTGGGGGTGGGCGGGCGGTGTAACCAAACCAAAGCAGCTCTCAATTTCTGCAACCACCCCCCACCACATCCGCGCCAGCCTCAGTGCCAGCGTCAGCGTCGGTGTCGGTGACCGAGCACGAGAACGAGACTGCGCGCGTGCATTGCCCTATCCTCCCCGGCATGGCCAGTCGGTATCCCCCGGTCGTCCTTTGGATTTGTGCGCTCGTTTTCCTTGGGACCGCGATCGTGTTCACCGTCATGCCGCAAGACATGTTTGCGCCGCTGGGGCTCACCGTTCCCGACGGAGCGCCACTAACCGAGCTTCGTGCGGTGTATGGCGGGCTCGAGCTGGCGATTGCGGTCTTCCTATTGTTCTGCGCGCGGCGCGGCGGCGTTGCGCTCGAGCTGGGGCTGTTGCTCAGCTTCCTGAGCTTCAGCGGACTTGCCGCGTATCGCGGAATCGGAATGGGTATCGACGGGCCTCAGGTGCCGCTGATGTCGGCGTTGCTCGTCTCGGAAGCGGCCGGTGCGATGTTCGCGCTCTCGGGGCTGCTCGTGCGCGCGCGCGGTTCTTCGAACGGCTGAGTGCGTCGCCTGGAGCGGATATCCAGCTTAGAAACGGAACCCGGACGGGATCGGCTGCAGGAATTGGAAGCTGGTTTGGTTTGGTTACACCGCCCGCCCACCCCCACCCGTAATCCTCCCTGGCGCGGCATGCGCTTCGCTTTGCCTTGCCGGCGCGTACGCGCCGCGCTTCGTCCTTCGGGCTCGCGCTGCCGCCTGCTGTCGCCCGGAGGCGCCAGCGTCAGTGCCAGTGCCAGTGTCAGCGCTCGGCGC
>JAOTXX010000018.1 GCA_029862185.1 Myxococcales bacterium
CCTGGGCATCCGGATCCCGAAACCGATTTGGCCTTCTACCTGAACGAACCGCTCCCTCGATCGCCCGAAGAGCCCGGCGTCGTTCTCCGCGAATACGGCTTCGGCGCACAGGTGCTCTCGGACCTCGGGCTCGAGCAGCTGCGTCTACTAACCAACCGGCCGCGGCGGATCCCGAGCCTCGACGCCTACGGGCTCAATGTGGGCGAACAGCTTCTCGTTGCACCGGGCGGTCAGCTCACTCCCGTGGCTTCGAAAAAGGTAGCGGCTTCCAAATGAGCGAGGACCGCAACCCGCCACTGCGAGAGGTCGCCGCGCCAGCGGATGCGCGCTTTGCCATCGTCTGGTCTCGCTTCAACCGTGCGGTCGTAAGCAAGCTGCTCGAGGGTGCCCAAGAATGCCTCTCCGAGCGCGGTCTGCCCGACGAATCGGTCTATGTAGTCGAGGTGCCAGGCGCCTGGGAGCTCCCGTACGCAGCTCAACAGCTCGCGCAGAGCCGGCGCTTCGACGCCGTCATAGCGCTCGGTGCGGTGATTCGGGGAGGCACGCCGCACTTCGACTTCGTCTCGCAGGGCACCGCGATTGGCCTCGGCCGGGTCGCACTCGACGCCGGGGTCCCGGTGATCTTCGGCCTCCTCACGACCGACGACGAAGCCCAAGCGCTCGAGCGCGCCGGCGGGGCGCACGGCAACAAGGGCCGCGACGCAGCGCTGACCGCGATCGAAATGGTCATTTTGGATCGAAAGCTTGCGGACGATGGGATCACGACGAAAAGGCCGTGAGGCGGCGCTTCGCATCCTGTACTTCATGGATGTGTCGAACGTGAGCGGAACGCAGGCGATTCGGTCGTACTGGGGGCACCTCTCGAACGAGGACGCGCCGGTCGAAGACATCGATTTCGCCAATCGATTGGTCCGCGCGTACGCCGATCACAAAGACGACGTCAATGAGATCATTCGTTCGTCGAGCCACCACTGGCGCATCGAACGCATGCCGATCGTCGATCGAAACGTCCTCCGCGTCGCAATCGTGGAGCTTCGCGAGATGGTCGATATTCCGAAACGTGTGACACTCAACGAGGCGGTCGAGCTCGCCAAACGCTTCGGCTCCGAGGGGAGCGGCGCCTTCGTCAATGGCGTTCTCGATCGGATCGCGACTGAGCTGGGAAAATCGTGATCGCCTACGATTTCATCTCCGCTGCGCCAGAAAGCTTGGACGAGCTCCAAACCGAAGTCATCGTCCTGCCCTTTTTCTCCGACGAACGTCCGCTGCGGGGCGCGGCCGGGCTCATCGACTGGCGCCTCTGTGGGGCGCTCTCGAGAAAGCTCATGGCCGGCTACCTACAGGGAACACTCGGGGAAAAGGCCATGCTGGCGAACCCAGGCACGCTCAAATCCGAACGCGTTCTGCTGATCGGTCTAGGAGACAGCGCCTCGTTTGACCAAGGCGTTGCCCAAAAGGCCTGCCAGCTGATCGCAGAGGCTCTGCGCGAGGCGAAGGTGTCGACCGCTGCGCTGGCATTGCCCGGACGAAGCGTCGGTCTGGTGACCGCCCTCGAAGCCATGCAGGTCTGGCTCGCCGCGAGCCCGGTCGACAGCGCGCTCGAAGAGCTTAGCATCATCGAGCTCGCCCAAGAGCATCGCGCCCTCGACACCCTCTTTGACGGACTGCGGCGCCAGGCCGAGTCCCCGCTCGACTCATAGGCTAGCGTCGCGACGTACGACGCTTGGCCTTCTTTGCTGGTGACTTGGCGCGCTTCTTCGTGCTTCCCCGCTTCTTCGGAGCAGCGCGCCTCTTGGTCACCTTGCGGCGCTTCTTCGGAGCAGCCTTTTTCTTCGTGCTTCTCCGCTTCTTCGGAGCTGCGCGCCTCTTGGTCACCTTGCGGCGCTTCTTCGGAGCAGCCTTTTTCTTCGTGCTTCTCCGCTTCTTCGGAGCTGCGCGCTTCTTGCTGCTTCCCCGCTTCTTGGTGGCGACGCGCTTCTTCGTCGCACCCCGCTTCTTCGACGCGGGACGCCTCTTGACAGCCGCCTTCTTCTTGGCAGCCGCCTTCTTCTTGGCAGCCGCCTTCTTCTTCGCGGCCATCTTCTTCTTGGCCGCCGCCTTCTTCTGCGCCACAGCCTTCTTCTTCGCGTCGGCCTTCTTCTTCGCTTCCGCCTTCTTGCGCTTGATCGCGTCGGCCTTTGCCTTCGCCTCCGCCTTCTTGCGGGCTAGCTCGGCCTTCTTTTCTGCCGCGGCCCTTTTCTTTTCGGCCGCGATTCGCCTGGCCTCGGCCTGCTTGAGCTTCAGCGCTTCGGCCTTCTTCTTGGCCTCCAGCTTTCGTTGAGCGGCTTCCGCCTGTTTGCGCGCCGCTTCGGCCTTCTTCTTAGATTCGGCCTTTTTGCGAGCGGCCAGCTTACGTGCTTCAGCCTGGGCCTGCGCGAGCTCCCGAAGGTCGATCGGCTTGGTCTCGACCCGCTTGCGGGTCTTCTTCGGCCGCTCCTCGTCCTCGTCCTCGTCTTCGCCCGGCTCCTCGACCGGAAGCTGCGGTGCGGGAACGAAGGGACGCCTCGGCCCCGGGCGGCTCGCCTTGATTCCGGAGAGGGGCAGGTGCCCTGCCTTCTTGGCTGCCGCGTAGGCTGCGCGCATCGCGTCCGGCTCACCGAAGTACTTCGCCATCGGGCCGAGATAGAGCGATTTCCAGATCTTCTCGCAGGCCTTTCCGAGCCCGGCGGGGACCTTGCTGTGGGTCACCTCGACTTTGGTGCCGCCGGCGACCGGAGAAAACGAGATGTCGACCTGCGAGTCGTTGGCCCCCTTGGGGAAATCCCGGGTACGCCAAGTCATGGCGATACGGCTACCGGTCACCAAATAGACATGGGTAGCGTCGATGAAACCATCGTCTGCAACCACTCGACCGCCCACCCAGGGGTCCACCGTAGCCCGCGCTCCCGTGAAAGCGGAATGATGACGCTCATCCATCCACGCGGAATAAATACGATTTGGACTCGCAGGTATCACGGACGAGACAGTAAATTCTTCCGCGTCCATCGTCCTTGGTTTCCTTGACTTGCTGGCCTGTATAAGTCCAGGAAACTCGTTTGAAAACCAGAAAAATTCTCGACTCTGCGCCGACGCCATCAATTATCGACCTAGCATAGCTCTTTTGGCTTGTTTTCCGGCGTACTGTCACAGATCGCAGCGCCGCTCTTGACCCCAGGGGGCAGCGTGCTTCGATGCAGGGCTGGATGGCACCGCCGAACCCCCGGCACCAGTTCTGGATCGACCGCGGAGGCACCTTCACGGACTGCATCCATCGAGATCGGCTCACCGGCGCCATCGGGGTGACCAAGGTGCTCTCCTCGGACCAGGCGCCGCTCCTGGGCATCCGGGCGCTCCTGGGGCTCAAAGCCGGCGAGCCGATTCCCCCGGCCGAGGTCCGAATGGGAACGACCTTGGCCACCAACGCGCTTCTCGAGCGCGGTGGCTGCCGGACAGTGCTGATCGCCGACGAAGGCCTCGGGGAGCTGAGTTGGATCGGTGATCAGACCCGGCCCGAGCTCTTCGCGCTCGAGATCGAGAAGCCCGAGCCGCTTGCCGAGGAGGTCTTCGAAATCGGTGCGCGGATGGCCGCCGATGGCTCCGTGCTGCGGGCGCTCGACCTGACTTCGCTCCGCCAGGCGCTCGAAGAAGCCCGTCAGCATGGCGCCAAATCGGTCGCGGTCTCGCTGATGCACGCGTACCGCGACGGGACGCTCGAGGGGCAAGTCGCTGCGATCGCAGAGGAGGTCGGTTTCGCCCATGTCTCGCTGTCGCACCAAATCTCGAACGAGCTCGGTCTTCTCGGCCGCACCGACACCACCACCGCCAACGCGTACCTGACCCCGCTGCTGACGCAGTACATGCAGAAGCTCGAAGAAGAGCTCGGGCAAGGGCGGCTTCGCATGATGCAGAGCAACGGTGGCCTGGTCGACGCATCCGCGTTCATCGGACGCAACGCCGTTGTGTCTGGCCCGGCCGCCGGGGTGGTAGCGACCGGCGCAGTTGCCGACGAGCTGGGCCTGGCCGAAGCCATCGGCTTCGACATGGGCGGCACTTCGACGGACGTGTCGCGCTACGCGGGCCAGGTCTCACGGGTCTTCGAAAGCCAGATCGGAGGCATTCGAATCCGAGCGCCGATGATCGAGCTTCACACCGTCGCTGCGGGCGGCGGTTCGATCTGCAGGCTGGAAGCGAACCGAATGACCGTCGGCCCGCAAAGCGCCGGCGCCGACCCGGGACCGATTTCTTATGGGAAACCGGGCGCCGAGGAGCTGACCCTGACCGACGTTTCGCTCTGCCTCGGAAGGCTCGCAGCAGACCGGTTTCCATTCGCATTGAACGAAGAACGAGCTCGAAAGAAGCTCGAACAAATCGCTTCCGCGCTTCGAGCGAATGGCATCGAACGCGACGCGGACGAGGTCGCACACGGCTTCCTGCGGGTTGCGACGGAGAACATGGCGGCCGCCATTCAAAAAGTGTCCGTCGGCCGCGGCCACGACGTGCGCACACATGCGATGGTGGTCTTTGGCGGCGCAGGCGGTCAGTATGCCTGTCTCATCGCGCGACGCCTTGGAATTCAACGCTTGGTTTTCCACCCGTACGCCGGCGCGCTCTCGGCCTTTGGCATGGGAGTGGCCAACTTCGAGTGGCACGGTGAGCGTGACGCGGGGCGCGTGAGCCTCGATGCCACCTTGCCCAAGCGATGGGAGCACGCCTTCTCTTTGCTCGAGAGGTCGGGCCGCGCGGCGCTCGAACGTGATGCGGGGCCCGCGGCGAACTGGAACATCCGGCGCCAGGTCGCGCTTCGCTACCGAGGAACCGAGGCGACGCTGTCGGTCGACTGGGCGGACGCAAGGCGCATGCGCTCGGCGTTCGACGCGCTCCATCAGCGAGAGTTCGGATACACGCGGCCCGGTCACTCGGTCGAAGCGGCCACGCTGCGCCTTGCGGTGGAGTTGAGCAGCAAGAGGCCGGAGCTTCCCGAGGTAGAGGCGGGGGCCGGCGAGCCGGTCCGCCGCATCCAGCTCTGGTCGGACGGGGCCCTGGTCGAAGCGCCGGTCTACCTCCGGGAGAGCCTTCCCATCGATGCGGAGATCCCGGGCCCCGCGCTCGTGCTGGACGCCACCGGAACTGTCGTCGTGGATGTCGGCTTCGTCGCGATTCGAAACGAGCGCGACTACCTAATTCTGCGCGACACCCAAATTGGGGACACCCGCGAGCTTGCCGAGACGGAGGTCGACCCGGTGCTCCTCGAGGTTTTCCACAACCAGTTCAAGTCGATCGCAGAACAGATGGGGGTCGTCCTGCAGCGCACCGCGATGAGCACGAACATCCGCGACCGGCTCGACTTCTCCTGCGCGGTCTTTGATGCGCGAGGCGGCCTGGTGGCCAACGCACCGCACATCCCCGTTCACCTCGGTGCCATGAGCGAATCGATTCGCGCCGTCCTCACCGCGCATCCCGACTTGAAGCCCGGCCAGGTGTTCGCGACCAACGATCCGGCCGCCGGTGGGTCGCACCTGCCCGACATCACGGTCGTCACTCCCGTGCACGACGCCGGCGGGACACTCCGTTTCGTGGTCGCGTCGCGCGGACATCACGCCGACGTGGGTGGGCTCACGCCCGGATCCATGCCGCCGTCCTCGACCCACCTCGAACAAGAGGGCGTCGTCTTGCGGAACCTCGCGATCGTCGAACACGGCGCCTTTCGAGAGCAGCTCCTGCGCGATGCGCTGAACGCTGGCCGTCATCCCGCCCGCAATCCCGACGAAAACCTGGCGGACATCCAGGCACAGATCGCGGCCAATGAGAAGGGCATGCAGCTGCTCGACGGGCTTCTCGCCCGCTACGGCATCGACGTGGTCAGCGCGTACATGCAACACATCCAGGACAACGCGGCCGATTTGACGACCCGAGCGATCGAAGACCTGCCCGACGGAGAGCACGAGTTCGAAGATCAATTGGACGATGGGGCGCGCATCGCGGTGCGAGTCACCGTTCGCGGCGGCGCCATGGAGATCGACTTCGAAGGGACGGACCGCGCGCTCGATAACAATCTGAACGCGCCGCGCGCGGTCACGATGGCGGCGATCCTCTACGTGCTACGGGTACTGGTCGGCACACCCATTCCGCTCAACAGCGGCTGCATGCGCCCCGTCCACGTTCGCATCCCGGAAGGCTCCTTGCTGAGCCCAGAGCCCGAACGCGCGGTCGCCGCGGGCAATGTGGAGACCTCGCAGCGGATCGTTGACGTCCTGTTCGGCGCCCTCGGACTGGCCGCCGCGAGCCAAGGGACCATGAACAACATCACCTTTGGCGATGATCGCTTTGCATACTACGAAACCCTCGGCGGCGGAGCGGGCGCGACGAAGGATCGGGCTGGAGCTTCCGGGGTGCATACGCACATGACCAACTCGAAGTGCACCGATGCCGAGGTTCTCGAAACCAAGTTCCCGATTCGGGTTCGCCGCTTCGAGCTGCGGCATGGGTCCGGCGGGGCAGGGGCGCAGCGGGGCGGTGATGGCCTGGTCCGTGAGCTCGAATTCCTGTCGCCCATGCGCGTTTCGGTGCTCTCCGAGCGGCGCAGGGTCCCGCCCTATGGTATGCGCGGCGGCGATCCAGGGACTCCGGGCATGAATTTACTCAACGGCAAGCAGCTCGCTCACCGCGCCAGCATGGAAGTCTCGCCCGGCGACGTCTTGCGTGTCGAAACGCCCGGAGGTGGTGGTTGGGGTGATCCACGATGAACCTCCGAGACCTTTGGCGACGGTTCCAGCAGATCGTCTTCCACAACGTTCTTCACCTCGACGACACTCCGCACCGAATCGCCTGGGGCGTCTTCATCGGCACGATGATCGCGTTCACGCCGACCCTCGGTCTTCAGATCGTCTTGTACATCCCGATTGCAGCGCTACTTCGCGCCAACAAGATTTCTGGAATTCCGATCTTGTTCATCAGCAACCCGTTCACCGCGGTGCCTCTCTACTACACGACCTGGTCGGTCGGAGCGGCGGTCTTGCATCCCGAGAAAGAGGTTACTCGCGCTACGATCAAAACCTGGCTCGGCAACACGGGGCGCGCGCTCAAAGGCGGCAACCTCGATCGATTGCTCCAGGGCGAGTTCTGGGCAGACGTCGGACGGCTCTTGGCGAACACCGGTGGGGAGCTTTGGATGGGCGCGCTGGTCTGCGGGCTGCTCGTCGCGCCTCCCCTTTATTTCCTAACCCGTTGGGGCATCAACGCCTTTCGGCACCTGCGCGAAGTGCGGCACCTCCCCCACGGGCCCATGGACCGGAAAACCACGCCGGGCTCGCCAAAAACCCCGTAACCGACGGGCCGGCGGAGCGGCGTGGGAACGCCGCTGCCGCCGACCCTTGGTCAGCGCTGCGGTCCGGCGGCTTGTGATCAGGCCTTCTTCGTGGTGCCTTGGAGGCGGTCCGAAAGCTCGCCCATGGACTCCGCGATCGCACTAACGACCTCGGAGGTGGACGTGAGGGTGTTTGCCGCGGCTTCGATTGCGGTGCGTGTCACCCCCAGCCACAGCCCGGCGACCCTGCGGCCCAACGTCACGACGCCTTCCGCGGTCTTGCCAACCTGACCGGCGGCTGCGTTGACGTTGTCTTCGATGGTGGATTGGATCTTCTGTTGTTCAGTCATCGGCTTTCTCCTCGTTGGGTGTCGATGCTCGGGGCAGGACGTCCCTGCCCGTGATCAGTTGTCGGCCCGGCTCCTCGAAAAGGACCATGCAGGCCTCGGAGCCGGCGGCGAGCGTTGCGCCCGTGACGCCACACACGGCATCGTGAACCAGGATGATGGGGGTAACCCCAACCGCGCCCGCAAGCGGGTCCGAGCCTGGGTCCGACCCACGCTCCGGCGCATGCGCCACCTCGGCCACATCGGCCAGCGGTTCACGGGTCCCCGGAATCTTGCTCAGCTGCTCGGAAGACTTCTGGCGAAACCGGTGGCGCTCGGAGGCAAGCAGCTCGGCCACTTCGCGAAGCTCACCCTCTGCCTTGGCGCCAACTACGTCGATGGTGTTGAGCGCATCCTCGAGCAGCGCCCGTACGACGTTGGAAACCGGGACGCGCCAGGCGTTGGCAACCCGCTTCAGCTCCTGCTCGAGAACCGCCGGCACACGGGTGTGGAGCACCCGCTCTTTTCGGCCACCCTTGCGGCTCTTCTTCTCGTCTTCGTCGCCCATGCGTCACTTGTAACACAACGTGATACAGCCGCAATTGCAATTGTATCACATTCTTGTAAAAGTCTGTAAATGTGTCGTTTTAGCGCAAAATGGGTCGATTTGACCCCATGAGCCCAACTGTTAGAGTCGCCGGCCGTGACTCGCACACCGCGCTCCCGAAAGGCACTGGTCTTGTGTCTCGCCGCCATCGGTGTCCTGACCGCCATGGACCTCGGCACCAAGCAGTGGGCGCTCGAGCGGCTTTCGCAGCCGTCCTCTCGGGCCTCGGACCCGGCCTGCGAGCCCAATGAATACGGGCGGACCGAGGCCCAGCGAAGTCAGCGCCCGCCCGTCGTCCTGATCGACGGCCTGCTCGAGTTTCGCTACGCCGAGAACTGCGGTGCCGCGTTTGGGTTCATGCGAGACATGCCGAGCGCAGTGCGCAAGGGCGTCTTCTACGTCGCCGCTGCGGGCGCCGTCGTTCTCCTCCTCTGGATGTTCGTCACCGGACGCGGGGGCATGCTCTTCGCCATCAGCGTTCCGCTGATTGTCGCCGGAGCGATCGGGAACTTCGTCGACCGAGTCAACCTGGGCTATGTCGTCGACTTCGTCCGGTTCCACCTCAATGACCGCTGGGCGTACCCCACGTTCAACGTTGCTGACGCTTGGATCACGATCGGTGTCGCCCTGATCCTCATCGAAGGCTTCATGGACGGGCGTCGCGAGAAGCAACTAGCCGCCAACCGCGCTGAGGCGCCGGCAAGCTGAGCGCGCGTGTTAGAGTCCGGCTGAATGCTTCCGACGCTCGCGGAGATCTTCGGGGAGCCGATCCCAGCGTACTTCACACTCCTTCTGATTGGCTTCGCCTTCGCGACCTGGCTGGCCGCCCGACTCGCGAGGAACGACGGGCTCAACCCGGACAGCTTCATCGACCTGGGGCTTTTCTCGGTGATCCTCGGCGTCCTCGGCGCTCGCCTCTTGCATGTGTTGGTCGATGGCTACTTCTGGGACTACGTGCATCTGTGCACCGACCCGAGCAAGGTCGCCTGGGAGATCACCGCCGCGCAGTGCGCGCGTGCCGAGGGGATTTGGGACGCCGCCCGTGAGTTGTGCCAGCCGTCCGGGCGCGACTGCTTCGCCTGGGCTGCATTCTGGAGGGGTGGTCTGACCTATTATGGCGGCCTGATCGCCGCGGCGGCGTTCGGCATTTGGTTCTTGAAACGGGAAGGCGTTCCGCTCTACCCGGGGATGGACATCGCTGCGATCGGCATCTCTCTTGGCTTGGTGTTCGGCCGACTGGGCTGCTTTTTGGGCGGCTGCTGCTTCGGTGTGCATACCGACGGACCGGCAGGCGTGAGCTTTCCCCCGTTCTCGCCCGCAAGCGAGTCGCAGTGGCGCGCCGGATTGCTGGAGGCGCCACATTGGCCGTCGCTCCCCGTCCATCCGACCCAGCTCTACGAAGCCGTCGGCTGCTTGGCGATCACGGGCTTTCTGCTCTTCTGGCTGCGCCCGAGGAAACGTTTCGAAGGCCAGCTCATGCTGGCGTTCATCGGGCTCTACGCGATCCTCCGATTCCTCCTGGAGTTCTTGCGGGCCGATGAACGCGGAGAGCTACTCGGCCTCAGCACCTCACAGCTCCTCGCCATCCCCGCATTGCTGCTAGTCGCCACTCTCTGGCCCCGCTGGCAACGGCGCTGACGCTGCCGCGGATGTGGTGGAGGGGCGCGGAAAAAAGCGCGATGTGGGTCGGAGTCGACGTCGCAAGTGCCAATCTGCAAGACAGCAACCACCCCAGATTGGCGCGCGCGCCGAGGCGAGGCTTGCCTGGTCCCCGCCCCCAAGTCCAACCGACCAGATTTGCAGGCCGAGCCGTTCGACGCAGGCCCGCGTCGCGCTTTTTTCCGCGCCCCGTCCATAAAACCGTCCGCCCAGCTGCGGCCCCTGTGTCGCCTTCCGCAGCGCCCCGATGGCCCTCGCTTTACACCGCCGAGATAGATAGGCTCAATGTGCTTCCGTCGATTTCTGCGTCGTGCGCGCTCCCGGGCGCGCTTTCGCGCGAGAACCCCGTGGCGAGTGTTTCGCCGGCGATGCGCGCTGCGTGTTCTTCGATTGCTTCGGCCAGTTCGCCATCGGCGTTCCATTTCACCTCGATGCGGGCTTCGTACGCGAGGTCCATGGTCTTGCGGGCCCGTTGGATGCGGTTGATCACCTCGCGGGCCAGACCTTCGCGGCGAAGGCTGTCGTCGACCCTGGTGTCGAGCACCACCACCTGCCCCGAGCCTGACGAGGCAGCGAAATCCTCCCGAGCGCTCAGCCGCACCTCGACTTCGCTAGGCGTGAGCTCAATCGGGCCGTTGGGCAGCTGAACCACGATTTTTTCGTTGGCCTCCATCTCGGCGTAGAGCGCCGACCCGTCGGCCTCCGCGAGTGCCTTCTTGCACGCAGGCACCTGCTTGCCGAGCTTCGGCCCGAGGACGCGGAAGTTCGGAACCAGCTCGAACTCGACGTACTTGTGCGGCTCTTGCGTGAAACCGAGCGCTCGCACGTTCAGCTCCTCTCGAATGGCACTCGCAAACCGGTCAATCCCGCGACGCTCTTCGTCGTCCGCCACGACGACGATCGCCTCGGCCAAGGGCTGGCGCACCTTGAGCTTGTTCTCGTTGCGCACACGCTGCCCGAGCGTCACGACGTTGCGAACGCGCTCCACCGTTTTTCGAAGCTCCTCGTCGATACGCGCCGCGTCCGGCTCCGGGAAGGACGCCAGGTGCACCGACTCCGGCGCGGCCGGATCGTCCTTGTGAACGAGATTCTGGAACAGCGTCTCGGTCATGAACGGAACGAAGGGCGCCGCCAGCTTCGCGAGATCGATCAGGACCTCGTAAAGCGTGCTGAACGCTGCACGCTTGTCGTCGCTATCGTCAGAAGCCCAGAACCGGGCACGGCTTCGGCGGACATACCAATTCGAAAGCCCATCGACGAAACCGAGAAGGTGCCGCACCGCCATGTGGCTCTTGTAATCGTCGAGCTCCCGGCGCACCGCGCGCACCGTAGCGTCGAGCTCGGCGAGCACCCAGCGGTCCATGTCGGGGCGGTCCGCGAGCGCGGGTCGCGCTGTGGCAGCCGTCCAGCCGTCGATGTTCGCATAGGTTACGAAGAAGCTGTACACGTTCCAGATCTTGAGCAGAAATTCGCGGACCGCGTCGGTCGCCGCATCGTCGAAAAAGCGAGTGCTCTGCCCGGGAACGGTGCCCGCGTAGAGCGCCCATCGCACCGCATCGGCGCCGACCCGATCCATGAGCACGAGCGGGTCGGTGTAGTTCTTGTCCCGCTTGCTGAGCTTCTTGCCCTTTTCGTCGGTCATCAAGCCGAGGACGACGCAGTTCTTGAACGGATGGGGAAGGGCGCGCTGCGGGAACATGAGCGAGCTGATCGTCATCAGCGAATAGAACCAACCGCGCGTCTGATCGACCGCTTCGGTGATGAAATCGGCGGGGAAGTTTCGCTCGAAAGCGTCCGCGTTCTGATGCGGAAAGCCCCACTGCGCGAACGGCATGCAGCCGGAATCGAACCAGCAATCGATGACCTCGGGCACGCGACGGTACACCCCGGGCTCGCCGTCCTTGGTCCAGCTGACCGCGTCGATCCAAGGCTTGTGGACCATCAGATGGTCTTGCAGCGTCGGATCGGCGGCCTTGGCTTTTTCGAAATGCGCAAAGGCTTCGGGGTTTCGTTCGAGAATCTCGGCGACCGAGCCGACGGACTCCACCGCGCCGGTCTCGTCGTTCTTCCAAATCGGCAGCGGCGTCCCCCAAAAGCGCTCGCGCGACAGCGCCCAATCGACATTGCCCTCGAGGAACTGCCCCATGCGGCCGCTCTTGATGTGGTCGGGCTCCCAATGGACGGCTTGGTTGTTCTCTTTGACGCGATCGATCTCCTGCGTGGTCCGGATGAACCAGGATCGGCGGGCGTATTGGATGAGCGGGTCGTCCATCGCGCGCCAACAGAACGGGTAGTCGTGGCGATAGACTTCCTCTTTGAAGAGCACCCCGCGCGCGCTCAGGTTGCGGATGATGTCGCGGTCGGCGTCTTTGCAGAATCGGCCGGCGAAGTCGGTGACTTCGTCTGGAAAGGTGCCGTCGGGCTTCATGAGCTGCAGAAAGCCCATTCCCTTCTCCTTGCAGACCCGGAAGTCGTCCTCGCCAAACGCCGGTGCCAGATGGACCAGCCCCGAGCCGCTGTCGAGCGAGACGAAATCCGCATCGACGACCTGCCAGGCAGGGCCACCTTGGGGTTCGGCGTAGCGGAACGGAGGCTCATAGCTCACGCCCACGAGCTCGGAGCCCTTGCGCGTCGCTACGACGTTTGCCTCTTCGCCCAGGACTTTCCCCACGAGCGCCGCTGCGAGAACCAGGCGTTCTCCATCTTCGAGCTCGACCGTCGCGTAGTCCGTCTTCGCACCCACCGCGAGCGCGACGTTCGACGGAAGCGTCCAAGGCGTCGTCGTCCAGGCAAGAAACGAAGTCCGTTCCTCGCCGACGACCGGAAACCGGATCATCACGGAAGGGTCGTCGATGGTCCGGTACCCTTGGCCGACCTCGCCGGCGGAGAGCGCGGTCCCGCCTTGCGGCCACCACCAGACCACCTTGTAGCCCTGGTAGAGCAGCCCCTTGTTGAACATCTCCGAAAGCGCCCACCAGACGCTCTCGACGTACGATTTGTGAAACGTCACGTACGCGGAATCGAAATCGACCCAGAAACCGATCCGCTCCGTCATCTTCTGCCACTCGCCGATGTATTTGAACACCGAGTCGATGCACCTGCGGCTAAACGCTTCGACGCCGTACTCCTGAATCGCCTCGCGTCCGCTGATGCCGAGCTCTTTTTCGACTTCGACTTCGACCGGTAAGCCGTGCGTGTCCCACCCCGCACGCCTCGGCACGTAGTAGCCGCACATCGTTCGGTAACGAAGGAAAACGTCCTTCATGACCCGGGTGAGCACGTGGCCGGGGTGCGGCATGCCGTTCGCTGTCGGCGGCCCTTCGTAGAAGATGAAGGGCTGCTTCTCCTCGCCGCCTTCGAGGGTCTTTTCGAAAATGCGGGTGTTCTCCCAGAAAGCGAGCTGGGTTGCATCGAGCTCGGGAAACGAAACCTGCGGCGAGACGGGGTCGAACATGGCCCCGCGGCATACCACGCCAAGCCGTGATTTCCACCGGGACCTGCTGGTTTGAGAATGGGCGGTGCTCCTGATAGACCCCCGCCCATGGCTGAGTTGATCGACGGGAAGGCGCTTGCCAAAGAAGTGCGGGCAGAGGTCAAAACCAGGGCGGATGCCTTTCGGGCAACGCACAACCGATCGCCGGGGTTGCACGTGGTGCTCGTCGGGGACGACCCGGCGTCACAGATCTACGTCCGCAACAAGGAGCGGGCCGCCGCGAAGGCCGGGATCGAAGGTCGCGTCCACCGACTCCCGGCCGAAACCTCCGAAGCGGACCTCCTCGCGCTCATTTTCGAGCTCAACGGGGACGACGACATCGATGGCATCCTCGTCCAACTCCCGCTCCCCGATCATCTTCACGATCAAACCATCGTCGACGCGATCGATCCGGCGAAGGATGTCGACGGCCTGCACCCGTTCAATTCCGGGCTCCTCGTCGTCGGCCGCAAGGGGCTTCGCCCCTGCACGCCGAGCGGCTGCATGCGGATGCTCGAACACGTGGGATGCGACCCGAAGGGCCAGCGCGCCTTGGTCCTCGGCCGCAGCACCCTCGTCGGAAAGCCAATCGCATTGATGCTTCTCGAGAAGCACGCGACGGTCACCATCGCCCACTCGCGCACCGAAGACCTCGCCGAACGAGTCCGCGAGTCCGATATCGTGGTGGCCGCGGTCGGCCGGGCGAATCTAGTCCAGGGCGACTGGATCAGAGACGGCGCCGTCGTCATCGATGTCGGCATCAACCGCGTAGACGACGGCACCCTCACCGGCGACGTCGACTTCGAAGGCGCCAAAGACAGAGCGGCCTACATCACGCCGGTCCCCGGCGGCGTCGGCCCTATGACGATAGCCATGCTGCTGAGCAACACCGTCGACGCGGCTGAAGCGCGGATCATGTGATTCACAGGCGCTTGCGCTGGCACCGGCGCTGACGCTGGCACTGGCATTGACGGAGACGTACGAAGGGGCGGGGGATGGGGGGTGGAGTCGACGTCGCAAGTGACAATCCGCAAGACCGCAACCACCCCGGATTGGCGCGCGCGCCGAGGCGAGGCTTGCCTGGTCAAAGCCCTCAAGTGCAACCGACCACAATTGCAAGCCGAGCCGTTCGACGGAACCCCGCTTCGCGCTTTTTTCCGCGCCCCGTCCATGCATGCGACTCTAGCGGGTCAGCTTCTCGATGATCCGGTCGAGCTCGTCAAAGCTCGCGTAGTTGATTCGAACCTGTCCGCGCTCTTGGCCGCTTTCGTGAATCTTGGTCGTCGAGCCCAGCGCGCGGGACAAACGAAGCTCGAGGTCTCGCACGTTGGTGCTCTTGCCTGCTTTCTTCGGCGCCGCGCGATCGCCATCGCCCCGCGCCACGCGCCGGGCCTGGCGCTCGGCTTCGCGGACGCTCCAGCCCTTGGACACCGCGCTTCGCGCAAGCTTCTTCATGCTCGACACGCTGGGTGCCGAGAGTAGGGCGCGGCCGTGACCTTCGCTCAGTTGGCCGTCTTCGACGAGGTCCATCACCTCCTTTGGAAGCTTCAAGAGGCGCAGGGCGTTGGCCACCGTGGACCGTTCCTTGCCCACCTTGGTCGCAATGATCTCCTGAGTATGCCCGTAGTCATCGACCAATCGCTGAAACGCGCGCGCCGTCTCCATCGGGTTCAGGTCTTCGCGCTGCAAGTTCTCCACCAGGGCGGCCTCGAACGCCGCTTCATCTCCGAGGTCGTGTTGAAAGATGGGCACAGCTTTCAAGCCCGCTTGCTGGGCGGCGCGCCAACGGCGTTCCCCCGCGATGATCTCGAAACCGCCCAACGCCCGTTTGCGCACGAGGATCGGCTCGAGGACACCGTGCTCTCGAATGGACGCCGCGAGCTCGGCCAGCCCCTCTGCGCCCATCCGCCCGCGCGGCTGCATCCGGCCCGGGTGAAGGTCCTCTATGGCGGCGGTGTTCTTCGCCGAGCGTTCCGAAGCCGGCGGCGCCGCAGGAAGCAAGCCGTCCAAGCCACGCCCCAGACGTCTGCGAGCCACTAGGCAGCTACCTCCAGATCATCGAGCAGCTCGCGCGCCAGGTTCAAATAGGTGTACGAGCCGCGCGAAGAGGCGTCATACAAGATCACCGGCTTGCCGTGCGAAGGAGCCTCCGCGAGGCGCACGTTGCGCGGGATGATCGTCTCGTAGACGTGAAAGTGGCGCCGAACCTCGGCGGCCACTTCGTTGGCGAGGTTGTTGCGCGAATCAAACATCGTGAGCACCACACCGTGAATCTCCAGATGCTCGTTCACCGACGCGCGGACGCGCTCGATCGTCCCCACCAACTGCGACAATCCTTCGAGTGCGTAGTACTCGCACTGAAGTGGAACCATCACGATGTCGGCCGCGGTCAAGGCGTTGATCGTCAACATGCCCAGTGAGGGTGGGCAATCGATGACGATGAAATCGTAGTCGTCGCGAACCGGGTCGAGCGCCTTGCGCAAACGCACCGCGCTGTCGTCGGCCTGGAGCAGATCTCGCTCGGCGCCGACCAGGTCTTGCGTCGCGGCGATGACGTGCATGTAGGGCATGTCGGTTTCGTAGATCACGTCCGCGGTCTCGACTTCGCCGAGCAACAGCTCGTAGGAGCCCTCCAGATCTTCATCACCGGGGCTCATGCCGACACCGGTGGACGCGTTGCCCTGCGGATCGAGATCGACCAAAAGGACCCGCTGCTCAGCCACGGCCAGACTGGCGCCCAGATTGACCGCCGTGGTCGTCTTCCCGACGCCGCCCTTCTGATTGGCGATCGCTACCACCCGACTCATGGAGTGCGTCTACCAGCGCAGGTCCATGGTTTCAATCTCGTCTGTTTTTTTGCCATCTCGATCCTCCTGGGTAGGGTGTGCCGAGATGTAGGACAAAGTAGTCATTTGCCATACCACTTCAGGATGCTGAGTTGGCAAAAAGGGAGGGGACATGCGCCCTAGAGGACCGAAGAACTATCAGAACATGGCCGAGTTCGAGCGCGAAGAGTTGCGCCGCCATCACAAGGCCGGATGGTCTCTGGACGATCTCTACTCCGAAGCCACGTTCGAACCCGGGGAAGACGACTCACTGAAGAACGACGAGCCGAAAGAGCTCGATTTCGACTTCTAGCTAAGCAGGCTCAGTCGAGCGGGCCGCCGCCCGGCTGAAGGAGATGCCGCTCGTGGCCGTAATCGGCGTCGTGCTGTGTCGGCCCGATGATGCCTTCGGCCATCGACCAGAGAAGCGCGAAAGCGACCGCAAGGGTCACGAAGCTCAAGACGATGAGCTTGGGGCCGGTCCAATACGCGTCTTCTCTCACGGTGCGTTCGGCCATCGAGTCGCTCATCGGGACGTTGTTGTACGAATCTGGCATCAAAAAAGCCTAAAACCCTCTCGAAGTGGCTATCTAGTGCCATCACAGCGAAGGGTCAAACCATCGGTAAACAGCGCCTTCGCTAGACAATTTGCGGCCCTGTCCTACAAGCGGTACGTCCGTTCGCTTGAGGAACCCATTGTCTGCCATCGAGCTCATGACGCCGCGCATGCTTCAAGACATGCGGCGGTCCTGCCAACTCGCGGCTGATTGCCTGACGGCGGTGGGCGACATGATACGCCCGGGCATCGCGACGGACGATATCGACCGCTTCGTCCATGAATACATCGTCTCTCGCGACGCGTATCCGTCTCCGCTCGACTACAAGGGTTTTCCGAAAAGCGTTTGCACCAGCGTCAACGACTGCGTCTGCCATGGGATCCCGGGGGACCATGTCCTCACGGACGGCGACATCGTCAATGTCGATGTCACCACCTATCTTCCAAAGGAGCACGGCTACCACGGTGACACGAGCGTCACTTTCTACGTGGGCGAGCCGACCGACGAAGCGATCCTCGTCGTGGAGACGGCACGCCGCTGCCTCGAGCTCGGCATCGCGGAGGTCAAACACGGCAATCGCATCGGCGACATCGGCGCCGCGATTCAGGAGCATGCCGAAGGCAAGGGCTGCTCGGTCGTTCGCGACTATGTCGGGCACGGCGTCGGCCGCGAATTCCACATGCCTCCTCAGATCCCGCACTTCGGCCGACGGGGCAAAGACAAGCGCATGAAGGCCGGCATGGTCTTCACCATCGAACCGATGATCAACATCGGCGGCTACCAGACCGAGGTGATGGACGACGAGTGGACGGTGCTCACGATGGACCGGTCACTCTCCGCCCAGTTTGAGCACACCGTCTTGGTGACGCGGGACGGTGTCGAGGTGCTCACGGCTCGCAAAAACATCGTTCGCCACTCAGAGGACAAGCCCTGGGCCGACATCGGTCCGCTTTCCTCGCCCGCCGCCTGGAGCGCCCGGCAAGAAAAAACGGGCTGACGACATCGTCGCCAGCCCGCTGTTTTCGTCATTGCCGCCGTTAGGGCGCAGGGCAGAACACGTCGATCTCGGTGAGCACCTTCGCCTGAACGGTGTAGGTCGCGCTCGGGAACTCAAGCGGGCACGGCTGAAAAGCTGAGCTCGTGGCGGTCGCGCTCACAGAACCAGCGAGATCGACGTTGAAAAAGATCACCTCGCTGCCGCCGCCAGCTACCAGCGTGTCGCCTTCAACTGGCTCATCCAGGTCGTCGAAGACGAACGAAGTCTCACTGGCGGCGCTGATGCTGGCGGTTTCGCCACCCACCGTCGTGGTTTCGTCAAAGGTCACCGCGACGAGCCCTCTTGATGTGTCGGCCGTCGTCACGAGCGCGTCTGAAATGGCATCGACCAGCGCATCCGGGATCACTTCGACATCGAGCCCAGCGAGACCTCCCGCAGGCACGTTCTCCGCAAACAGCGAGCCCCAGTTGCCAGCCGCGGTGTTCAAGAACATCACGGTGCCGGTCGGCGCCATGACCGAGAAGTTGCCGCCCGCGTCCGTCGTCGCGGTGTTGGAGGTGCCAACCACACTGACCGTTGCACCTTCCACGGGCGTGGAGTTTCCATCGAGCGCAGCAGCCGAGACCGTTCCGGTCACGGTCACCATGGAGCTTCCGCCCGAGCCACCGGCGCCACCACTGCCGCCGCTGCCAGCGGTTCCACCGCTGCCACCCGATTCCGAATCACCACAGCCGACGAGGCTCAAGGTCAACCCAACGCTCAAAAACAACCTGACAAAAATCCGCATAGTTCCCCCAACGAAAAGCTAAGCCTAGCGATTGGAGCGGCGCCTTGCCAAGTACGCTCCATAAGGTCGCCTTCTTCGGGGCTCAGCGAGGTTCCGAGGTGTCCGACACGTAGAGGTCACCGGCTTCTTCCCGAACGTAGAGCTGCTGAAGGGCGAGGCCTTCACACGGGCCCTCGACGCAGTAGCCATCGTGCAGACGATACGTCGCTCCGTGTGTCCCACAGATCAGATGCGCTCCGTCGTCGCTGAGGAGCTCTCCGGTCCCGCCGTCGAGCGGCACCGGGAGATGTCGGCACAGGTTCCGGTACGCGACGATCGCTCCGTTTTCGCCGCGAAGCAGCAGCGCCATGATTGGAATCCCGTCGTCGTCGACGCCGAGCCTCGTGGTACGCACGACCCCATCCCGCAGCTCCTCTTCCCGGCAGACCCAGACTTCCATCCCCTCAATCTTTCCCGGGCTGGGCGTAGGCTGCACGCGCAGGCACGGCGACGAGGTCTCGGCTGGGCAGCCAGAGGCCGGTCAGCCAGCCGCCGTAAACGCAGCCGGTGTCGAGACCGACCGCATGAGGGTGGTTCTGAAGGCCGCGGACCGCATCGTGCCCAAACACGACCAGCCTGGGACCCGGCCAGAGCGTGGCCCAGGGCGTGCCCTCCTCGTAGCTTCTCGATGCGCTCCCGTCCTCGAGGATGCTCCGCATGTTCATGAGGTCGTAGGGGTCCTGCTCCTCCAGAGGCAGATCGACCAGGAGCCCCGCGTGCACGACGAGGGCGTCGAGCTCGGGCAGCTCGAGCCAGAGCGGAAGGCCAGCAAGCCAGCGCCAATCCTCCTCTTCGAGCTCCTCGGTCACCCGCTGATGGGCCGGCCGGAGCTTCGGAGGATCCTCGCCCGCCTCTTGCGCATCCCACCATTTCAGGCAGTGCTGGTCGTGATTGCCGCGAACCGCCCGCCCACCGAGCTTGCGAACGAGCTTAACAACCCCGAGCGAATCCGGTCCTTTGGCGACCAAATCTCCGACCAGCACCAAATCATCGCCTTCCTCCCAGCCCGATTCCTCGAGCAGGTCTTCGAGCTCTTCGCGGCAGCCGTGGACATCTCCCACGATCAGGGTTCGGGCGGTCATGTCTCGATCTTGGGCGCGTCTCGCCAGGTTTCCAAGTTCGTGAGTCCCGTGGGGCGTTGACAGCAGGCGCAAACCGGCAATACAGCCGTCTCCATGATCAAAGAAGGCCACAAGGCTCCTGCGTTCAATCTGCCCTCGTCCACCGGGGGCAAGCTGGCCCTCAGGGACCTCGCGGGCAAGTACGTCATCCTCTACTTCTACCCGCGCGACAACACACCGGGCTGCACCACCGAGGCCAACGACTTCAACGCGGCGCTGCGCAAAATCAAGGCGCGGGATGCGGTCGTCGTCGGCGTCAGTAAAGATTCGATCGACTCGCACTGTAAGTTCGCTGACAAATTCAAGCTGAAGTTCCCGCTGCTCAGCGACCCCGACGGGACGATGCTCGAGAAGTACGGAGCCTGGGGCGAGAAGAACATGTACGGCAAGAAGTCGATGGGGATCATCCGCTCGACCGTGCTGATCGGACCCGATGGGAAAGTCATCAAGCACTACCCCAAAGTCAAAGTGACGGGGCACGTCGAAGCGGTAATCGAAGCCCTCGACGAAGCCCGTAGCGATTGACACCTGGGAGCCTAGCAGCGCATGGTTGCACTGCGATGAGTGAGCCCAGCCCCATGCCGGTGCCCGAGCCCCAAGAAGCGCCCGAGGCACTGGACCCGAACTTCCGGATCGAGCTGCCCAACTTCGAGGGGCCGTTGGACCTGCTCCTGCATTTGATCCGGAAGCACGAGCTCGACATCCTCGACCTGCCGATCTCGTTCATCACCGACAAATACCTGGAGTATCTGAGCTTGATGGGGGCATTGAACCTCGACATCGCCTCGGAGTACCTGCTGATGGCGGCGACGCTGGCGCACATCAAGAGCAAGATGCTCTTGCCGCGTCCGCCCGACGACCAGGACGACGACGAGGTCGACGAGCTCGACCCCCGGGCCGAGCTGATCCGGCGTTTGCTCGAGTATCAGAAGTACAAGACCGTCGCGGCAGATCTGGGCGAACGCGCGATCGTGGGCCGGGATGTGTTCTCGGCTGGCACCCCTCCACCGGCCAGTCGGGAGCTGCCACCCCTCGCGCAGGTGAGCGTCTTCAAGCTCCTCGACGCGCTCAAAAGGATCGCCGAGCGCGTCAACGCATCCGTTTCGCTCGAAGTCGATGCCGAACGGATGTCGATTCAGGAACGCATCGGGAGCCTGGTCGATTTGCTTCGCGAGCGCCGCCGGTGCCGCTTCGATGAGCTTTTCGAAGACGTGAGCACTTCGTACGATCTGGTGGTCACCTTCCTCGCCCTGCTCGAGATGGCCAAGATGCGCCTGGCGAGCATCTATCAGACCGACCATGAAGAGCCGATCTACCTCGAGTACACGTTGCTCGACGCGTCGGGGGAGGCGATGGTGCCCGCCGACGTGGCACAACCGAGCAGCGACCGGGTAGAGGAGCCGATCGGCCATGACCTGCCCGTCGAGACAGGCGAGGAACGAAGGGAGTCCGTCGTCGTGCCGGCTGGCACCTCGGGCGCGTACGCATGGAATGAGGACGAGCAAGAGCCATGACCCAGACAGACCTGCAGGCCGACAGCGGTGCTTCTGAAAACGGCGCGGGGGCACCCATCGCGCAGAGCCCGGAGTCCCTCAAAAATGTGCTCGAGAGCCTGATCTTCGTCTCGAGCAGCCCGGTGACGGCGAAGCGACTGGCCCGGGCCGCGCGGGCCACCCTCGCAGAGGTCCAACCGCTGCTCGATGAGCTCGTGGCGGACTACGCACACCGCGGCGTGCACCTCTATTTCGTGGCCGGCGGCTACCAGTTTCGTTCGGCGCGCGAGAGCGCCGATTTCGTCAAAACGCTCGTCGCACCGAAGCCCATTCGGCTCAGCCGCGCACAGCTCGAAACGCTCGCCATCGTCGCCTATCGCCAACCGCTCACCCGTCCCGAGGTCGATGATGTGCGCGGTGTCGACTCCGGCTCGTCGCTCAAGATGCTGGCCGAGCGCGGGCTGGTGAAAATCCTCGGCCGCAAAGACGAGCCGGGCAGGCCGCTCGTCTACGGGACGAGCCCGCGCTTCCTCGAGTTCTTCGGTCTGAGCGGCCTCCAAGACCTTCCGACCCTTCAAGAGTTCAGCGACCTCAGCGACGAGCACCGGGCCCTGTTCGAAGAGAAGACCGGCGAGTCGATCGACATCGCTGCGGCAGAGCTCGCGGCGGCAGCGGCCATGGAGGAGGCGGAAGAAGAGCTCCTGGCCCAGGAAGAGGCCGCCATCGCCGCCGCGGAAGCGGAAGCCGCCGCCGAGGACGAAGACGACGAAGGCGACGAGGACGACGGGGACGACGAGGACGAGGAATGACCTTTCAGGAGCTCATCCTCGCGCTCGAACGCTTTTGGGCGGAGCACGGTTGCCTCATCGTCCAGCCCTACAACTCCGAGGTCGGCGCGGGCACGTTCAACCCGCACACCTTCTTGCGCGCCATCGGGCCCGAGCCGTGGAATGTCGCTTACGTCGAGCCGAGCCGCCGCCCGACCGACGGCCGCTACGGGGAGAACCCCAACCGTCTGCAGCAGTTTCACCAGTACCAGGTCATCCTCAAACCTTCGCCGCTCGACATCCAGGAGCTCTATCTCGAGTCGCTGCGCGCGCTTGGCACCGACCCGCGGCGCCATGACATTCGCTTCATCGAGGACGACTGGGAATCGCCGACGCTCGGCGCCTGGGGCCTGGGATGGCAGGTCTGGCTCGACGGACTCGAGATCAGCCAGTTCACCTACTTCCAGCAGTGCGGCGGCATCGATTGCAAACCGATCAGCGGAGAGCTCACCTACGGGCTCGAGCGCATCGCCATGTACCTTCAAGACGTCGACGACGTCTACCAGCTCCAATGGGCGCCAGGCATCCGCTACGGGGACCTCTACAAGCGCGCCGAGTGGGAGTGGAGCACCTACAACTTCGAGCAGGCGGATCCCGAGCTCCAGAAGAAGCTCTTCGAGGAGTACGAGAAGCAGGTCGCTGTCTTGCTCGGTCTCAGCGACAAGAAGGGGAAGGGCGGCGCCCTACAATTCGACCGCGAGCCCCTCGAAAGACTGGCGCTCCCCGCCTATGACGCGGTCATCAAATGCAGCCACTACTTCAACGTCCTCGACGCCCGGGGCGCGATCAGCGTGACCGAACGCCAGCGCTACATCGGCCGCGTGAGGATCCTGGCGAGAGCCGTGGCGGAATCTTGGTACGCGCAGCGCGAGGCGCTCGGATTCCCGCTTCTCGAGACGGCCGCGGCGGCGCAATAGTACGATCGAGGGGACGCCCCATTGCGCCCGTGGATCCCGTCTGGTAGCAACGCCACTCCATGTCATCCGAGTTTTTGCTGGAGATCGGGACCGAGGAGCTGCCGGCGTCGTTCGTGAGGCACGCGCTGCGCTCGATGAAGTCGAGCGCGACTGAGCTGCTAGGCCAGGCCCGGCTCGGCACCGACTCGCTCGAGGTGAATACACTCGGTACGCCGCGGCGCCTCGCGCTCCGAATTCGGGGGCTGGCCGAGCGTCAGCCGGACCGCGACGAGACGATCCTGGGTCCGCCTTGGGGGGCTGCGTTCGAGGCGGACGGCTCGCCCAAAAAGGCCGCGACCGGCTTCGCGAAGAAGCACGGCCTCCGCATCGAGGATCTGCACAAGCAAACCACCGACAAGGGCAATTACGTCAGCGTACGCCTCCTCGAAACCGGCGCGGCGACGAGCGACGTGCTTACCGGGATCCTCCCGCGGCTCTGTCAACAGATCAGCTTCCCCAAGTCCATGCGCTGGGGTCCGGGCGAAGTAGCGTTCGGCAGACCGATTCACTGGATCGTCTCCTTGCTCGGCAGCGAAATCGTCGGTTTCGAATTCGCCAACGTCCAGGCGGGGCGGGCGACGCGCGGGCATCGCTTCCTCGCTCCCGAGAGCTTCGACCTCGACGACGCGGCGCAATACGAGAAGGCGCTCGAAGGCGCGCACGTGATCGTCGACCTCGAGGTCCGCAAGGCTCGCATGATGGAGGGACTGCTCGCTTCAGCGAAGTCCCTCGGCGGTGTCCTCGAGCCGGACGCCTTCCTCGCCGACGAATGCGTTTCACTCGTCGAAGAGCCGTTCACCGTGCCGGGGCGCTTCGACGAATCGTTCCTCGAGCTTCCTGACAGGGTCGTGATTTCGGTGATGCGCGATCATCAACGCTACTTCGCCGTCCGGGGGTCCGAGGGCGGCGCGCTGCTCCCTGCCTATCTGAACGTGGTCAACACCGCCGAGGATCCGGACACGATTGCCAAAGGCAACGACCGCGTCCTTCGCGCGCGCCTGGCCGACGGGCGGTTCTTCGTCGAAGAAGACCGCAAGGCCCCGCTCGCCAATCGGCTCACGAAGCTCGAATCTGTCGTGTTCCAATCCAAGCTCGGCACGATGGGCGCCAAGGTTCGTCGACTCCAGGCCAATGCCGCCGCGCTCGCCGCCGCGTCCGGCGCAGATGCCGATGCCTGCGACGCAGCGGCGCGCCTTTGCAAGGCCGACCTCGAAACCCTGATCGTCTACGAGTTCCCCGAGCTCCAGGGCGAGATGGGTCGCTGGTACGCCTTGCGTGAGGGCATCGACCCGGCGATCGCAGACGCCATCCGCGACCACTACCGGCCGCAAGGCGCCGACGACGTCGTGCCGGACCAAGTCGTCGGCGCCGTCGTTGCCGTCGCCGACCGGATCGACACCCTCGTCGGCTGCTTCGGGATCGGCCTGGTGCCAAGCGGCTCGGCGGACCCCTTTGCGCTCCGCCGCGCTGCGCTAGGCATCATCCGCATCGCCCTCGAAGGGCCGCTCGACGTCGACCTTCGGGCGCTCATCGCGCAGGCGTACGGCGCGTACGCGGGCGACACCAAGCTAGCGAACGCCGACGAGGTCCACGCGGCGCTCGACGGTTTCTTCCGTGGACGCATCCGCGCGATGCTCAAAGACCCGTTCGGCGGCGATGTCGTGGACGCCTGCCTCGGCGCTTGGGACGGCACGTCGCTTCGCGATCTACGAAGCCGGATCGAAGCGGTGTCGGAGCTGCGCGCCGCACCGGAGTTCGAAGCACTGGCGATTGCATTCAAGCGTGCGTTCAACATCACCAAGGAGAGCGCGCGTGGCCCCGTCGACTCGAGCCTTCTCGAAGTCGGCGCCGAGGCCGCACTGGCCGAGCGCTTTGGCACCGTTCGCGACCAGATCCGCGAAGCGACCGGCGAGCGCCGCTACACCGACGCCTTGAAGCTCGTCGCCAAGGAGCTTGGCGTCCCGATCGATCGCTTCTTCGACGAGGTGTTCGTGATGGTCGACGATGCGAGGATTCGGGACAATCGCCTGCGTTTGCTGGGAGAAATCGCAGACACCGTCAACGATATTGCGCACTTCCACCAGCTTGGGACAAAGTTGCAACGCCGTGACCCTTCTGTATCCGCTTGACGCAGAGCTGGACTCGGACGTCCGCCTGCAGCTTCTCGGAAGGAAGGCGGCCGGCCTCAGCGAGATGACTGCGCTCGGGATCCCCGTCCCTCCCGGGTTCACGATCACGAGCGAAGTCGGCCGGGAGTACCGAGCGAGCGGGGCGTTTCCCGATGGCCTCGACGCGGCTGTCGCGTCCGCGCTGCAGACCGTCGAGAAGCGCCTTGGCAAACGCTTTGGTGACGCGAATCAACCGCTCCTTCTTTCGATCCGCTCGGGGGCCGAGGTCTCGATGCCGGGCATGATGGACACCGTCCTCAACATCGGCCTCACCGAGCGCACCCTCAAAGGGCTCGCGGCGGAGCGCGGGGACGAACGCTTTGCACTCGATGCCTACCGGCGCTTGTTGCAGATGTACGGTTCGGTCGTCCGCGGCATCGGAGCCGACCGCTTCCAGCACCTATTGAGCGATCTCAAGCATGAGCTCGGGCGCCCCCGAATGCTCGACTCCGAGCTATCCGTCCCGGCCCTCGAGGGGTTGGTCGCCTCGTACCTTTCGGTCATCGAGGAGACCTCGGGGGCGCAGTTCCCACAAGACGCCGAGACGCAACTCTGGGACGCGATCGCAGCGGTCTTCGAATCCTGGGAGAACCCGCGCGCGCTTCGATACCGGCGCATGCAAGGGATCGACGACGCCATCGGTACCGCATGCACCGTGCAAGCCATGGTCTTCGGCAACACGGGCCCGCGAAGCGGTTCGGGGGTGGCGTTCACCCGCAACCCTTCGAGTGGAGAGCCGCAGCTCTACGGCGAATTCCTCCCGAACGCCCAGGGCGAGGACGTGGTCGCCGGCATTCGAACGCCCGTGGCGCTCACCGCGACGGCATCGGCGCCGGGCAAAGAGGCGTCCAGCCTCGAGCTCTCGCTCCCAGACGCCTTCGAATCGATTTCGACATACTGCGCGTCGCTCGAGAGCCACTTCGGCGACATGCAAGACATCGAGTTCACCATCGAGGATGGTCAGCCGTACTTGCTGCAAACACGTTCGGCGAAGCGAACCGCGCATGCAGCGGTCCGGGTCGCTGTCGACATGGTGAGGGAAGGGGTGCTCAGCAAGAACGACGCCTTGCTCCGGGTGGATGCGCGTTCGCTCGAACAGCTGCTCCGGGCGCGCCTTCCAGTCGAAGCCGAATTGACTTCCCGGGGAATCGAACCGCTCGCCATGGGGCTGCCCGCAGGCCCGGGGGCGGCATCGGGCCGCATCGTATTCGACGCCGACGACGCCGTCCGGTGGGCCTCTGAAGGCCAGGAGGTGATCCTGATTCGGCAGGAGACGAGCGCCGACGACATCCACGGAATGAGGGCCGCCAAGGGCGTCGTCACCGCAGCTGGCGGGATGACTTCGCACGCTGCGGTCGTCGCCCGTGGGCTTGGGAAGTGTTGCGTGGTGGGCTGCGGAGGGCTGCAGATCAACCTTCGGGATCGAACCGTGAGCCTGGACGGCCTCGAGACCACCGAGCTGCTGCGCGAAGGCGACATGCTCACCCTCGATGGCTCGACCGGAAGGGTTTTCGTCGGCGCGCTCGACCTCGAGGCGTCGACCACCGTCGAAGAGCTCCGCGAGCTGATGGCCTGGGCCGACCAGGTACGCCGCATGCGCGTGTACGCCGAAGCGGACACCCCGCAGGCAGCCCGCGCCGCCCTGAGCTATGGGGCCGAAGGGGTCGGACTGTGCCGAACCGAGCGCATGTTCTTCGCCAAGGATCGATTGTTTGCGATGCGATGCGCATTGCTAGCGGTCGACAACACGCAGCGGAGCGAGTGGCTCTCCAAGCTCGAGCGCGCACAGCGAGAAGACTTCGTCGAGATTTTTCTCGCGATGGACGGGCGACAGGTCACGATTCGGCTGCTCGACCGGGCGCTCGAAGAGTTTCTTCCGCAAGACGAGCCTTCGCTACAGGCGATTGCCGAGTCGCTCGACATCGAGGTCGAAGAAGCGACCAAGGCAGCCGCTCGGTATCGAGAGACGAATCCGGGGTTTGGTCACCGCGGGGTGCGTTCAGGGCTGATCGTCCCGGGTCTCTACGACATGCAGCTTCGCGCGATGCTTTTCGCCGCACGCGATTGCGTGGAGCAGGGGTTCGCGGTCGACCTCGAGGTTCTGATTCCAATGATCGCGTTCACGTCGGAGGTCGAAGCGCTCCGCGCGGCCGTCGACCGTGCGCACGGGGAGGTCTTCACCGAGTCGACCGGCGCGTTCCAATGCCGCCTTGGCGCCATGATCGAGGTGCCGCGCGCCTGCCTGATCGCTGGAGAGCTCGCGGAGCGCGTTCACTTCTTTTCCTTCGGCGGGAACGACCTGACGCAGACCGCGCTCGGCATCAGCCGGGACGACGCCAGCCGATTCCTTCCCGCGTACCGCAACGAGCTCGGCCTCATCGCGGGCGACCCGTTCACTCATCTCGACGAGGAAGTCGCGGCACTCATCCGAATCGCTCTCGAGCGGGCCAGGGCCGTCCGTCCGGACCTCCGCGCTGGCCTCTGCGGCGACCAGGGTGGCAGCCCCGCCTCCATCGAAATCTGCGAGAAGCTCGGGCTCGACTTCGTGTCGGCCCCTCTTTCCCAGCTCCCCGGAGCCCGTTTAGCGGCCGCGCAGGCTCGCCTCCGCTAGAAATCCGCCTTAATCTGGGGTTTCCGGCCGAGAGGGCTTGATGGAAAGGCCAGACCGTGTTGCAATGAACACGGCTGGAATATTACGGCATAGCTGTATGGGCGATAGCACGAGAACCATAGCGGGCCCGATTGGGGGCGTGAGCGCTTCGGGGCCGACTCGAGTGGCCGAACGGCTGCTCGGTCAGACGATCGACCAGCGCTACCGCGTCGACGCCCTGCTCGGCGAAGGGGGCATGGGCCTCGTGTACCGGGTCACCCATGCGCGCCTGAACAAGACGCTCGCGATGAAGGTCGTTCGCCAGGAGAACACGCGCGACCCTGAGGTATTGGCGAGATTCCGGCGCGAAGCCGAAAGCGCCTCCAACATCGGGAACCAACACATCATCGACGTCAGCGACTTCGGCGAGCTCACGGACGGTTCGACCTATTTCATCATGGAGTTCCTCGATGGGCTCGACCTCATCGAGGCAATCAACCGCGTCGACCGCATGCCCGAGGAGCGTGCGCTTCACATCGCGATCCAGGTCTGCCGCGCTCTCGGTGCAGCCCACGAGGCGGGAATTACTCATCGCGATCTCAAACCAGAGAATGTATTTCTGATTCGTCGCGACGACGAGGAAGACTTCGTCAAGGTCCTCGACTTTGGCATCGCGAAGGTCGGCCACGGCCCCAATCGGCTCACCCGCGCCGGCGAGGTGCTCGGCACGCCGCACTACATGTCGCCCGAGCAATGTGAAGGCGAGGGCGTGGATCACCGAACCGACATCTACGCGCTTGGGGTCTTGCTCTACGAGATGTTGACGGGTCACGTTCCACACGACGCGGACACGATGATGGGCATTCTTACTAAGCACATCTACGAAGAACCCATCCCGCCGAGGGTGCGGGTGCCCCATGTCTCCGAGGAGCTGGAGACGCTGGTCATGCGCTGCCTCGAGAAACAACCTGAGCGTCGCTATCAAACGATGCACGAGGTGCTGAGTGACCTCGAGCTCGTCAAGGCGGGCCTCCAACCCGTGGGTCCGGATACCTGGACGCTTCCGCCAACCCGGCCGCCGCGTCCCTGGCGCCGTACCGCATCTCCGGTTTACCTTGGCGGCCTTGCCATCGCGTTCCTGGTTCTCCTCGGGACAATTGCCGCAGGAACGTTTCGCAAGCCCGAGCCCGAAGCGGCGGAGACCGGAACGAACCAAGCTGCACCGGAGCCAGGCGGGTCGGCCGTCAGCGCGACCCAACCGGCGCCACTGCTCCCGCCGCCCTTGCTCTCTCCCTTGATCGGGGAGGATGCGGGTCCCGAGCCGCGCGGAACGGACGCACTCGCCTCGGCGTCCGATGCAGGCGCGGCCCAAGCGCCGAAAGCCCGCAACAAGCCCGTTCGTCGCAAACCGCGACGCCGGCCCAAACCAGCGCCCGAGCGCGATCGGTCCATCCTCGATCCGTGGAACTGAGCGCCTCCGCTGCCAGTTGCCACGGCTAGGGCGAACGGCTAGGGTGCCGCCGCATGCGGCCCGGATTCGGCCCATGGAGCGAGTTTGTCGGGTTCGCTCTGGGGTTCTTGCTTATGTTTGGATCGGTCTCGACCGGCTGTGCCAGGACAACGGGCGAGGATTTGCCCGCGGGCTTGATGTCCTTTCCCATCGCGATCGAGCTCTCGGTCGACGAGGACGCCGAGGGAAACCCCAAGTACCTCTACGTCACGAGCTCGAATTTCGCGCTTCAATGGAACTCCGGGAACGTCCAATCCTACGACCTCGATAAGGCGGTCGAGGCCATTCAAACGGGCTGCATGGGCGCCGGGGTTGCCAACGCCTGCTTGCAAGCCGATTTCGAAGGCAACATCAACGAGCCAGCCTGCGTCTGCGACCCGGTAAACGACGACGACTGCACGCCGATTCCGCCGGACCGCTGCTCGGTCGTGCCCGCGAATCTCCGATTCCGCGACCCTGGGGCGGCGCTGAGGCTCATCCCCGTCGAAGGGCTGATTCGAGGCGAGGTGTCGATCGGCTCCTTCTCCGACGGCATGGGGCTTTCGACCGATGGGAGGCGCATCTACGTTCCCGTGCGAAGCGATGCCAACTTGACCTTCATCGATGTGGATGAGGAAGGGCAGCTCCGCTGCGGTGGTGAGTTCGGCCAGCTGCATACCTGCTCGAGCACGTACCGGACGGGAAGCGCGGAGCTGGTGAATCCTACGCTCGATCTCAGCCTGCCCGCGGACCCGGTCGATGTCTACGTCGGCGACCTGGCAGCGGACTTTGCGACCGAACCGGATGATCCGGTCTTCCGTGGCGATTACATCCTGATGGCGCACCGCGAGGGCCGGGCAAGCATGTTCTTCGACCAGTTCCGCCCCGGCGGCCCCGAGCCACAGAAACGCCCCCGCCTCGCCGCGACCATTGACGACCTGGCACCCGAGCAGGTGACCATTACCTATGAGCCTGGCGCCAAGCGAGCCTGGATTCCGAGCGCCGAAGTCCCAGCGATCATCCGCCTCGGCATCGGCATCGACGGGGACCCGACGCAAAGCTATCTATTCGACGCTGGCCTGCTCTTCGTGTCCGGGCTCGATACGGGCACGAGCAATCGGGACATCCGATTCGATCCGCGCCCGGGGCGAAACCTCGCCTACATCGTCTCGCGATCGCCGGAAGCCCTGGTCGTTGCCCGAAGCGATGTCGCCGGCGGAGACCTCAACATGATCGCTCAAATCCCGACCTGCGGGGATCCTTCGCGCGTTCAAATCGCCGAGGTCCCGGCGCGGGGCGACACCGTAGTCCTCGCGTTTGTGAGCTGTTTCCTTTCGCGCAACGTCCAAGTCATCGATACCGACTTGTTTCAGGGGCTCACGATCTTGACCAACATCAGCGGCGCCTTCGAGTTCGTCATCGATGCGCCGCGCCGTCTCATGTACGTCGCCGACTTCAGCACCTCGGTGATCCGTGTGGCCGATCTGCAGCCCATCCTCGACTGTTTGGAGTCGACGAGCGCCGATCAGTCCAAGGAGTGTGCGCCGAAGCTCATTGGCCTGGTCGGCCTGCCTCAACCGGTATCGGAGCTGCCGCGATGACACGCATTTTCGTGACTTCGCTCGCGGCCTGCGCGCTCCTCGTCTCATCGTGCAGGAGCGGGGCGACTAACGTCGTCCTCTCGTCCTTGAATCGCTCCGCAAAGCTCCAGTTTCTGTGCGCCGACATCGAGGTGATCAGCGGAAACAAGTTCGTTTTGAAAGCGCTGCTGCCATCCGGGCTCTGCGACGGGGAGACCGTCGTAGCTCCCGAGATCGTCCCTCAGTTCCTCGGCGCAGTGACCCAGATCCAAAGTGGGGAGGTCGCCGTCGTCAACTTCACGCGAGGGATCATCGCCAACACGAGCCCCACGATACCCGGGGTGACCGCGGTCACTGTGGACGAGCAACCGACGGGCATCCAAATCTCGCCCTTCCAGCCCGACTACACCTTTGTGACCAGCTTCAGCGCGAAGAGCCTTCAAGCCATACCAACCGAGGCGCTCATCCAGGGGAGCACGGACCTACCGACGCCCGAGCCGCAGCGCTTCGACGCAGGGCCCACCGACCTGGTCTTGCATGAGCGCGCGCTGAGCGTTCTCAAAACGAACGAGGCCGGCCAGGTCACCGGCGCCGAATCGGCCGTGTTCTACCGCTACCTCTACGCGGCCATCCCGGAGCTCGGTGCGGTGGCTCAGGTCCAAGTGATCATCAACCCGGTCTCAGGCGCGCAGTTCCTCTTGCCGCCCGTTCTGCTGCCACTCGACACCATGGGTTGCCCGGTCGACCAAATCCTACCACCGGACTCCGACGGCAACGACTACAACCGGATTTGCCCACAGGACGTCATGGACCCCAACAACCCGGAGTCTCGGGTCATCAAGACCGTCACCACGACGCGACCTTGCTCCGAGGGCCCGTACACCGGCCCGCGCCCCGTCGCGCTGACCATCGATCGCGGCGTGGAACCGGGCACCGGGTTTCCGTCGGGCACAGGCGACGATAGCGACGATGTCTTGCTCGTCGCGGACGCCAATCAGCCGTTGATCCATCGCTTCGCGCTCGGCTCAGACGGCGCGACGCGCTTGGATCCGATCATCACCGGAACACCGACGTCCGAAATCGACGTGACCCCGTTGGTGCCGGCCAGCTCCGCACGCGACGACCAAGCAGCGACCCAACGCTACCTCTACGCCGTGAGCGCCATCGACAGCAGCCTCCTGGTGGTCAACTACACCGAGGACCCTGCGGGAACGCCTGAGGAAGAAAAGACCTTTGGCGCCGTGCTCCCGGTCCTCGCCGGAGTCTCGGCGCGGGCAAACGAAGAGAACGTCGAATCCCGCGATCGCGTTCGCTTTGCGTTTTCAAACGTCCGCGCGATCGAAGTGGTCACACCGTCTTACGATCTCGAGGACGACCCGAACGGAACCGGCATGCAAGTGCCCCTCGCCGACATCTGCGACCCTGGGGGGAGCGAGTCAGCCCAGGGCCAGAGCGCGAACAACATGCGAGGGGTCTTTTTGGCGGTGAGCCTCTCGGACGGGACCATGTTTTTCCTCGACATCTACGATTTGAACGCGCCGTGCAGGGGCGGGTCGGGTCCCACCGCCTGCACGCCTTTTGAAACGGGCGCGGACCGTCTGGCGAGTATCCGTCGGCACCGGGAGCGATTCCGGTTCACGCCCTCGACGGCCACCGTCGTTACCATCGACGGCAGCCCATCGTTTCAGTTCAATTCGGCGCCCGGGAGGCTAGATGAAACGACAGGAACCGCGCAGAGCTCGGACGGCCCAGGGCTAGAGTTCATCAGCTGCCCGCCCGAGACGAGCATCGACACCGAGGGCATGACCCGCGTCGGGTCTTCGATGATCAACGTCTTCGGCGCGCCCTCGACTGGGTCTGCGGCCGATGGGCTGATCTGCGCATCGTCGCAGGTTTGGAGCAGCTTCCCGCAGGGTTGGGATGCACGCTGGCAAGGCCTGATCCCCAATTCCGAGGGGGGTCTCGGGCTCTTTGCAGACGAGAATCTCAGCGGCACCGAACAGGGCAACTGGTTCCAAGCAGGCGACGTGCCCTTCTGCCGGGTCGGCGTGCTGGGCCCACAGCCGGCCGACGCCGCGCTCGTCGAATCCTATGTTGGAGACCGGCTCGTCATTACGGGCGAGCTGCCACCGAGCACCCGCGACGACACCGATTGCGAGGACTTCCAAGACCTGGTGGACGACCTCAACGAACGTCAGGTCTGGTTCCCGATCCTCCGGGCGTTCAACGATGAGCTCGAGATTGGGGAGTCGACAAACACCAACAGGTACACCCTCGCCGAAGTGCGAGCCTGCTTCCCGGAGTTCACGCAATACCAAATCCACACGCAGCAGGCGTACACCGTGACCGGTACGGTATCGGGTTTCATCAACCGGGTCATTCCCGCCCAGAACGATGAGTGCGTCCTAGACCCGAGTCGACCGGTCGACCTACCAACGGACGACGACGAATTCGTGGATGTGGACACCTATCTCTCGGGGCGTGCCTTCGCGAACAAACAGTACATCAATCCCCTGGTGAGCTTTGAGATCGGCCCATTTCCGCCCGATGCAGGTGATCCGATCCCGGATGCCACCGTTCTAAATTTCAGCATCAGCAATCAGTTCGGGAGGCTGGCCCTCGACACCAGCGCAGGGCTCATTTCGCTGCCCGCCTCGATGCTCTTTGCCCCGCAGCAAGACCAGCTCTACTTCGTGGACTTGGAAGCCGGGATTCGGCGCATCGTCTTTTCTCCGCTTAACATCGTCCAGACTTTTGAGTAGACCCGATTCATGGGGGTAGCTGGGACGGCGCGAAAGAAAGACCACAGCCCGGTCATGCGCCAGTTTCTGCGCGCCAAAGGGCAGCATCCCGACGCGATCGTTTTCTTTCGGCTCGGAGACTTCTACGAGATGTTCTACGAGGACGCGGTCCGGGCCGCCGGCATCCTCGACATCGCGCTGACCTCCCGGGGGACCGACCCTGACGGCAACAAGATCCCCATGGCGGGCGTGCCGCACCACGCCGCGGCCGGGTACCTCGCCGGACTGCTCCGGCACGGGGAGAAGGTGGCGATTTGTGAACAGATGGCCGAGCCTTCCGGCGCTCGTGGCGTCGTGCCGCGCGAAGTGGTTCGGGTGGTCACGCCGGGGCTCTGCCTCGAGCCCGACGCCCTCGACGCGCGCGCGGAGAACTTTCTGGTCGCCGCGACGCAGGACGGTGGCGTGGCGGCGCTCGAGCTGTCGACCGGCACGCTCAGAGCCTGTGTGCTCGAGCTCGGCCCGCAATGGGTGGGCGAGCTCGTACGCCTCGATCCCGCCGAAGTGCTCCTCGAATCGGGCGCGCGCGAGCTTCAAGCGCTCTGCAAGCAATGCCTGCCCAAGTCCGCCCTGCGAAGCGTGGAGCTACGGCCTGACGCCGGACGTTTGCATGAATGGCTGAGCGCCGAGCAGGCCGCCGAGCTCTCGGGCGAAGCGCCCGCGGCCCGGGCCGCGTCGCTGGTGCTCGACTACGCGAAGAAGCACAAGGCCGATTCACCGATCCACACGGCCACGCTGTACGCCGCGGGCGACCGCCTGGTCCTCGACGATGCGGCGGTCCGCAATTTGGAGCTCGTACGCACCTTGGACGGCGAGCGTCGGGGCTCGCTCCTTCATCTGCTCGACGAAACCAAGACGGCGATGGGCGCACGGGCGCTCCGGTCGCGACTGCTCGAACCGCTGACCGACCTCGAGCGCATCCGGCGGCGCCATGACGCTGTGGAGCTCTTTTTCGCGGACGCGCGCAGCCGCGATCAGGCCAGGGCGCGACTCGCGGAAATCGGTGACATCGAGAGGCTTGCGGTGCGAACCGCGGTGGGGCTTGCGACGCCGCGAGACCTGGGCGTGATTCGAAACAGCCTCGCCAGCGCCGCGACGCTCCACCGAGACCTGTCCGCGCGCCCCGGCAGCGAGCTCGACGACTCGATGGCATCGCTCGAGGGGGTGGACCTTTGCACGGACGTGCTCGCCCTATTGCAGACTGCATTGGTCGACGAGCCGCCGGCGATCGAAAGGCAGGGCGGCATTTTCGCCGACGGTCACCTCGCCGAGCTCGACGAGCTTCGAACACTGTCGACGACCGCCAAAGACATCCTCCTCGACCTCGAGCGGCGCGAACGAAAGCGCACTGGCATCGGTTCGCTCAAGATCAAGTTCACCCGAGTCTTTGGGTACTACATCGAGATCAGCAAATCCAAGCTCGACGCCGTCCCCGACGACTACGTTCGCAAGCAGACCATCGCCAACGGCGAGCGATTCATCACGGCGGAGCTCGCAGAGCTTCAAGACCGCATCCTGCACGCCGACGAACGTTCCCGCGCCCTCGAGTCCGCGGCGTTCCTGGACTTGCGCAAAAAGATTGGCGAGGAAGCGCCGCGGGTTCACCGGCTGGCCCGGGTCATTGCCGCCATCGACACGAGCGCGACGCTGGCGGAGGTCGCCCAGCGCCGCGGCTATGTCCGTCCCGACATCAATTCCGGCCGAGCGCTCTTCCTCGAAGACAGTCGCCACCCCACCGTCGAATGCTACGCGGCCAAGGACGGCTTCGTGCCCAATACGATCGAGCTAGACCCCGAGGCGACGCGATTCATGCTGCTGACCGGGCCGAACATGTCGGGGAAGTCGACCGCCATGCGTCAAGCGGCGCTGGCGGTGATCATGGCCCAGGCGGGGGGGTTCGTCGCCGCCAAGAGCGCCCGGATCGGCATTGTCGATCGCGTCTACACGCGGGTCGGGGCGAGCGATCACCTCGCTCGCGGTCAGAGCACCTTCATGGTCGAAATGATGGAAGCGTCCGCTATCCTGCGTGGCGCGACCGAGCGATCGTTTGTGATTCTAGACGAGGTCGGGCGCGGCACGAGCACCTACGACGGGCTCGCGATCGCCTGGGCGGTGGCCGAGCACCTGCACGACGCAACGCGTTGCCGTACGATCTTTGCGACGCACTACCACGAGCTGTGCGAGCTTGCCGATCGCCTCCATAGTGCCGCCAACTACAACGTTGCCGCAAAAGAGCACGATGACAGCATGGTTCTGCTCCATCAGCTCGTTCCGGGCGGCTCGAATCGAAGCTATGGCCTGGCTGTTGCTAGGCTCGCAGGCGTTCCTCCGGTCGTGCTTGCCCGCGCGAAGGCGAAGTTGAAGGAGCTCGAGGCGCGAGCCGAGGCCAGCACAGCGCCTCAGATGCCCTTGTTCGACGCAGCGCCGCCACCTCGGTCTGAGCTCGAAGCCACTTTGGAAGCGCTCGACATCGAGCGGATGACCCCGGTCGATGCGCTGGTGACTCTGGCTCGCCTCCGCGACCTCGCGCGCCGCGACGAAGGGTAGCGAAGCGCCGCGGACGGTGTACCTCCGGTGAAGCGGCTGTTACCATTCGCGCCATGGACGATCGTCTTGGCCGGATCACCGCAGCGCTCGAAGAGGCGGACCGGCAGCTCGTGAGCGCTCTCAATGCGCGCGCGCGAGCGATTCGCGAGTACACCGCGCTCCGCGAAGACGCCGGAGACGAACCACTTCGACTGCCGAAGAAAGCGACGGTCATCAACAGCGCGCGCGCACTCGCAGACGAGTTCCCGGAGTCGAGCATCGAGCCCGTGTTTCGCGAAGTCCTGTCCGCCTGCACCGAGCTGATCACACCCGACGTGGTCGCGTACTTCGGCACACCGGGCGATCTCGCGCATGCCGCCGCCCGCGACTACTTCGGTCACGCCCCGAGCTTTCGCCCGACCGAGACAGTCTCGGCCGTCCTCGAAGCGGTACTGCACGGCCATGCGACGTTTGGTGTGGTTCCGCTCGAAACGTCGACCGACGGGGCAATTACCGCGACGCTCACGGGCCTGGTGGACACCGACGCCAAGCTCTGCGCGGAGCGCGTCGCTCCGCTTCGCTACCAGCTGCTGTCGCAGTCCGGCGACCCCGCTCAGGTGATCAAGATCTACGGCTCTGCGCCAGCCATCGCAGCGTGCGAGCGGCAGCTGCGCTCGCGTTACCCGGACGCGATCCTCGTCGACGTGCAGTCCGGCGAGGCCGCAGCGCTCTTTGCGAGCGGCGACCATCGATCCGCAGCCCTCGGCTCCCCGCTTCTCAAAGAGCTGCACGGCCTCGAGCTCATCGAGGATCGACTCGAAGACGACTCCAATGTGGTCACGCGCTTCGGCATCGTGGGTAATCGCCTTCCATCCCGTACCGGGAAAGACCGCACCTTCGTCGCCGTGGCGCCCGGTGACGAGCCCGGCGCGCTCCACCGGGCTCTCAAGCCCCTGGCGGACCGCGAGATCAACCTGACCCGTATCGAGTCGCGCGCCTCGACCGGAACCCAATGGCGACACGTGTTCTTCCTCGAGATGGACGGTCACATCACCGACCGCAAGATCCTCACCGCGGTCGAGGAGCTGCGCCGCATCTCCCGTTATGCCAAGGTCATCGGAAGCTATCCTCGTTTGAGCTGACCGATCCCCATGAGCGACCTCGCGGCACCCCACATTCTCGCGCTGACGGCGTACGAGCCCGGCAAACCCGAAGACGAGCTCCGGCGCGAGCTCGGCATCGACGACGTGGTGAAGCTCGGCTCGAACGAGAACCCGTACGGCCCTTCGCCGAAGGCCGTCGAGGCCTCGAGAGCCGAAGGCATCCCACTCGAGCGTTACCCCGACCCCAGAGGCTACGAGCTCAGGGAGGCGCTTGCGGCCCATCACGGCGTGCCTTCGGACCAACTCTGTCTCGGGAACGGCTCGAACGAGCTCATCGACTTGATCTGCCGCGTCGTTGCAAGCCGCGGCGATCACGCTGTCTTCGGGCACCCGTCGTTTCCCTGCTATCGAATCGGATCGGTTGCCCAGGAGCTGCGCTTCACCGCCGTCCCGCTTCGCGACGACCTGCATTGGAACGTCGATGATCTGCTCGACGCCGTGACTCCCGAAACCAAGCTTCTCTTCGTCTCGAACCCGAACAACCCGACCGGCGGCTACATCGCCAAGCCAGAGCTCGAGCGGCTCCTGCGTTCGCTGCCAAAGCGCGTCCTCGCGGTCATCGACGAAGCCTATGTCGAGTACGCGGACGCCGAGGATTTCGCCCCGGCAACCGAGCTGCGCGACACGCGCGAGCGGCTGGCGATTCTTCGAACCTTTTCGAAAGCCTATGGGCTTGCTGCGCTCCGCGTGGGCTACGTGCTTGGAACGACGGAGCTCGTCTTCGATCTCAACCGTCTGCGCGCACCGTTCAACGTCGGCACGCTGGGCCAGGTCGCCGCCAAGGCCGCTCTCGGCGACCAGGCGCATCTGCGCAGGAGCGTCGCGGCCACGGTCCGCGAACGCCGCAGGCTCGGCGAAGCGTTGGAGGCAGCGGGCCTCCGCATCGCGCCAAGCCAGGGCAATTTCGTCTTGCTCAACGTCCAAAAGGCGGGCAGGGCGGTCTACGAAGACCTGCTCCACGAAGGGGTGATCGTGCGCGCCATGGGCCCGCCTCTTCAATCCTGGATTCGCGTCACCGTGGGCAAGCCCGAGGAGAACGAGCGCTTTCTCCATTCGCTCGAGCGCGTGCTACAGGGGTCGCGTGTCTAGTCACCCGTCGAGCGGAGAAAGAAAGCGCTACCGGGTCCGCCGTTCCGGGCCGCTTCGCGGCAGCGTCCAGGTGCCCGGCGACAAATCGATCGGCCATCGCAGCCTCATCTTCGGCGCGTTGGGCCGCGGCCGCTCCCGCATCACCGGCCTGTCCGAAGGCCTGGACAACGCGGCGACACGCCAGGCGTTCCGCTCGATGGGCGTTGCAGTCGACAGCACGAGCGAAGCCACCACGGTGCATGGCGTGGGCCTCCACGGACTCCGAATGCCCGGCGACGTGATCGACTGCGGCAACTCAGGCACGACGATGCGGCTGCTGGCCGGCCTCCTGAGCGGCCAACGTTTCGGCACGCGCATGGTCGGCGACGAGTCGCTCACGCGCCGCCCGATGGGCCGCGTCATCAAGCCACTACGCGCCAGGGGCGCCCATATCGCAGGCAGCGCAGGGGCCAAGCCCGACGAGCTTTACCCACCGATCTCAATCGCGCCCTTGGTCGAGGGCGAGGCCCTAAAGGGCATCGAATACGCCATGCCCATCGCCAGCGCCCAGGTGAAGAGCGCGCTCCTTCTCAGCGGTCTCTACGCGGGTGCGCCGACGGCGATCGAGGAGCCCGTGCTCTCCCGCGATCACACCGAGCGCATGATGCTTGCCCTCGGCGTCCCCCTCCAAACCGCCGGCGCTTCCGTCGTTCTGGACCCGAACCTCGAATGGGCCGGAGGTTGGGAGCCGTTCGACTGGCATGTGCCTGGGGATCCATCGAGCGCCGCATTTCCGCTGCTCGCTGCCGCGATGGTGCCGGGCAGCCAGGTGAGCGTGGGCGACGTGTGCGTGAACCCGACACGCACCGGCCTCTTCGATTGGTTGCGTTTGCTCGGTGCGAACGTATCGCACCGATCGAGCGGACACGGCGCAGGCGATGAGCCGATCGCGGAAATCAGCGTCGCGCACCGCGCGGTTCGTGGCTCGGTCGCCGCCGGCGAGCTGATCGTCCGCATGATTGACGAGATCCCGGCGGTCTGCGCGTTGGCCGCCGTGTCCAAGGGCCAAACCGAGATTCGGGATGCCGGCGAGCTGCGGGTCAAAGAGAGCGACCGCATCGCCACGATGGCGCGCGTCCTCCAAGCCTTCGGCGTCCCATGCGAAGAGCTTCCCGATGGCATGATCATCACCGGGGGCGCTCCGCTCCGCGGCGCAACGATCGAAAGCCGGGGCGACCACCGCATCGCCATGTCCGCGGCGTTGCTCGGGCTCTTGGCCGAGGGCGAGTCGGTGATCGAAGGCGCCGAGGCGGTCGACACCAGCTTCCCGGGCTTCGTGGCGCTCATGGGATCGCTCGGAGCGAACATCACGGAGGAAACACAATGACCCGGCCGCGCCCAGTCATCGCCATCGACGGCCCAGCCGGCGTGGGAAAGAGCACCACCGCTCGCGTTCTCGCGCAGCGCCTCGGCTACACCCTGGTCGACACCGGCGCCCTCTATCGCGGCGTTGCACTCGCTGCCCGCGACCGGGGCATCGCTTGGGACGACGAAGCCGCCGTCGCCGCCGTCGCCGTTGAGGCGGACCTTGGCTTTGCGCCACAAGATGACGGAACCCCTCGACTTTTGATCGATGGCAGAGATCGGGCGGACGAGATTCGGACCCCGGAGATGTCCGCCGGAGCAAGCCAGGTGAGCGCCTATCCGGGCGTCCGCCGCGCATTGCTCGAGATGCAGCGCGATCTGGGCCGCGAGGGCGGCGTGGTGCTTGAGGGCCGCGACATCGGCACCGTGGTCTTCCCGGATGCCGAGGTGAAGCTCTTTCTGACCGCCTCCGCCGAAGAGCGAGCCCGGCGACGGGTCGAGGACCTGCAAAACCGCGGGACGGACGCCGACTACGACCAGATCCTGGCCAAAATCCGGTCCCGCGACGAGGCGGACTCCACCCGGGCCATCGCTCCCCTGCGCCCCGCCGAGGACGCCGTCATCCTCGACAGCACCAGCCTCGACCTCGAATCGGTGGTCCAACACGTGCTCGAGCTCGTCCACGCCTGCAATTGACACCCCCAAACTCCCCTGCTACCCAGGCACTCCCCTGCATTTCCGGGGGTCTTCGGAGGCCCGGCCAGGTGTGCCGCGCCCTGACGAACGCACCGGAAGCAGCGAATATTACATGACCGAAACCACACAAATTCAAAACGAAACCCCCAACCCCGAGAGCTTCGCGGCTCTATTTGAAGCCTCGGCCACCCGAACCGACGCGCTGCGCGAAGGCGACATCGTCGCCGGGACGATTCTGAAAGTCGGCAAAGACTCGGTCGTCGTCGACATCGGATACAAGTCCGAAGGCGTCATCTCGCTCCACGAGTTCATCAACGCGGAAGGCAACATCTCGGCAACCGCCGGCGATGCCGTCGACGTGCTGATCGAATCCAAGGAGAACGAAGACGGCCTCGTCATGCTCTCCAAGGAGAAGGCCGACAAGCTCAAAGTCTGGGATGAAATCAGCGCCGCGTGCGAGCGCGACGAGCTCATCGAGGGAACGATCACCCAGCGCGTGAAGGGCGGCCTCGCCGTGACCATCCGCGGTGGCGTAAAGGCCTTCCTTCCGGGCTCGCAGGTCGACCTCCGGCCGGTCCGCAACTTGGATCGGCTGCTCGGGCAGACGTTCCAGTTCAAGGTCATCAAGTTCAACAAGAAGCGCGGCAACATCGTGCTTTCGCGGCGCGTCCTTCTCGAAAAGGAGCGCGACCGCCTCAAGGAAGCCACCCTCGAGAACCTTCAAGAGGAGCAAATCGTCACGGGCACGATCAAGAACATCACCGAGTACGGAGCATTCGTGGACCTCGGCGGCATCGACGGCCTGCTTCACATCACCGACATGAGCTGGGGCCGGGTCAATCACCCGTCCGAGGTCTTCGAGGTGGGTGACGAAGTCACCGTCAAAGTGCTCAAGTACAACGCCGACACCGAGCGCGTCTCGCTCGGCCTCAAGCAGACCATGGAAGACCCGTGGAATGTCGCGACCGACCACTACGTCGCCGGCAAGAAGGTCAAGGGCAAGGTCGTGTCGCTCACCGACTACGGCGCCTTCATCGAGCTCGAGCAGGGCGTCGAGGGCCTCATCCACGTCAGCGAGATGACCTGGGCCAAGCCAAAGCATCCGTCGAAGGTGCTCGAGGTCGGCCAAGAGGTTGAATGCGTCGTCCTCGACCTCGACGCGCAGAACAAGCGCATCAGCTTGGGCCTCAAGCAGCTCGAGCCCGACCCCTGGACGGTCTTCACGCAGAAGTACAACCCAGGCGACATCATTCAGGGCCGCGTCCGCTCCATCACCGACTACGGCGTCTTCGTCGGCATCGAGGACGGCGTCGACGGCATGGTCCACAAGTCGGACCTCAGCTGGACCCAGCGCATCAACAACCCGGCGGATATTTACCGCAAGGGCGACGAGGTCGAGGCGATCATCCTTTCGGTCAACCACGACGACCGCAAGGTCAGCCTCGGTATCAAGCAGCTCTACGAAGACCCCTGGGTTTTCGTGCCGAAACGTTACCCGGAAGGCACCGTCATCGAGGTTCGTTCGACCGGCGCCGACGAGTACGGCATTCATGTCGAGCTCGAGCGCGGCGTCGAGGGTGTGATTCCCCGCGGCGAGATCAGCGCCGACCTCAGCCAGGAGCCAACCGAAATCGTCAAGACCGGCGACATCGTGAAGGCTCAAGTCATTCGCCTCGACGACGACGAACGCACCATCACACTCTCGCTCCGCGCGGCAGAAGGCCAGGACGTGAACCAGGTCGCACGCCCCGAAGAGGCGCAGAAGCGCGTTGCCCCGCGCAAAGTCGGCCCAAGCCTCGGCGGCGCGCAAGCGACGCTCGGCGACGCCCTGAAGGACAAGCTTGGCGCCATCTCTCTCGCGTCCAGCGCGGACGAAGCCGAAGAGGCGCCCGCGGAGGCCGAAGAGGCTTCGTCGGACGAGCCCGCGGAAGAAAAGACGATCGAGACCGAGTAGGGGTTTGGTCCTAGAGGCCAACCACATACAGACGCGGGCCCGCTGCTCTTCGATGAGCCGGGCCCGAAGTCGCTTGTGGGGGGGGTGGTTGATGGGCTTGGGGCCTGGTTTGGTTTAATTACATCGCCCCCCCCCCCCCACCCGTAATCCTCCCTGGCGCGGCATTCGCTTTGCTCTGCCTTGCCGGCGCATTCGCGCCGGGCTTCGCCCGTTGGGCTCGCGCTGCCGCCTGCTGTCTTATGGGGGTTGCTCCTGTGCCGCGCTTCTACACAAATGGATATGAATGGAGGGGCGCGGAAAAAGCGCCCCGGTCGCTACCGCACGCTAACCACAATAGCGGTAATATTATCCCGCCCGCCGCGCGAGTTCGCCACGTGGATGAATCGTTCGGCGGCGCCCTTGGGCCCCATGTCGATCACGTCGGGTATCTCGCCTTCTTGCAGGTAGCCGTGGAGCCCGTCCGAGCAGAGCAGGTACGCGTCCGATGGCTGGACCTCGAAGAAGCCGGTGTCGACTTGAACGTATTCGCGACTTCCAACCGCGCGGGTGATCACATTGCGGTGTGGTGATCGGGCGGCTTCCGCCTCGGTGATGATCCCCTGCTGCAGCTGCCAGGCAACGAGGGTGTGATCCTCGGTGAGCGGTTGGGCGCTGCGGTTGCGGATCAAATAGATTCGACTGTCCCCGACCTGCGCGGTGATGCCGTAGTCGCCGCACATCGCGAGCACCGACAGGGTCGTCCCCATGCCTTGCTGCTGGGGGTCGTGCTGCGCCAAACCGAACACCATGTACGTCGCGGCTTGCACCGCGCTTTCGACGATCCGGATGGCTTGGCGGAGCGACTCCTCGCTGGTGTCGCCCTGAGCGACGCGATCGAGCGGTTCGTGGCCGCGGCGGACCATGCCATACACCGTGTCGACGGCTTCCTGGCTTGCGATCTCGCCGGCCGCGTGGCCGCCCATCCCGTCCGCGACGACGTACAAGCCGAGCTCGTCGTCGACCATGAACGCATCCTCGTTCAACTTCCGGCGCTGTCCGACGTCGGTCAGTCCCGCACTGTGATATTGCAACCCATCCCCGTTCGTCCGTGGCGGCCGCCGAGCGACGCGCGCGTTCCCAGGTTAGCGAAAAAGGGCTGCCTCCACCAAGAAGAGCGTCGAAATCGGGCTTTGCGTGCCGCTACGGCGCTGACAAGCAAGTGCCGGCTGCTAAGCTCGGCCCGCATGAGCGCGTCCGAATCGACCCAAGACCTGGAATCTGCCTGGAAGGCGCTCGTCGGAAGGCGGAGCCAGCTGAGCTCCGACCAAGAGCTCGCCGAGCTGGCCCTAGGCCTGATTCGTGAAATGGGTAATGGCGTCGCCCAACGCGAGCTGCTTCGAGAACTGACCGGCGCCTGGACGACCGATTGGCGCCTGACCCTCGGCACGGCTTCCCTTCTGCTCGAACAGGCCGGCCGGCGGGCCATGGACGAGCCGCCGCTCCGCGAAGATGGGCCTGCGGCCTGGGCCGCCGAAGCCCTGCAACGAAGCTTGGACGCGCTCGACGACGCCGACCGCAAGGACCCCGAAGTGGCGGGCAATCTGAACGCGATGCTCGGAAACGCCCTTCGGTTCTGCGGCCCGGGTAAGGATGCCGAAGCGCAGGATGCCTTCACCCGCGCGATCGAGCTCGACCCCGAGCGGGGCGAGTGGTGGTATGACGCAGGCCTGCTCGACAAGTGGCGTGGCCGTTTCGACGAGGGCTACGCCGCCAACGAGCAAGCGCGAATGCGCCTCGGCGATCAGCGGCCGGTGCTCTGGAATCTCGCCATTTGCGCGACGGCTCTGGGCAAGGCGGAAGAAGCGGTGGACACCTGGGACCAACTCGGTGTTCCTGCACGCATCGATCGATCCCGCGGCATGCCCTTCGTCGCCAATCTTCCGCCGATGCTCTTGCGCGTGCTGTCGCGAACGCCGGCCACGGACGCGACCTCCCAACTCCCCGACAAGGCGGTCGGCTTCGAGCTGGTGTGGATTGCGCCGCTCAGCCCGTGTCACGGAGTGGTTCAATCGCCCACGTTTCGCGACGCGCCGATCGACTATGGAGACCTCGTGCTTTGGGATGGCGCGCCCGTCGCGGCACACCAGACGTCCGCCGGCGATGCCGTCCCGGTGTTCCCGCTGCTCGAGATTCTACGCCCGGGCGACGAGCGCCGCTGGCCCTTCGTCGCGCTCGAACGAGAGCAGGGGGCCGTTCGCAGCCTCGAAGAGGCGCTCCCTGAGGGCGTCCGCGTGTTCATTCAACAAGAACGCGTCGAGCATCATTGCGCGGCCTGCGAAGCGGGAGAGCCACACGAGCACGGGGCGGAGTCGGGGGCAGTGTCAGCGCCAGTGTCAGCGCCAGTGTCAGGGTCTTTGGTTCGGGGGAAGCTGATCGTTCCTTTTGCGCTGAAGCTCGACGAGCTTCGCGAGGCCTGGGAACGTGCGGTGCAGGATCGGGCCCTCTCGGTCGCGCTTCCCGAGCTCTATGAAGCGGTCGGTGACGCGAAGCAGGCCGGCCAAGAGCATCAGGCCTGGCGCGGGATTGAAGGGAAGGCCCTGCGCCAAAAGGCGCGACCGTGAGCGAAGGCAGTCGCGGGCTTCTGCCCTCGGAGCAGTATGCGTTTGAAGGGATTCCGCGACTCGATGAAGCGACCCTGCATGAGCGGCGCCAGCTGGTGTTCTTGATCCTTTCCGGGTTGTTCTTGGGAACGCTGGCCATGCTCAACATCCTGGGCGTCACCCGATTCATCGACCTGAGCTTTCAGCTCCCGGGGACGGGCCTCACCATCCCCATGCCGCTCGCCGTCGGCGTCCTGCCGTACCCGATCACGTTCCTGTGCACCGACTTCATCTCGGAGCTCTACGGCCGCCACCGCGCCAACCAGGTCGTCTGGATGGGCCTCGCCTTGAATCTCTGGGTGATGTTCATCCTTTGGATCGGCGGCGCACTGCCCGGCTTCGAGCCCGCCGACCAACCGCAGTCGGGGATCTTCTTCGAGCTGCGCCGCCTCGCTTTCAGCGCAGTCACCGCTTCGATGATCGCCTACCTCGCGGCTCAGTTCATCGACGTTCAGATCTTTCACTTCTGGAAGCGCCTCACCGACGGACGCCACCTTTGGCTCCGCAACAACGGCTCGACGCTGGTCAGCCAACTGGTCGACACCGTGTCGGTGATCCTGATCACCCACTTCCTGGCGCAAGGCATTCCCATCGACGAAGCCGCGCCCCTGTGGCCGCAGCTCCTCACCTTCATCGCCGCGGGCTACACCTTTAAGCTCACCGTCGCGCTATTGGACACGATGCCTTTCTACCTAGGCGCCAAGCACCTGGGCCGATACCTCCGGATTCACCCCGTCCACGGCACTGACGCCCCCTGACGCTGGCGCTGGCACTGGCACTGGCACTGGCGCTGGCGCTGGCACTGAGGCTGCCGCGGATGTGCTGGGGGGTGCTTGCGGAAATTGAGAGCTGGTTTGGTTTAGTTACACCGCCCGCCCACCCCCACCCGTAATCCTCCCTGGCGCGGCATTCGCTTCGCTCTGCCTTGCCGGCGCATTCGCGCCGGGCTTCGCCGTTCCGGCTCGCGCTGCCGCGTGCTGTCTTGTGGATGGTTGCTGGTGCCACGCTTTTACACACCTGGATATAAATGGGGGGGCGCGGAAAAAGCGCGATGTGGGGGTTCGGCGGCGTGTGAGTGACAATCCGCAAGACAGCAACCACCACGGATTGGCGCGAGCTCCGAGGCCCGGCTTGCGTGGCCTCAGGCCCCAAGCCCCTCCGGCCACCTTTGCAAGCCGGGCCGTCCGTTGCACCCCCGCGTCGTGCTTTTTTCCGCGCCCCGGTGGTGCTACTCGGGCGCAGCCTCTTCGACCTCAACCTCAACCTCGACCTCTGCCTCAGCCTCCGCCTCGGCAGCTTCTTCCGCGACGGCCGCAGCCTCCTCGGCCTCTTCGAGCTCGATCTCCGCGGCCACTTCCTTCGCAGCTGCCTGCTCGCGAACCGCGCGGTCGAGCGCCTGCTCGCCCGAAGACGAAAGGAACGCTAGCCAGACCGAAAGCGCCATGAACGCGAACGCGAACCCGGCGGTCAGTCGCGTGAGCAGGTTGCCCGCGCCGGCGCCGCCGAAAATCTGCTGGCTTGCGCCGCCGCCAAAGGCCGAACCAAGCCCGCCACCTTTGCCCGACTGCAGAAGCACGACGAGGATGAGGAACAGACACACGAAGACATAAACGATCGAAATGAAGGTGTACATAGACTCAGCTCTCTGCCCGGCGGACCCCGGCATCGATAATCGGAATGAAATTGTCGGCAGTGAGCGACGCGCCACCGACGAGGGCACCGTCCAAATCGGCCTGGGAGAGAAGCTCGTCCGCGTTGCTGGGCTTCACGCTCCCACCATAGAGAATGCGAACCGAATCCGCCCAGGACTGGCCCTTGAGCTCGGCCAGGCGGCTGCGAATCGCGGCGTGGACCTCTTGCGCGTCCTCGGCCTTCGCGGTGCGGCCGGTGCCAATCGCCCAAACCGGCTCGTAGGCCACCACGAGGGGCGCCAAGGCCACGGCGTCGTACCCATCGGTCGCGGCATCGATTTGGCCCAGCACGACCTCGAGCGTCTTGCCTGCCTCACGCTGTTCGAGGCTCTCGCCGACGCAGAGGATCGGCACGACCTTGTGCACCAGCAGCGCGCCCACCTTCTTGCGGACGCCCTCATCGGTTTCACCGAAGAACTGACGCCGCTCAGAGTGACCGATGATGCAGTAGCCGCATCCTGCGTCGACCAGCAGTGTGGGGCTGAGCTCGCCGGTCCAGGCGCCGGAATCTTCCCAGTGCGTGTTCTGCGCCGCGAGGCCGACGGCAGACCCTTCGAGGCTCTGCTTCACCGCCGCGAACGAGGTCGCGACCGGACCGACGACCACTTCGCAGCCGAGCCCGGCGCCGACGTGCGCGGCGATCGCGCCGGCGAGCGCACTTGACTCTGCGATGGTGTTGTTCAGCTTCCAGTTGCCCGCGATGAGCGGCGTGCGTTTCGTCATGGCTGAAGCGCCTCCACGCCCGGAAGTGGGCGGCCCTCTAGATACTCCAACGACGCGCCGCCGCCAGTGGACACGTGATCGAAGCGGCTCGCCAGATCGGCCTGCTTCACCGCGGCAACGCTGTCGCCGCCACCGACCACGCTGAACCCAGGGCAATCGGCCGCGGCGCGTGCGACGGCGAGGGTGCCCTCCGCAAAGGCCGCGTTCTCGAAGAGGCCCATCGGCCCGTTCCAAAACACCGCCATCGCCCGACGGAGTCGTTCCCGGTAGAGCCGTTCGGTCGCCGGGCCGATGTCGAGCGCCATCGCATCGGCTGGGATCGCGTCGACGCCGACGACCTGCGCGTCCGTCGACTCGATCGAATCACCGACCCGAAGGTCGACCGGAAGAAGGAGGTCGACTTTGCTCTCCCCGGCGGCGGCCATCAGGCTTCGCGCCAAGGCGAGCTTGTCGGTTTCACAGAGGCTCTTCCCCACGCTCAGGCCGCGCGCCGCCAAGAAGGTATTTGCCATCGCGCCACCGACCAGAAGCGCATCGACTTTGCCGAGCAGCGCTTCCATGACGCCAATCTTGTCGCTGACCTTCGCGCCGCCGAGGATCGCGATGTACGGACGCGGCGTGTCGGTGCGAAGCTTGTCGAGCACCTCTAGCTCCCGCTGAAGCAAGAAGCCCGCCGCGCGATCCTCGATCAGGCGGGGAAGGGCGCTCACCGATGCATGCGCCCGGTGTGCGGCCCCGAAGGCGTCGTTTACGTACGCCGTGCAAGAGCCGCCGAGCTCGCGCGCGAAGTCCACGTCGTTGTTCTTTTCCTCTTCGTGGAATCGCAGGTTCTCGAGCAGCGCCACCTGGCCGTCGCGAAGGTCTTGGACGACCTTGCGCGCCCCGTCTCCGATGCAGTCGTCGGTGAGGCGTACCTCGCCGGCGTCGAGAAGCTCGGCCAAGCGAGCGGCCACCGGTTCGAGCGAAAGCTCGGGAACGACCTTGCCCTTGGGACGGCCGAGGTGCGAAGCCAAAACCACGCGCGCGCCTTGCTCGAGCGCGTAGCGAATCGTCGGAAGGGCGGCACGGATTCGGGTGTCGTCGGTCACTTCACCGTTCTTCAGCGGTACGTTGAAGTCGACGCGAATGAACGTAGCGACGCTTTCGAGGTTCAGGTCCTCGATCGAACGAATGGACGCCGCCACGCAATCAGCTCGCGCTCGATACGATCCGCACCAGATCGAGCATGCGGTTCGAGAAGCCCCACTCGTTGTCGTACCAGCTCTGCACCTCGACGAGGTCACCGCCGACCACCTCGGTCTGCGCCGCGTCGCAGATCGACGAATGTGGGTTGCCCATGAAATCGACCGAGACGAGCGGCGTCTCCTGGAATTGGAGGATGCCCTTGAGCGGGCCCTCTGCCGCCGCCTTGAGCGACGCGTTGACCGCGTCCCGATCGGTGCTCTTGGCGAGCTGCGCGGTGAGGCAGGTGAGGGATACGTTTGGAGTCGGCACGCGAATCGCCGTACCAGCAAGCTTGCCTTGAAGCTCGGGAATCACGAGCCCAATCGCCGTCGCAGCGCCAGTCGAGGTCGGGATCATCGAAAGGGCAGCGGCTCGCGCCCGGCGCTTGTCCGAGTGCGGCTGGTCGAGAAGACCCTGGTCGTTGGTGTACGCGTGCACGGTGACCATGTGGCCCTTCACGATCCCGTAGGTGTCGTGGAGCACCTTGACGAGCGGGGCTAAGCAGTTGGTCGTGCAGGATGCGCAGCTGATGACACGGTCGGTCTTCGGGTTGAACTCGTCGCTGTTGATGCCGACGACGAATGTACCGTCGATCTCACCCTTACCGGGCGCGCTGATGATCACGCGCTCTGCGCCGGCCTTCAAATGCGCCGACGCGGCTTCCTTGGTTCGAAAGAAGCCCGTGCACTCGAGTACGACTTCGGCGCCGAGCTCTTTCCACTTCAGCTTCGACGGGTCTCGCTCGGCCGAGACCGGAATGCGCCTGTCCCCGATCCGAATCGCGCCATCCTCGGCCCTGACCGGGTGCGAGAAGTGCCGGTGCACCGAGTCCCACTCGAGGAGATGGGCGAGCATGTCGGCGCTGGTCAGGTCGTTGATGCCAACGATCTCGATGTCTCCTCCGCGCTCCGCGATGATTCGAGCGACGCAGCGCCCAATCCGTCCAAAACCATTGATTCCGATTTTCGTAGCCATCGTTCGTTCGACTCCCTCCCGACTGCAGCCCAGTGAGACTGGATCAGCACCGAGCGCGGAACCTAGCGCGCACGGCGAATCGGTCAAGGAGCCAAATACCCGAATCGTTTGCGCTTTTGACCGAAATCAGCGCGACTCGCGATTGCTACTCGGCCGCCTCTTGGGCGTCACGAAGCTCGGTGGTCACCAGCTCGAGCACGGCATTGGTGAATGCGACGACGTCCGAACGGCTGTGGCCGCTATTGCGGAGCTCACGGTAGACCGACTTCGCGATAATCCGGACGCCGCGGTTGTCGGGCGCCGCGTTCGGGTCTGGTGTTCTCGTAGCCCCCATGCTGCCCGAGGATGATGCAGATTACGTGCCACATGTAGAAAACCGCAAAACCGGGGAAATCCGGCTTCGTTTTACACCGGAATTTACAAGGCAGGGCCGCGATTGCCACACCTGAGCCCAAAAAGCTCACACCCCGAGTCAAGTGCGCAACTCGGTTCGCATTTGGGGCTCAGGCGCGTACCCGCATGCGCACGTAACCTCCCGGGAAGAGCTAGATTTCGGCTGATTGGCCGGGTTTCGCTCAAGGCGTTTCGAGCGCGTCGCGAAGCTCGCCGAGCGCGTGACGATGAAGACGGCTCGCCCAGGACTTCGAGATGCCGAGCTCCCTTGCCATCGCGTCGATGGAACGGCCCTCGAAGTAGAACCCGCGCACGAGCACCCTCTGCCTCGGCGAGAGCCTCGGGAGCGCCTGAAGAAGTCGCGTGACGCTCTCATTCTTGAGCAGCGCGGCTTCCGGGCTCTCGTCTCCAAAGCTGCCCTGGAGCACTGTCGCGGTGCTGAGCGACGCGCTCATGCGGGTGAAGGCCCGGTCGAGCGCGCTCGGCAGCGCGGTCGGCGTGACGTCGTCCGGCGCCTGCAGGCGCTCGTGCGCGCGGCGGGGCAGGTCGGCCATCTTTCGGACGCCGTCCAGCATGGCGCCACGGACGCGGTGATAGGCGAACGTCTGGAACTGCACCCCCCGACTTGGGTCGAATCGACGCTGGGCTTCCAGCAGGCCGCCAAAGCCGAAGGCGATCAAGTCGTCGAGCTCCCCGCGGAGCGAGAGCTCGCGGCGAAGGCGGTAGGCGAGGCCATGAACCATCTTCTGGTGCTGCATGATGAGCTTGGTTCCCCGCATGCCAACTCCCGAACGGAAGGCCCTTAGCCAAGTGGGTAAATGAAGTCAAATAGAATACGTTTCACTACATCAAGGGAAGCTGGTCGAATGGGGGGCTCTGAGGTATATCCGCCCTGTGAGGCCCACACGCCCCGGCATTGCGAGCGCAGATCGGCCGCGCAGGGGTCCGTTTGCAAGCCTACTCGACCAAATCCTGCACGACCGGACGGCCCTGGACGGCCTGGCCTTTGCCTATGCAGAGCTGGCCCTCCCTGAGCGCCATGCGCTGGTTCGTGCGGTGCTCCAGGACGCAGCTGACCCGACTCGCGCTCTCGCTGCGCTGCTCGCCGTCGAAGAGGAGCCCAGCGCCCAGCAACGCCTCGCAAGACTCATCCAGCGACATGGCCGCGTCGAGCAATCCGCGTTCCTCACGGGCACGGAGGCCCAGGGGGAAGCCCGCCTCCTTCAGTCGCTCCCGAGCCTCGACCCCGAGTCGCTGTGCATCGCTTGGAAAGAGAGCAAAATCAAGAGCATCGAGATTGAATCTCGGCGCGACTTCAAGATCGATGACGCCGCGCTGGCGGTCACCGTGTCCGAGGCGGCAGAAACGCTGGCGCCGCTGCTGTGGCAGCACATCCGTTCCGGTGGCCAGTTGCCCGAGGGCGTCGAGCGTTTCGCCGGCTTCTTTTCGGGGGCGTCTTCGCCGTAACCGCCACCAGGCCTCACTCAGCCACAGGCGCGTGGCTCAGTGGGGGCCGCCGTTGCCGTTGCTGAGCAGGGCGCCCTCGAACTTCGTGGTCTCCATGAGCGAGCCGTCCTCAGCGTCACGCCGGACCGTCAAGAACCGGCGGGTGACCGAGTTGTTGTCCTCACGGGCGACCACCATGATGGAGTTCGTCCCCGGGTGAACGGGAATCTCTGCGTCGAACGCGAGCTCTCTCGGATTGGAGCTACCCTGGTTCGATTCGTAGTAGACCTTGTGTCCGCCCGTGGAAATGTAGAGGTCTCGCACCCGCTGCGCGTCGATGGCCTTGCCTTGCAGTCTGAAAACTTCGCCGCGCGTGACGTAGCTCTCCGGCGGCAGGAGGTCGATTTCGGGGGGCGCGTTGCCTGCGAGCCAGGCGACGGGCGGCTCTTTGGAGACCTGGCCCTGGGACGGCAGGACACCGGTGGCCGCCACCCAACCCGGCCGGCCCGCGCCGAGGTTCACGCGCTCGAACACGCCGCTGGTCGCGGTGTGCAGCGCTCGGAACGAGCCCTTCACGACCCCGATGAGCGCTGCGTTGACGTCGGGCCGCTCTCGGATCTCGACGCCCGGACTCAAGCTCACCACGCCCTTGGCGGGCAAGGCCTTCACCGGACCGGGTTCGTCGTAAATCGGCACATCGAGCTTCTGACCCACGGTGGCGCCGAGCTCCGTATCGGAGACGGCGAACAGAAGGGTGGCCTTGTCTTCCTGGAAGTCGGGAAGCACCTGGAAGGTGAAAGGCACGACCCATTCCGCGCCCGCGGGGATCGAGTCGTGACGGAAGCGGCCGTCGTAGAGCAGCACACCCGCGCCACTCTTGTTCTGCAGATTGGCTTGAACTTCGAAGCTGTCGACGTCGCTGATGTTCTTGACGGTGACGTACAGGCTCACCTGCTCGCCGCGCTGCACCCGGCCGTCCCCGTTGCCGCTGATGTTGTCCGCGACCTGCAAGCCATAGGCGAACCGCGGCTGGGGGAGCGCGCGAATCACCGACCGAACCTCGACCGGATCGGGGATGTGCCCGTGCGCCTCTTCGAACTCGACCAGCGTGGCATCCGCACGGTCGTTCATGCTCCGTGGGATGCGGCACACACGTTTTTCGTCTTCGGTCGTGCAACCGCCGAGAGTGGTGGCCCATGAGCGGGTCTCGCCGGGTAGGAGCTTGCCAAACACCATCTCACGACTGGCAAACCATGGATTGTCGCTACGGGTCGTCGCGCGCAGTTGATAGAGCGGCCGCTCGCCCTGGTTGGTCACTTCTACGGTGAGCGTCAGCGGATCGCCCGCGCGCACGGGCTTGTCGCCCGCGCTCGTCTTCGCGGTGACCCGAATCTCGCTCGGCCCCTGGTCTGGACCCACGCTCCAGTCGATGCCGAGCTTCTTCAGGTCACGGACGACCTTCTCGGTTTCCTGCCTCTGGACCCGCTCGATGATCGGCGCGGCTGAGCGCAGCATCTGCTGGCGCTTGGGCGACTTGGCGTTGACGACGAGGCTCCGCGAGAAGCGAATCAGGAAGGCTTCCTGGTCCTCGTTCTCCTCCTCGCCGGGCTCGGCCTCCATCAGGCGTTGGCGCAGCGCCGCGTTGAGGTAGTAGCCCATGACCACCGCGGGGCGCTGTGAATCGGTCGCGCTCACATGGGTGAGATGGGACTCTAGATCCGATTCGCGGAAGGTCTCGTCGACCTTGAGATCCATGTTCTCTCGGTCGACGGTCATCGGGTTGATCGCGATGTCGGGCACGATGCCCACGCCCTGAATCGAAACGTCCCCGGGCGTCAGGTACTGGGCCACGGTGAGCTTCAACGCCGAACGGTCTTGCAGCTGGTAGAGCACCTGAACCGAACCCTTGCCGAAGCTCTGCTCGCCGATGATGAGCGCGCGGTCGTGGTTCTTCAGGGCGCCGGCGACAATTTCGCTGGCCGATGCGCTGTGGCCGTTGATGAGGACGACGATCGGGTAGCGCGGCTCGGTGCCACTCGCGTCGGCAAACTCTTCCGTCCGTTCCCGCGGGTCCTGCGAAGAGGTCGTGACGATCGGGCCTTCCTCGAGAAACGTGTCGGCCACCTGGACGGCCTGATCGAGCAGACCGCCGGGGTTGTTACGCAGATCTAGCACCAGGCCGACCATTCGCTTTTTGTGAAGCGTCGCGAGCGCCCGACGCAGATGCGACTCGGTGTTTCCTTGGAAGTTCTTGATTTGGATGTAGCCGACGTTGTCGCGCAGCATTCGGTGGTCGACGGAGGCGATTTCGATGACCGCGCGGGTGAGCTCGACGCGCCGCGGTGCAGACCAAATGCCTGCCTTGTTCTCGCGGCGAATGAAGATTGTGACCTTGGAACCCGGTCGGCCGCGAAGACGCGTGACCGCGCCGTTCAAAGGCATGTTCAGCGTCGACTCGTCATTGATCTTCACGATCCGGTCGCCACGCTGCAGCCCAGCCTTGGACGCAGGGGTGGATTCGATCGGCCTGATGACCGTGAGGTGGCCGTCGCGAACGGAGATGACGATACCCAGCCCGCCAAACTCGCCGCGTGTGCTGGTTTGCATCTCGGCGAACATCTCCGGGGGCATCAGCACCGTGTGCGGGTCCAGCGTTTTTAGCATCCCGTTGACGGCGCTGTACTCGATCTCACTGAGCTCGATGTCGTCTTCGTTTTTGAGCTCTTCCTGCAGGAAGGCGAAGACCTCTCGGAACCGCCCGGCGAGCTCCCATGGGCTCGACACGTCCTGAATGGCGAACTCGCTCTGACGGCTGTTGACCTGGACCTGGAGCGTCTCGGCGCCGTCTTCGTAGTGGACGAGGACAGGCGCCACATCCTTTTGGATGGCATCGAGGCCGGCGAGCATCATTCGCTGATGGTCGATTCGTTTGGGATCGACATAGTCGTCGTTCACCTGATGAATCACCCGATTCATCACCTGAAGCTTGGTCAGGTCCCAGGGCGTCTTCTGACGCGCGGCTTGGGCCCTCGGCGAGGTGTCGATGTCGATTTGGAGGCCGTTTTGAATCGGCCAGCCAAAGGAAACGGTGAACGCCGCGAGGACGACCACCAAACCAAGCAAGGGCTTCCAAAGTCTATTCATTCGATTGTCGGGGGGGCAGGGGGCAAGCACTCGAGTGTACCCCTGTTGGGCTTCCAAGCCAATTGCGTTGGTTCCTTCCTAAGGTTATCGAAGCGAGGTGCCACACCGAATTCTCCGCCAGCAGATCGCCAGGCCGGTGCTCGACATTTGTAAGGAGCTTCGCAGTGCCGGGGAGCGGGCCTGGGTGGTTGGCGGCTGCGTCCGCGACACCCTGCGTGGGGAGCGGGTCAACGACTGGGACGTCGCCACGACGGCGCGGCCGGAAAAGGTCCAAAAAGTCTTCGGCAAGGTCATCCCGACCGGCATCGACCACGGCACCGTGACCGTCCTTTGGAAGGGTCAGCCCTTCGAGGTGACGACGCTTCGCGGGGAGGGCGCCTATTCGGACGGCAGGCGCCCGGACCACGTGGTGTTTGTAGAAGACATCGATCGCGATCTGGCGCGCCGGGACTTCACGGTGAATGCCCTCGCCTACGACCCGGTCGACGGGCAGCTGGTCGATCCCTTCGGTGGGCTGGCCGACATGCGGGACAAAGTCCTTCGCGCCGTGGGCGAGCCGAGCGAGCGCTTCCAAGAGGATGGGCTTCGGATTCTTCGGGGCGCGCGCTTCGTGGCTACGCTCGACTTTGAGCTCGATCCGGGCACCGAAGCGGCCTTTCGCGGCGCGCTCGACACGTTTCGAAAGGTGAGCCCGGAGCGCGTTCGAGAAGAGTGGATGAAGGCGATGAGTGCGGCGGTGCCATCGCGCGCATTCGAGGTGATGCGGCGCACCGGCATTCTCGAGGTGACCTATCCCGAGCTGTTGGAGCAAGTCGGCTGCGAGCAAAACCAATGGCACGCCTACGATGTTTGGAATCATACGATGCGTGTGCTCGACGAGTCGGCCGCGGACCCCGTCGAACGAATCGCCGCGCTCCTTCACGACGTCGCCAAGCCGCGCACCCGCGCCAAGTCCGACAAGACCGGCGACTGGACGTTCTACCATCATGAAAAGGTCGGCGCCGACATGGCGGAGCGCTGGCTCCGCAGCTACCGCTTTTCGAACCAGGAACGCGAGCTCGTGGTGGAGCTCATTCGGCACCACTTGATTTGCTACAGCAACGAGTGGACCGACGCGGCCGTGCGCAGGTTCATCAAACGGGTGGGGCCCGAGCGCGTCGACCCCTTGCTGCGACTGGGCAACGCAGACGCCCTCGGCAAGGGGCGCAACGTCGAAGAAGAGCTTGCGGCGTTGAAGGAATTGCGAGGCCGAATCGACAAAAGCATCGAAGAGGGCAATGCCCTCGCCACCCAGGACCTCGCGATTGGAGGCAAGGACGTGATCGAGCATCTAGAGGGCGGCGCAGGGCCGATCGTCGGCGAGATCCTCCGGACGCTGCTCGACCGGGTGATCGAGGATCCCTCGCTGAACACGCGGGACAAGTTGATGCCGATGGTGGAGGAGCTGGCGAGGCAGGGGTAGACCTAGTTCGACTTCCAGCGCCAGCCTGCAGACAGCAGGCGGCAGCGCGAGCCCGAAGGGCGAAGCCCGGCGCCAAAGGCGCCGCCAAGCGCGAGCGTAGCGAAGCGCGCGGCAGGGAGGACTACGGGTGGGGGTGGGTGGGCGGTGTAATTAAACCAAACCACCCAACCCGCCCACCCCCCGGCTACCCAACATCCGCGCTTTTTTGGACCGGGCCGGGGGCTTCGGTAGCGTGGGCTCCCATGAAGCTCTGGGCTCCCATCGTGATGAC
>JAOTXX010000146.1 GCA_029862185.1 Myxococcales bacterium
CGATTCGCGCACTGACCTCGGCGCGCGCATCTTCTGATCGGCAGACCTTCCGTTGTTGATCTGCGGCTCGAGTTCATTTATGGATTGCTAATCTGAGCAGCAACGGAGAGGAGCGCAACATGAAGGGTTCAATATTGTTGATGGCGACGGCGCTAACGCTAGTCGCTTGCGGCGATAGCGGTGGAGGGGCTGGAGGCTGTGTAAATCGAGCGGCTATCGACTGTCCTGCAGAAACACCATTCAGCTGCGAGCAAGCCCAGTTTTGCTACCGGACGGTTGAAGATTGCGCTGCTAGTCGCGAATGTAGCTCGTGAAGAGCGCCTCGCCGCGCGGCCATTCTTGCAACGGCCGGATCCGCCTCTGACCATGGGTCTATCCCCTCGGCCCCGGCCTTAAGCTACGGCCGTTTGCTGCGACGGGTTCCACTTGACACTCTTCTTCGACGAGCGCCTCCTGGTCAACGAAAGGAAGGTAACCATGACCCGATTTTCGTTTCTATCGATCGCCCTCTTGGTGTGCGCGGTCGCGTGTGGTGACAGCTCTGGTGAAGGAGAAGTCCAAGGCGGAGAGATCCAGAGTCAGCAGGACGTTTCGAATTTCTTCCAAGCGGTCGCGCCGGAGCTGATCGCGCTCTTTAACCAGCTTGCTGCCCAACAGTCCGCTGGGGTGACGGCATTTTCCACCAAGCAGAGCTCCTCGGTTTCGTGTCCCGGCGGTGGCTCGCTCGACGTAGACACCTCGACCGGGCAAGCGACGCTGACCGACTGTTCTGCGCGAGGTATCATCATCAACGCAGATTTGGCTCTCCTCGTGGAGCCCATTGGCGTCTCTTCGTATCAAGCGAACTTCAACGGAATCCTGATGGTGAGTGGCACCTTCACTGGGACGATCCAAGTGATGCGGGCGCTCATTCAATGGACCGATCCCGCAACGGAGGACAACACCTATTGGGAGGTCATGGTGCTCCTCAACTCCCAGCCGGTCACGGTGACGAGCGCCGACTCAGGCGGAGGCGAAACGGTCACGCCGCGCGTTGGTGGATCGTGCGTACCGGGGCAGCAAGGCGACTTCAGCTGTACGTCGACCTGCCTCGACATCTGTCTCCCGGAAGAAGTCTCACAGACGGCCTTCTGCGCTGAAGACAGCGTCTGCGAATGCCGATGCGTGAACTACAATCTGTAGCGGCTTCATCGTGTGAGCGCGAGCGTGCCAACACTTGTCGCGCCGGAACGTCCGACTTGATTCCTCATATCACAGCCGAGTAACTACCGATTGCGCCGGACGATCGCCCTGAGCTCCTTGTCTAGGATTCGCACCGCCTCGGCCCCCGTGAGCTTGCCTTTCAACGTTTGGTTGAACGCGCGGGCAATCCTCGCCGACATCTCACTGTAGAACGGGGATATCGGGCGGGCATGCAACCGGGAGGTGAGGACCTGCTTGCCTAGACCGATCATCGGAACCTCCTTGATGAGATCCGGATCCTCGTAGAGATCCCGGAGAATCGGTAGCAACCCGGCCTCTCGGGCTTGCCGCTTCTGCTGAGCCGGGGCCGTGAGATAGCGGATGAGCTTCCACGCTGCGTCTCGTTCCGACTTGCTCGAGCTGGCGTTAATCATCAGATTCCAGCCGCCGAGACAACTCGCGCTGCGACCACCGGCCGACGCCGCAGGCAGGGGCGCCACCCCAAATTGGTCAGGTGTGAAACCCGCCAGCCGCAGAGCGGCGTAGACATAAGGCCAGCTTCGGAGGAAGACGGCATCTCCAGCGACGAAGGCGTCGAACGCCTCTCGTTCACGGTAGCTCGCAACCGCCACTGGCGAGACTTTCTCGGCCACCAGCTTGCGTGCGATATCGAGACCCCGCGCCGCGGCATCGCTGCCGACCAGCACCGAATCCGTCTCGGTCACCCCAGGTAAGACTGCCCCGGTGACGGTGAGCCGGCCTGTCATCAACTCTCCCCCCGCGCTCCAGATGTACTCGGCAGCGTTGGCTGTTCCACCTTCGTATTCCGCGCCCTGGAATACGAAACCGTAGCGAGTGCCGGTGTCCTTCATGACCTTGCGCGCCATGCGAGCTAGCTCCGCCCATGTCGTCGGCGGGGCGGCGAATCCGCTCTGGGCGAGCTTGTCCTTTCGGTAGAACAGCAAGCCGGCGTCTGTGTACCAGGGCACTCCCCGGATACGGAGACGATACGTCGCGGACCCGAGGGCCGGCGCAAGGAATGAATCGCGGTCGTAGGCATCGTAGAAACGCCGGCTCAGGTCCTCGACCCAACGCTTCTTCGCGAACTCGGCCGTCCAAATGACATCGCTGGCGATCAGGTCGATCCCGCCTGCCCTGGACGAGAGCTCCTTCACGAGCTGGCGGCGGTGGGCGTCGCTCTCCGGACCCATCTGGCGCCACGTCACGTGGATCGCTCCACGGTTGGACTCGTTGAACGCGTCTACGAGGCGTTGCACGGTACCGGTGTCATCCGAACCCGACGCGAATACGATCTCTGTCGCCCCGCCTTTGGCATGGAGCGGACCCGCGAGCATCGAAGTCGTCGCGAAGCCGAGCGCGGCAGCGAGCAAGACCGGGGACAACCCAGGCATCAGCGCACCACAGCTTGGTCTCATGGTTCGTTCCTCTCTTGCGGCCATTGTAGGGAATGCGGCGAAGACCGGACGGCCCATACTACGTGCAAACATCCTCTTTCGTCCCCTAGATTTTTCCAGACCAGGACAACGTGCTTGGTTCAGAATTGCCTCAAGGGCCGAATCGAGCGGGATTGGCGAAGGCGATCCGGGCGGTTTCCGCGAGCGCGCCCGCTTGATACCCGTCGATGAAGCGGTGGTCGGCGGTTGCGGTGATGGTGATCAGCTTGCGCACCGTGAGCTCGCCATCGACGACCGAGGGCTGCTCGCGAATCGCGCCGATGAGCACGTAGAGCGGTACGTGCGCAAAGGGAGTCGGCGGCATGAACCCTTCATCCAAACCGAACATCCCCACGTTCGACACGATGCACGCGCCGAAAGGGAACCGCTCGAGGCCCGCCGACCTCAGCTCGATACCTGCCGACGCAGTCAACCATCCGAGGACGCCTATCGTGGGCCGGAGCGCCCAAGTCGGCAGCGACCGGAGAATCCCCTTCCCTCGTTCGAAGACCTCGTCCTTTCCGCCGCGAACCTTGGTTGTGCGTTGCTTGAGCTCGCGCGCCAGCTCGACGATCGACTTCTGGTCGAGCTTCTCAACCTTGACCTTGCCGAGGTCGGAACCCTCGCCGATGTTGACGACGAACGAGACATCGACGGTTTCGTGCTGATGGTAGACCCCGAAGCGAAGGAAGCCGTTCAGCCCCGGAGACTTGGCAAGCGCCTCGGCCACGATCTTTCCCATGAAGTGGGTCATGGTGACCTTCACGCCCGTCTCCTGGCTGAGGCGTTCGAGGTGCGCCACGACGTCGGTCGCATCGAGCGTCATCTTGCCGTAGATGTTCCCCTCGCGGGGCGCACCCCAGGTTGCGATCGCGAGCTTCCGGCGCGTGCTCATCTTCGCCATGCCCAGGGCATAACACGAGCCGAGCGAAACTGACCGCTTGGCCCATTGGGACCACTCTGAGAACCGAATTCCTCACGTTTGCGCGGGGCCGATTCGCACACCCGCCAACTCCGGAGCCAGTAGGGGCTTTTCGTTTCCCTCGTCACGGCGTAACCTTCACGCGCCGGACAAGGAAGGGGCGTACATGATGGACAAGATCTCACGACTCTACGCGCTCGCATTGGCTCTACCGATTGCGGTGGCCTGTAGCAGCGGCAGCGACGAAACGGGCGGCCTCGATCAGGCGCTCGGAGAGCAAATGTCCGGGCTGAGCGATTTAGGCGACCGATTCATCGACGCGAATCAGGGAACATACAATACGCTTGGTCAGGCGCCAGGGCTCATCGGAGACGCGCTTGCGGGCGGGTTGCCCCCCCCATCGACGGTGCCCAAGCAAGCCGCCGGATGTCTTCCGGACGAGGTTGCTGGCCAAGCATTTCTCGTCGACGTGTTGTCGGGCACCTTCACGCCCGACATCCCCCGTGGGACCCCAAATGCCAGTGCCGTGCAGTTCGTGCTTTTGAGCGGCCCGGGGACCGAGGAGGGCTATGTGAACGTCACTTGCGCGGGCCTACTCCCAAGCCCAGTAGTGACCATCAGCGTGAACACGACCGGGAACGTCGAGGTGCTGAGCCTTACTGCATCGGTCACCAACATCTTTCCGCCCTCTAGCCTCAACGCGAGCCTTGCCGGCGTTCTTCGAAACACCGCCGGGGATGAAGTTTCGTTCGGCGCGTTTGGCTTTGAAGGCGGCAGCTCGATAGACCTAGACGACTTTTCGAGGGTTGCTTCGACCGCTTTC
>JAOTXX010000019.1 GCA_029862185.1 Myxococcales bacterium
GACCGACGGCGAGCAACTCGAAACCCGTCGCTAGGCGCCGATCGGCTTTTCGAAGAGGCGGTACCGCTTGTAGATCGTGGAACCCATGCTGCGGATGGCCGCATTGATGAGTCGGTTGTCTTCGAGCGTCCAACCGAGCTCGGCCCATTCGTAGCCTTGCTTGAGGCCGCGCCGCACCAGCTCGGCGATCACAGCCATCGCCAACGGGGCGTAGCGCTTCTTGCCGCGCAGCTCGGTGCGGATGCCGAGCAACATCAGTCGCGCGGACTTCGGGTGCCGAATCTTCAATCGCCAGATCAGCTTTGGAATGGTGACCGGACCCAGCTTCCCTTTGAAATCGGAAATCGCCTCGTTGAGGTTCGGCAGACAGATGCAAATGGCAACTGCTGTCCGTCGATCTCGGCAAAGAACGAGAGCTCTTTGTCGAGGATGAGCTGCAGATCGGCGGCCATCTTCTTTGCTTCGGAGTCCGTGGCAGGAACGAACCCCCAGTTGTGCTGCCAGGCGTCGTTGAAGACGTCGAGGATGTCGTGGACTTCCTTCTTGAGCTTGCGCGGGCTCACCGAGCGGAATCGAACCTCGGGCAAGCTGGTGATCGCTTCCCAGGCTCTCTGAGCGCGCGGAGGTGCAGGCAGCACCTGGTGCTTCCAGCCGTAGCAGTCCTTCGCCTTCTGAAGCCCGGCCCCTTCGGCAAGCGCCACTTGATACGGGCGGTGGTGGGGCGACATGATCGTCGGGGGCGATTCGAAGCCTTCGACGAGCATCCCGGTCTCCTCGTTGATCGAAAGCGAAAACGGGCCACGCATCAGCGTCATCCCGCGGCTTGCGAGCCACCGCTCGGCGGCACCAACCAAAGCCGACGCCACCTCCTGGTCGTTGACCGTGTCGAAGAAGCCGAAAAAGCCGGCATTGTCCTTATGGATTCGTAGATGCTCGTGATCGATTTGCGCTGAAATCCGACCCACCGCTTTGCCGTCTTTCCACGCGGTGAAGAGCGCGACTTCCGCGTGCTCGAAGAATGGGTTCTTCTCGGGCGTCAGCCGGTCTGAGATTTCCATGTTGAGCGGCGGCACCCAGGCCGGGTCGTCCGCGTACACGTCGAACGCAACTTGAATGAAGTCCTTCAGGTCCCGGCCCGGCTGATGCTGTTTGATCTCGACGCTCATACCTTGAGGGGGCCTACCATGTCTTCGGGCTGCACCGCTTCGTCGAACTGCTCGCCGGTCAGCAAACCGAGCTCGATGACCGCCTCGCGGAGGGTCGTGTTGTTCTTGTATGCGTGCTTCGCGATCTTGGCGGCGTTGTCGTAGCCGACGAGCGGGTTCAAAGCCGTCACCAGCATCAACGAGCGGCGGAGCTTGTCGTCGATCGCCTCGAGATTCGGCTCGATGCCGATTGCGCAGTTGTCGTTGAAGCTCTGAGAGGCATCGCCGAGCAGCCGAATCGACTGGAGCAGGTTGTAGGCCATGACGGGCTTGTACACGTTGAGCTCGAAGTTACCCTGCGACCCGGCGATTCCAATGGTCGCATCGTTACCCATGACCTGGGTGCACACCATCGTCATTGCTTCGCACTGCGTAGGGTTGACCTTGCCCGGCATGATCGAGCTTCCGGGCTCGTTCTCCGGAATTCGAATCTCACCGATGCCCGAACGCGGGCCTGAGGAAAGCCAGCGCACGTCGTTTGCGATTTTCATCAGTGCCACCGCTAGCTGCTTGAGGGCGCCACTACTGCCGACGAACGCATCGTGTGCGGCAAGCGCCGCAAACTTGTTCGGCGCCGACACGAAATCCGTCGCACTGAGCTCGGCGATTTTCGCAGCGACCCGGTCGGCATACTGTGGGTGCGTGTTCAGGCCGGTCCCGACCGCCGTCCCGCCCAGCGCTAGCTCGCGAAGCTGAGGCATCGTGGCCTCGACCGCCGCCAGGCCGTGGTCGATCTGCGAGACCCAGCCGCTGATCTCCTGCCCGAGCGTCAGCGGAGTGGCGTCTTGGAGGTGGGTCCGACCGATTTTCACGATCTGCGCGAACGCCTTGGCCTTGCTGTCGAGTGTGTCGCGAAGCAGCCGAACCTTGGGGATCATCCCTTCGACCGCGAGGACCGCTGCGATGTGCATGGCGGTCGGAAAGGTGTCGTTGGACGACTGCGATCGATTGACGTGATCGTTGGGGTGCACGGGCTTTTTGCTACCCATCTCGCCACCAGCCAGCTCGATCGCTCGGTTCGAAATGACCTCGTTGACGTTCATGTTGGACTGCGTTCCGGAGCCGGTCTGCCAAACGACCAGCGGGAAGTGCGCGTCGAGCTTCCCTTCGATGACCTCGTCGGCCGCGCGCACGATCAAATCGCACACGTCCTCGTCCAGATTGTCGAGGTCGCGGTTGGTGAGTGCGGCAGCTTTCTTGAGGATTCCAAATGCGCGAACCACATCGATCGGCATACGCTCCGTGCCGATTCGGAAGTTCATGCGCGACCTCATCGTCTGCGCGCCGTAGTATTTGTCCGCAGGCACTTCGATCGGGCCCATCGAGTCGGTTTCTACACGCGTCGTCATCTTGCCTCCGGGCGCTCCCTTACCGCGTCCTTGACCCGATGTCGATTCCTCGTAGGAGCCCTGATAGATGCAACCGGCACGGCCGCAGCTCCCATCTCAGCCTTGCCCCGCCTGCGGGCGGCCGGTGGACCCGCTTCGCGCTCGTCGTGTGCTTTGGCTGCAGGACGGAGCCCGCTTCCTTTGTGACGAGGCGTGCCAGGTGCGCTTCCAGTTGGGCGAACGAGAGTTCGACGCCCCCGCGGGCCGGCCTTCCGAACGAGCCCGCGTCGAGCGCCCCTCCATTCCGGATCTCGTGCGAGAAGCGACCGTCACGAGGGACGATGCGACCGGAAACGACGGCGAAGCCAGTCGCCCGGGCCGGTATGACCCGATGCTCGCGACCGGCCTCGCGTTGCTGACCCTTGCGCTAATTCTGCTGATGCCGGGCCGCGAGGTCGTATGGCTGGGGGCGTTCCTGGTCGTGCTCTGCGCCGCGGTGAACGCGCGCATTCCGCTCACCAACATCCGGGCGACTCGCTCGCTCACGCTCATCGCGCCGCTCGGCCTCGTCCTCGCGGCCGTCGCCGCACTGATGTCCACGGACGCGCAGACACAACGCTGGTCGCTCGTCGGCGCGAGCGTCGCTGCCGTCGCGGTTTCGATGCGCAACTGGCTTCACGCATCATTCTCCGCGCCCTTGCGAAACGCTGCGGCATCGCTTCGCGAAACCTTGCCTCGCAGTGCGCGAGTCCCCACCGGCGACACCTCCGCCTACGAGGAGGTGCCCGCGGCCAGCTTGCGCCAAGGAGACCTCGTCGTCGTACTGGAGGACGAGCTCGCGCCAGCCGATGGGGTGATCGAAGAGGGCTCGGGGCTGGCCCTGCGCTTTCCAAACGCGGCGCACTCGCGGGCCTACGGCGAAGGTGACTTCATGCTGGCGGGCACGCGTGTCCTCGAGGGCGCGGTCACGGTCCGGGTTCGCCGTACGGGTCAGGAGTGCGGAATCGTTCGCGCGGTCGAGCTGGGGAGACGCATGCAGCAGGAGCTCGCGGCGGCGTCCCGTCTTCGTTTTCTGGTCACCCACTGGAGCTGGCTTCTGTTGGCGCCAGCAAGCATCGCGGCATTGATCTGGGCGGGACCAGCCGGGGCCGCGACCCTTCTTCTTGGGGTCCCGACGCTTGCGCTGCTGGCATCCCTCGACGTTCCCTTGGACGCTGGCGCGCTTGCTTCGGCTCGAAGGGGCATGTTTTTCGGAAGCTCACGCGCCCTCCGCGACGCGGGGCGGGCAAGCACGACGGCCATTCTCCTACGAGGTTCGCTCACCGCGGGCGAGCCGGTCGTACAGCAGGCACATTCGCTCGGGGAGACAGACCTCGCGCGCGTTCTCGGGCTCGCGGCCGCCGCCGAGCGGGCCGCCGAAGATCATCCGATTGCCGGGGCGGTCCGACGCTATGCAGAGGAGCACGGCGACGCCTCGGCCACGGTGCGCAAGCAGCGCGTACGCGAAGGCCTGGGCGTGACCGCGGTGACCTCTCATGGGGTCCCGGTCGTGGTCGGCCGCCGTCAGCTTCTCCTCGACGAAGGCATCAGCGTTGCCACGGCGGACAGCGACGCAGAACACATCGAGAACGAAGGCTTGACTCCGATCTTCATCGCGGTCGACAGCCGGCTTGAAGCGCTGGTCGCGGTGCTCGACGCCATGCACGTCGGCGCACGTGATGCGGTGCAACGGATCGAAGACCTGCCGTGCGAGGTGGTCATCCTCTCTGGAGACGATCGCCGCGCCGTCGAGCGCATCGCGGCACACCTAGGCTCCCCTCGCGTCAAGGCTCCGCTCCTGCCGCATGAGCGCGTCGCCGAGGTTCGGGCGCTCCGCGAGACCGGCGGCGTGACCGCGACGATCGGCCGGGGCGGAGAGGACGATCCTGTGCTGGCCGCCGCCGATGTTCCGGTCTCGCTGAGGCTCGTGGGCTCTGCCCTGGAGGACCGGGGCGTGGTCGTTGCCAGTCAGGACATTCGCGATGCCGCCGGAGCGCTCTGGATCGCGCGGGCGGTACGTCGGGCGACTTGGAGGAGCATCGGCGCCTGTGCCTTGGCCACCCTCCTGGTCGTGCTCGGTGTCGCTTTCGGTTGGATGACCCCCGTCATTGCCGCGCTGTGTGCGGCAATGACGGAGGCCTGGACGCTTCGGGCTGGCTCCCGACTGCTTCGCCGTGTAGACCTGCGTGTGCCGATGCAGCAATAGCGGAGAACGATCGATGAGTGACATGGCATGGGGCGGCCGGTTCGAAAAAGAGCTGGACGCCATCGCAGCGAGCTTCAGCGCCAGCGTGGATGTCGACGGCCGGCTTTGGCCTCAGGACATCGACGGTTCCATTGCGCACGTGCGCATGCTCGCCGACCAGAACATCTTGTCCAAGCAAGACGCCGACAAAATCGTCCGTGGCCTCGAAACGATCCGCACCTCAATCGAACGGGGTGAGTTCGACTGGGACGAAAGCAAAGAAGACGTCCACATGAACATCGAGGCGGCGCTGACGAACGCGATCGGCGACGCCGGCGGACGGCTGCACACCGGCCGAAGCCGAAATGACCAGGTCGCAACGGACATGCGCCTCTGGACGCGACAAGCCTGCGTGTCCATCGTCGCGGACATCGACGCGCTGCTGGAGGTCTTGGTCGACAAGGCCGATGGGCACCTCGACTTTCTGATGCCGGGGTACACGCACCTTCAGAGGGCGCAGCCGATTCGCCTGGCGCATCATCTCATGGCCTGGGCTGAAATGCTCGACCGCGACCGCGGCCGGCTCCTCGATGCATCCGAGCGCATGAACGAATCGCCTCTCGGCAGCGCGGCTCTTGCCGGCACGACCTTTCCGATCGACCGAGAGGCCACGGCCAAGGCGCTTGGTTTCGACCATGCGATGCGCAACTCACTCGACGCGGTGAGCAGCCGGGATTTTCTCCTCGAATCGGTGAGCGCGCTCGCCATCTGCTCGGTCCACCTTTCACGGATCGCCGAGGAGCTCGTGCTTTGGTCGAGTCAGGAGTTCGCGTTCATGCAGATGAGCGACGCATTCACGACGGGCTCGTCGATCATGCCGCAGAAGAAGAACCCGGACATGCCGGAGCTGGTCCGAGGCAAGACGGGCCGGGTGGTCGGCTCCCTCGTCAACCTCCTGGTCATGCTCAAGGGCCTTCCGCTCACCTACAACCGAGACCTTCAAGAGGACAAGGCCCCGGTCTTCGATGCGTTCGATACGGTCCACGATTGCCTGGCGGTCTTGAGCGGGGCGATCGGCTCGGCGGAGTTCGACAAAGATCGGATGGCGGCTTCCCTTCAGGCAGGCTTTTTGGATGCCACCGAGGTCGCGGACTGGCTTGCTCTGCGAGACGTGCCGTTCCGCGATGCGCATCATGTGGCGGGCAGGCTGGTTCAAAGGGCCGTGAAGGAGGGCAAGACCCTCTCGGAGCTGCCGCTCGAGGCCTATCAGAACGAGCACGCGGCATTCGACGACACGATCTTCTACGCCCTGAACATGGAAGCCGCGGTCGAGCGGCGGGATGTCGTCGGGGGGCCGGCCCGCGGGCGCGTCGCTGGGGCCATCGCCGAGCTCCGGGGTCGACTGCAGGCGCGCAGGGACTCATAAAGGACTGCCGTGTCCAACGTTCACATTCCGGAATCACCGTGGTTCTCGTATCGAGATGGTGCGCTCGTCTGCGAAGACGTCCCGTTGGAATCGATCGCCAACGAGGTCGACACGCCTGCGTTCGTCTACTCGGGCGCAGCGATCGACGACGCCTACCGCTCGATCGATGAAGCGCTCGCTTTTGCCCCGCACCTGATCGCGTACGCCGTGAAGGCCAATGGCAATCTGTCCGTTCTCGCGCGATTGGCCGCACAGGGCTGCGGCGCGGACATCGTCTCTGCAGGCGAGATGCAGCGCGCCCTCAAGGCAGGGTTCCCCCCTGAGCGCATCGTGTACAGCGGAGTCGGCAAGCGGCGCGACGAAATCGTGGCGGCCGCAAACGCCGGCATTCGGGCTCTGCACGTCGAAAACATCCAGGAGCTCGATGTCGTCGAAAGCGTCGCACGGGAGCTCGGTCGTCCGCTGGCCATCGGCCTGCGGGTCAATCCGGATGTCGACGCTGACACCCATCCTTACATCGCGACGGGGCTTCGCGAGTCGAAGTTCGGCCTGGCGATTCCCGTCGCGGAGTCGATCGTTCCCCGTGTCCTCGATAGCCCCCACCTCGACCTCGAAGCGGTCGCCTGTCACATCGGCTCGCAGCTTTCGTCCCCACAGCCGCTGCGCGAAGCGATCGCAATCCTCGGCAACTTCGCCGGCCATTGCATCGACCGAGGGGCGAGGCTGCGCGCGATTGACGTAGGCGGCGGCTGGCCCATGCACTACGGGCAAGAAGTCGACGCCTATCCGCCCGCCGCCCGGTTCGGTGAAGCGATCCGCGAAGGCCTCGAAGACTCCGGCATGTTGCGCCCGGAAGTCGAAATCATCACCGAGCCTGGGAGAGCGCTGGTCGGTGATGCCGGCGTGCTCTTGACGCGCGTTCTGTACACCAAGATGCAAGGCGATCGCCGGTTCGTCATCGTCGACGCCGCCATGACCGAGCTCATCCGCCCCGCGCTTTACGGCGCCTACCATGCGATCATGCCGATCGCGGAGCCAGACCCTCGCGCCGATCTCGTTTCGGTCGACGTCGTCGGACCCGTCTGCGAGTCGGGCGACTTCGTTGCGAAGGACCGCCCTTTGCCAGAAGTGAAGCAGGGCGACTTACTTGCCATTCGCGGAGCCGGCGCTTACGGACGGGAGATGCAGAGCATGTACAACGCACGCCCCCTGCCCCCTGAGGTTCTCGTCGACGGTTCGCGCTCTCGTCTGGTGCGCCGGCGGAGCGGCCCGGAAGCCCTGTGGCAAGGCGAGATCCTCGCATGAGCGGCGTGACGATCCTCGGGACCGGACGCCATCTCCCGGGCGAGCCGGTGCCGAACCAGGCCCTCGCCCGCGTGATGGACACGAGCGACGAATGGATCGAGGCACGCACCGGAATCAAACAGCGCTACTTCGCGCGTGACGGGCAAGGGCCGAGCGACCTCGCGGTCGAGGCGTCCAAGCAGGCGATCGACGACGCCGGTCTCGATGCATCGGACATCGACTACATCATCTTCGCCACGATGACGCCCGACCACTTCTTTCCTGGCTCGGGGCCACTTTTGGGCGCGAAGCTCGGGATCTCGGGCGTCCCGGCGCTCGACATCCGGCAACAGTGCGCGGCGATCCCCTACGCCTTGCAACTGGCCAACGCGCTCGTCCAAACCGACGCTGCGAAGACCATCCTGCTGGTCGGCGCCGAGGTTCACGCCGGCTTCATGCCCTGGTCGGACTGGAACCTCGTGCGTTCCGAAGCAGAGGGCCAGGCGTCGGCGGAAGCCTACGAGCGCGCGAACCGGCACCGCGGCCTGGCCGTGGTCTTTGGAGACGGCGCCGCCGCGATGGTGCTCCGGCAAAGCCAGGCGCCGGACGGCGGTTTCCTCGGCGCCGAGTTGCACAGCGACGGAGACGCCTTCGACCATTTGTATGTTCCGGGCTGCGGCTTTCGGCGCATTCCTTACGTCACGCCGGAGGCACTGCTTGCCGAAGAGCACATTCCGCAGATGCGCGGCCCTTCCCTTCTGAAGAAGGCGGTTCAAACACTCTCGCGCACCGTGAAATCGCTCTGCGAAACCCGCGGCGTCTCCCAAGACGAGATCGACTGTTTCATCGCGCACCAGGCCAACGACCGAATCAATCGGGCCGTCCGGGATTCGCTTCGGATTCCTCCCGAGAAGATCCCTTCGAACATCGCGCGCTACGGCAACACCTCGGCGGCCACGATTGGCATCCTCACCGACGAGCTTCGACGTGAGGGCCGCATTCGCGAAGGCGATCTTTTGTGCTTTCTCGCCCTTGGTGCCGGCTTGAACTGGGGCGCTGCGCTGCTTCGACTCTGAGCTAGGCGCGCCTCGTAGAACGGGGCTTCGGTGAACGACGGGTTCAGCCTCGCAGCACGTCTGGACGCTCGCCAATCTTCGGGCGGATGACGCCGCGCTCCGTGTAGATTGCATCGACGAGGCGCGCTGGCGTGATGTCGAAGGCCGGATGCCGACAGGGAATTCCGTCTGCGACCAACATGGTGTCGCCAATGCTCGCCACCTCATCTCGGGAGCGCTCCTCGATCGGGATGTCGGCTCCCGAGCGCGCCCGAAGGTCGACCGTGCTCCAGGGCGCTGCAACCGTAAACGGCACCTCGTGTTGATTTGCCAGCACCGCCAGCGGATAGGTGCCGATCTTGTTGGCCACATCGGAGTTGGCTGCGATTCGATCGCTGCCGACCACCACGAACTGTATTTCTCCCTTCTGGAAGAAGTGCCCTGCCATGCTGTCCGTGATCACCTCGACGGGGATCCCGTCTTGATGAAGCTCCCATGCGGTGAGCCGCGCGCCTTGTAGGTAGGGGCGTGTTTCGCCGGCCAGCACCCGGATGCCCTTGCCCTGCGCATGCGCGGATCGAATCGCGCCGAGCGCGGTGCCATACCCCCCGGTCGCCAGCGCCCCGGCGTTGCAATGCGTGAGAACCACGGCACCATCGGGGATCTCGGCAGCGCCGAGCGCGCCCATGGAACGGCATGCGTCGACGTCTTCGCGGTGCATCGCCTCGGCCTCTTCGAGCATCCCCCGGTAGCGAGCCTCCGGAGCAAGCTCACAAACCTCGCCCGCCTTTCGGGACATTCTCGCGATCGACCAGGCGAGGTTGACCGCGGTCGGTCGCGTGCCATTCAGGATCCGCCCTGCGGTTCCGTTGGCCACCAGAAACATCTTCGCATCACCCTGCTCGTCGCGCGCAACCATCGCGAGCGCATAGGCCGCGGCCACTCCGATCGCAGGCGCCCCACGAATCACCATCTCGCGAATCGCCGACACCACGTCGTCCGGCTTGCGGTAGTGGTGGTACTTGACCTCCGCCGGCAGGAGCCGCTGGTCGAGCATCACCACCTCTTGCCGGGCCGGGTCGAACTCGACTGCAAACCAATCGGCGCCGCTCAAGGGTGCGCGCGAAAGGCCCCCTGTCATCGCTCGTCCAGCAGACGTCGGAGAATCTCGTTGACGGCCTTCGGATTCGCCGCGCCCTTCGTCGCCTTCATCACTTGCCCAACGAAGTAGCCGATGACGTTCGTTTTGCCTTCTTTGTACTGAGCCACCTGCGCGGGGCTGGCTTCGAGAATGCGGCTCACCTCGGCCTCGATGGCTCCGGCGTCGGTGACCTGCGCCAAGCCCTGCTGCTCGATGATAACCTTCGGACCCGTCCCCGTCTCCACCATCGAAGCGAACACCGTCTTGGCGATCTTTCCGTTGATCGTTCCGTCTTCGACGCACGCGAGAAGCTCGGCCACCGCGGTCGGCGCGACAGGGAACAGGGCCTCGAGCCCGTCGGTGGTCACGTGGCGCAAGACTTCGGCCTGAACGAAATTGCCCACCTTCTTGCCAGCGGCCTCGGCCTTCGTGCCGGACTGGTCCACAAAAGCGCGGGTTGCCTCTTCGAAGTAGTTCGCAATCTCGGGATGACCGGAAAGGACGCCCGCGTCGTACTCGGTCAGCCCGAGCTCCACTTGCCACCTCGTCCGCTTGGCTTCTGGGAGCTCCGGAAGCGCTGCCCGAAGCGCTTCGATGCGCTCCTTCGTGACGGCCACCGGAGGCAGATCCGGATCCGGAAAATAGCGATAGTCGTGCGCCTCTTCTTTGCTGCGCATCGAAATTGTCTTGCCCTGGGCCTCGCTCCAGGTGCGGGTCTCCTGGACGACCGTCCCGCCGCTCTGCAGCACACCTTCCTGGCGCGCGATCTCATGGTCGATCGCCTTCTTTACGAATCGAAACGAGTTGATGTTTTTGAGCTCCGCCCGCGTGCCGAACTCTTCTTGGCCAACGGGGCGTATCGACACGTTGGCGTCACATCGAAAGGAGCCCTCCTCGAGGTTGCCGTCGTTGACCCCGATGAACATCAACAGGTCGCGCAGCTTGCGGAGGTAAGCCTCGGCCTCCTCGGAGCTTCGCAAATCGGGGTCGCTGACGATTTCGATCAACGGCGTGCCGCCCCGGTTGAAATCGACGACCGTGACCGCGGTCGATCCGGAGCCGTGGATGTTCTTCGCCGCGTCCTCTTCAACGTGGATGCGCGTAATTCCGATGCGCTTGGTCTCTCCATCGACTTCGATGTCCAGGTGCCCCGCGCCGTTCAAAGGAAGCTCGAACTGCGAGATCTGATAGCCTTTGGGAAGGTCCGGATAGAAGTAATTCTTCCTCGCAAAGACGCTGTGGGTCGCGACCTCACACTCGAGCGCCAGCCCCGCCTGGACGGCAAGCTCGATCGCCTTTTCGTTTGGCACCGGTAAGGCGCCAGGAAGGGCGAGGCATACTGGACATGTGTGCTCATTGGGGGGCGCCCCGTACTCCGTCGGACACCCGCAAAACAGCTTCGTGCGCGAACGCATCTGGGCGTGCACTTCGAGGCCAATCACCGGCTCATATGCGGTCATGCGCGCCGGTTATAGCGCACCAAAGACGGAAGGCCATGGCGCGCGGACCCCAGATACATTGGCATTTCCCTAGGGATTTGCCCATCATGGAGACGGGTGGAAATGCCTTCAGAGACTGGGCAAGGGGAAAATACACCCGAAAGCTTTCGGGTGCTCGTGGTCGACGATAGTCCGTCGATTCGCAGTCGTGTCGTGCAAAAGCTCGAGACGCTCGGACTCCACATCACCCAAGCCGCTTCGGGCGAAGAAGCGCTCGCGCTCACCCTCGAGCACACCTTCGACCTGGTCGTGAGCGACATCGAGATGGATGCGATCACCGGAGTCCAACTCTGCCGCGTCTTCCGTGGTGACCCAGGCATGGCTGACATCGCCTTCATTCTGCTGACCGCCGCCAATGAAGCGAAGACCCGCTTCTGGGGTCGCAACGCAGGTGCGGATGCCTACCTCGCCAAAGAAGACATGGATGAGAAGCTCCTGCCCGCCATCGAGGAGATCTTGGCAGGCCGGAAGCCGCGCCGCAGCATGAGACCCGAGGTCACGGGCACGCCGCTGGAACGCGTGAGCGCCGTGCTCGACCACCATCTGTTCGACGTCGTCGTCCAATCTGAAGTCCGCCGCCTGATGGACCACGTGCACGATCGACACGAGTTCAGCGACAAAGTCTTGGAGCTGGCTGGGGAAGTCGTCGGCTGCCCGTATCTGGTCTTCCAGCTCCTCGGCCCAGGTGGGCCAACCTACACGATTCGCGCGCGGGGCCCCTGGCCCGAAGACACGCCAGCCGCTGGGCTCGCCGCTCTCGGGATTCCCGAAAAGAGCATCGGGGCAACTCGTACCACCATTGATCCCGACCCGAAGTACGGTACCGGCCCCCACGTCATCGGCGGGCGGTCCTACAGCTGCAACATCAGTGTCCGCAACGAAACCCTGGGCACCCTGCAGGCCTTTGGTGGCGCCAACGTCTGCTCCGCGCCCGATCTACGCAGCTTGGAGCTCATCGCCGATGCCTTGGGCATCTTGGTGAAGTCTCTGTTCCTGGTCGAAGAAACGCAGCTCCTCGCGCTGACCGATGGGCTCACCGGGCTCTACAACCGCCGGCACGCGAGCAAGCGCCTCGAAGAGGAGATCGCTCGAGCGCGTCGCAACAACACCGGGCTTTGCGTGGCCATGTGCGACGTCGATCACTTCAAGGCGATCAACGACGAATACGGGCATGCGGCGGGCGACCAGGTTCTGCAGCAGATCGCCAAGTCGCTCACCGAGTACGTCCGCCGAAACGACATCGTGTCGCGCTGGGGCGGTGAGGAGTTCCTCGTCATCTTCTCCGAGATCAAACTGGCGGCCGCGCGGATTGTCGCTGAACGGCTCCGGGGACGGCTCGCGACCACTGCGCAGGGAGAGGAGGGGCCCGAGCACATTAGCGTCAGCATCGGCCTCGCTATGCTGCGCCCGGGCACCACCGCCGACGTCCTGATCGAGCAGGCCGACCAAGCCCTCTACCGCGCCAAGGCCCGAGGCCGAAACCGCGTGGAAGTTGCGGGCGAAGAACGGCGGTCCAGAGCGTCGATGCGAGCGCTGCAAGCGCCGGCCGAATCGGAACACAAGCAGGCCGGCCCCAAATAGGCGTCAGGGCAGCGCCGCGGGACGCTTGCTGAGCAGCCCGCACTGGTCTTCGACAGCCTGCGACACGCTACAAAGAACTTCTTCCTCGAAGGGAGGTGCGACGAGCTGGAGACCGACCGGAAGCCCTCCGGCGGAAAGACCGCTCGGAGTGCTGATCGCCGGCAAACCCGCAAGGCTCGGAGGCAAGGTGAAGATGTCGGCAAGGTACATTTCGAGCGGGTCGCTGGTCTTCTCGCCGAGCGCGAACGCCGGCGTCGGCGTGGTCGGCGTGCACACGACATCGCAGCGTTCGAAGGCCATGTCGTAGTCGCGCCGGATCAGGGTTCGAACGCGCTGCGCCTTGAGATAGAATGCGTCATAGTATCCCGCTGAAAGGGCATACGTGCCGAGCATGATGCGTCGTCGAACCTCGGGACCGAAGCCCTCCGCGCGCGTGTTGGTGTACGTCTCGGTCAGATCCTTGCCCGGAACCCGGAGGCCATAGCGAATCCCGTCGAATCGCGCGAGGTTACTCGACGCCTCGGCCGTCGCGATCAGGTAGTACACCGAGACCGCGTGCTTGGCGTGCGGAAGCGCAACGTCGACCAGAACCGCGCCTTCCTGCTCGAGCGCGCCGAGTGCCGCCTCGACGCTCGCGCGAACATCTGCGTCCTGCAGGCCATCGATCAAGTCGCGCACCACACCGACGCGGAGCCCGTTGACTCCGCGATCGCAGGCAGCAAGGTATGCCCCCGTGCCACGCTCGGCCGAAGTCGCATCGCGCCGGTCATGGCCGGCCACCACCTCGAGCAGCTGCGAAGCCTCCCGCACCGAACGCGCCATGGGTCCCACCTGGTCGAGCGACGATGCAAACGCCACGAGCCCATAGCGGGAGACACGGCCGTACGTCGGCTTGATGGCCGTGATCCCGCAAAACGCCGCAGGCTGACGCACCGATCCGCCCGTGTCACTGCCGAGCGCCAAGGGAGCCAAGCCGGCGGCCGTTGCGGCAGCCGAGCCGCCCGAGGAGCCGCCAGGCGCGCGGTCGAGCGCCCAGGGATTGTGCACGTTGGCGAATGCCGAGTTCTCGTTGGACGAGCCCATCGCGAACTCATCGAGATTCGTCTTCCCGAGGAGCACGGCGCCCGATGCGCGCAAGGCCTCGACGACGTGCGCGTCGTACGGCGGGATGTACTCACCGAGGATCTTCGATGCGCAGGTCGTCCGAACGCCACGCGTACAGAGGTTGTCTTTGACGGCGATGGGAACGCCCGCCAAGGGCCCCAACGCTTCCCCGGCCGCCCGCTTGTGATCGACCTGGGCAGCGGCCGCGAGCGCGCCCTCGTGATCGATCGTCAGGAAACATGAGAGGGTTGGGTTGAGCGCTTCGGCGCGCGCGAGGTAGGCCCGTGTGACTTCGACCGCGCTGACGGAACCGGCGGCGACCTGTTCACGAACCTCGAAGGCGCTCTGCCACGGGAAGCCGCTCACGAATCGACCTCGAGCACGAGGGGCACCGCATAACCGCCAGCTTCACTCGCCGGCGCCTGCGCCAGGGTTTCGGCGCGGTCGCTGCACCGTTCGGGCACGTCGGGCCGCAGGGGCGCATCCATGGGAATCGAATGGAACGTTGGCGGAACCTCGGACACGTCGAGGTCGTCGAGGCCTTCCATGTAACCGAGGATCGCGTCCAGCTGCTCCTGCATCTGGCGTGCCTCCTGGTCGGACAGGGTCAGCCTGGCTAGCTTTGCAACGTGCAAAACCTGCTCTAGCGTGATCTTGGGGTCCGCCATGGGGCGCCGAAGGTAGCAGATCCGTCCTTTGAGGCGAGGTCTGCGTCCTCACTCACCAAAAGATGGGATTCGATTGACGGATCAGCCCAAAACCGCTTACCTTTTTGCTTGAAACGGACATTTGCGGTGACATTAGAACTAATCCGTTGGATGGCTAACCAACTCCGCCTGACCCTCCTCGAAGAAAGGGAGAACGGCACCGTGCACGGCAACCCTGGCGCACTCGTCGCCCTCCAGGGAGAGGCGCCCACCGATCTGATCGGCGGCGCACTGCAAGTGCTCGGGAGCGTCGATGAAGCCGGGTTGCGAGACGCCGTCGAGAGCGCCCGCGCCGGGAAGCAGGCCGCGTTCGCACCTCGGCCCGGCGTGCAGCTGCTCGCGATTCCGATCGACGCCGGACGCGCGGCGGTGTTGATCACCTCGCAGGAAAGCCCGATCGCTGAAAGCATTCAAGCGAAGGCGGCCGCCGCCGACCTCGCCGCAGGCGTTTCCCATGAAGTTGCCAACGCGCTGAGCGCGATCGTCGGCTGGGCGCAGGTCGCCCGCGAGCGCCCCGACAAAGCGCCTCCTGAAGAAGCGCTGAGCTTGATCGAGAAAAGCGCGCAGGTCGCCCGCGATGCGACCCAAGACCTCTTGCGAATGGTGCGGCACACCAATCATGAACGGACGCGCACCGACCTCTCGGTCGTCATTCGGGACGTCGTTCGCCTCATTCGGCCCGAAGCGCAGAGCAAGCGTGTGAACGTTCACGCAGATGTCGAGGACTCGTGCTGGGTCGAAGGCAAGCGATCGCAACTCTTCTCGATCGTCTGGAACCTCGCCCACAACGCGGTGCAGATGGTTCCGGCAGCGGGCAACGTGTCCATCCACGCCTACTCACGCGGCTCTCTGGTCGAGCTCGAGGTTCTCGACAACGGCCCGGGGATGTCCGAAGCCGAGCAAGCGGTCGCGTTCGAGCCGTACTACACGACCCGAGCGGAAGGGACGGGCCTTGGCTTGGCCATCGTTCGCGGCACAGTCGAGTCTCTGGGCGGCAGGATTCGCCTCGATACCTCACCGGGACGAGGGGCGAAGTTTCGAATCGAGCTGCCCGAGGCCGGCGTGAAGCGCGAGTCCGACTTGGTGCCGAAGCGACCTCGGATCAGCCGAGTCATGAAGCCCGAAGAAGCCGAACGCAGCCACATCCTTGTTGTGGAAGACGACGAAGGCGTGCGTGGGCTCATCGCGACGACCCTGATGTTGTCCGGTGTGGCTTCGACCTGTGTGGGCAGCGCCGAAGAGGCGCTTGCGAGCAAGGGTCCCTTCTCTGCGGCGATGATCGATCTCACCCTGCCCGACGAGCGGGGGGACATCCTGCTCGGGATGCTGCGCAAGAAGGGACTGGTGACCCGCGCGGCGATCATGAGCGGCGCTCCGCCACCCGACGACGCCGATCCGGACGGCAAACCCGAGCGCTGGCTCCGCAAGCCGTTCGATCCCTCCGACTTGCTGCAGACGGTGAGCGAGCTCATCGATTCGGAATCGACCGCGCGAACCGCAGCCAACCACTAAGCAAAGCGAACGGCCAGGGCTTGGATGTGCAGCGGCCCCGTACCGCAACAGCCTCCAATGACCGACGCGCCGGCCTCCTTCCATCGTTCGGCGAGCGTTGCATAGGCATCCGCGGCCGCTGGGCTCGTCGCACCCCAGCCGAGCGCTTCGTCCTCCCGGCCGGCGTTCGCATACACACCCAATGGCACGCCAAGCGAGGCGATCGCGTCGACGTAGGCTGCCATTTGCGTCGCGGCGATACAGTTCACCAGGAGCCGATCGATGCCGATCGAAGCGGCGTCGTTCCCGATCCGCGCCAGCTCCTCGGGCGTTCTCAGCTCGCCGAACGGCCCGGCTGTCAAAGAGAGCCAGACGGGCAGACCGGTCGCCATCGCTTCTTCGGCGGCGACGAGCGCTTCTTCTCCATTGGCGAAGGTCTCGCAGAGCAAGACGTCACACCCCGCGTCTGCGAGTGCGGACGCGACCTGCCGATGCTCCGATCGTCCCTCCCTACCTGGGCTCAGGTCTGGTCGATAGCAGTCCTCGACGGGCGCCATGCTCCCGAGCACGGCCTGACCTGACCCTATAGCCTCGCGCGCGATCCGAACCGCGTCGGTTAGCGCGACGAGCCATCCATCCCCGAACGAGCGAGGCTGCGTCCGAAACGTGTTGGCGGTGTGGAGCGTCGCGCCTGTCTGTACGTAGGCTGCGTGGACCTCCGCCAGCAGCTTGGGCGCCTCATGGATCGCGCGAGCACTCCATTTCGGCGCTTCGAGCGTCAGGCCGCGTGAAGCCAGCTCGGTCCCGATCGCCCCATCGAGGATCTGCAACGCCATTGCGAGGCGCAGTCTAGCAACTGACCAGGCCCGGGGGAGCTGTTAGGCTTCGGCCGTGGACGCACGCACCCAAACCTCGTTCATAGCGGCGCTTTTGTGCTTTGCGCTTGCGGCGAGCGTCCTTTTGCGCACCCAACGCCAACGCGACCGATGGCTCTTTGGCATCCTCGCCACGAACACCGGCCTTTGGTACGTGAGCACATTCGTGCTCGGTGTCGTCGGCCGAGTGCCGTTCTGGGAGCGCTTCAATTTGATCTGCGGCGTCTTGCTCCCGCTGGCGGCGGTGCGCTTCTTTAGCGTGTTCGCGCCCGGGGAGACCGGCCGCACGCGCTTTCTCAAACGTGCGTCGGTCGTCGCGGCAGTGGTCCTTCTCGGCGCGATGCTGACACCGTTCTACGATCACGCGGTCGTCGTCGGAGGCTTGCTTCTCTACGCGACGGTGTTCCTCTCGCTGGCGCTCGGCTATCTCTACAAGCTCGGATTCGAAACCGACTCGCGGGTCGAAGGCGCGCGTCTTCGCTACATCGCTCTGGTCGGCGGCTTCGGCGGGCTCTTCACCTTAGTCGAGTATCTCCCGTACGTCGGTCTCGACATTCCGCCGGTCGGCACGATTTTGATCCTGGTCTTCCTGTACGCGCTCTCGCAGTCGATCACCCATTACCGCCTGTTCGACCTCTATGAGCTGGCCGGGCGCCTGGGTGTCTTGACCGCGCTCGCCTTCGTGCTGGCTTTGATCTTGTGGCTGATGCGCCTGGTTTCGGGAGAGCAGCTTTTCCTCCACGTCGTCGTGTCGGCATTCGTCGTGCTCATTCTCTTCGACCCTGTTCGAACCAAGGTGCAGGAATGGATTTCACAGGTGTTCTTCCACGAACGCTTCGAGCTCGAGCGAACCATCCTGGCGCTTCGAAGGTCGGTCGCCCACATCCTCGACGTCGACGAGCTCGGCCAAGTCCTGATCGATGGGCTCGACGCGTCGCCTCGATTCACCCAGGGCGCTCTGTACCTGCTCGGGCCCGATGCACGGGTGTTCAAGCTGAAGAACCACTTTGGCCCCAAGCCCACCGAGCGGGTCGAAATGGCGCCAGCGCGACCGCTCCTCGATCGACTCTCGAAGATCGGCACTTCGGTTCTCGAAAACGCGGAACGCGAGCTCGAGGAGCGAAGGCTGGTCGGCGACGACCGCGAGGCCGAAACCGCACACGACATCGCGGTCACGATGCGTGCGCTTCAGGCCTCCGTCTGCCTAGGCCTCCGCGGCGAGTCCGAAGAGCTGTATGGCTTCATCGCCCTCAGGGACGACCGGCTGAGAGACGCCTTCTCGCGGGAGGAGGTGCAACTGCTAGCCGGCTTGGCCAACCAGGTGGCCGTCACCATCGAGAACTCTCAGGTCTATCAACAGATGAAGGAAAAGGACCGGCTCGCCGCGCTCGGCGAAATGGCGGCCGGGCTGGCGCACGAAATTCGAAATCCGCTGGGATCGATCAAGGCCAGCGCCCAGTACCTGACCGAGACCTCCGCGCCGCCCGAAGATGGCGCGGAGTTCCTCGACATCATCGTCGATGAGGTCGATCGCCTGAATCGCGTCGTCAGCTCGTTCTTGGACTACGCCCGACCCGCCCATACCGATCCCGAGCCGATGCAAGTCAACGCGGCCGTTGAGCTGACGCTCCAGTTTCTCCGCCCGGAATGCGACTCGGTCGACGTGACGCTTCACGTCGAGATGGCGCAGGACTTGCCCCGGGTGCGCATCGACATCGAGCACCTTCGACAGGTCCTCATCAACCTCGTCCAAAACGCGGTGCAGGCCATGACGGGCGGCGGCGACATCTTCGTCGAAACCCGAAATCAGGACAGCTTCCGCCTCGGAGGCGGCGCCCGGCGCTGGGTGCAAATCAGCGTGCGTGACACGGGCCCCGGAATCGCACCCGGCCTGCTCGCCAATCTGTTCGTGCCCTTCGTCACCACCAAGCAGCAGGGAACCGGCCTCGGTCTGGCCATCTCCCAACGAATCATCTCCGAGGCGGGCGGCCGTATCGACGTGCGCAGCCGTGAAGGGTTCGGCACGACCTTCGTGATCTTGCTCCCTGCACACGGCGAGGCGGCGCTCGACACCTTCGAGGCGGAAGCAATCGTCGATCCCGCACCGGAGCCGACCGGCGCGCCCGCTCACCTCGAACCCGTCGAGCCTTGATCGATCGACACCGTCTGCATCCGGAGGCGATAGAGGCGCAGGTCGCGGCGGCCGAAGCTGTCCTCGGGAAGGCCGTTGTCTCGGAATAGCTGCTTGTAGGCACCGGTCGGGCTGTCCGCCCTGTGGGTCGCGCGAGGCAGCAAATAGCGCCAGCGTGCCGGCTGCTCGTAAGCCACCCCGTGCTGCGGCTTGACGAGCCCGTCGATCAGAGAGGTGGCCCCCGGGTCAAAGGTGCCGTCGTCGAACAGAAACGCGACCTCGACGTCGAGCTGTTCGAGGCGCTCACCGAGCGGTCCCCCCATCGTCTCCGCCCTTTCCTCCCAGCGTTCCCGCGCCGCGAGCGATGCGGTGACCAGCCCCTCGGCAATCGAGTGCTCACGCGCCGATCGCCACAGCCGCGGACCAGTTCCGCCGCTCAACACGATCAACACCTCGACCGCCTGCTCCTCGGTCAGCTCTTTGGGAAACGCATCCATCGGCGGCGGCGCACTCCCTTCGAGAATGCGGCGCGCGACGCGAGCGAGAACCCGATCCGAAATGACCACCGGCCACTTGGTCTCGTCGATGACGTAAAGCAGCCCCTGAGTCGTGAGCACGGCTCCTCGAAACCCGCGTACGACAGCGCCGGCCGCGAAACGTTTGGCCAACGGAAGATCCGCACCCGAGGACAGCCCAACCGACACGCCGACCCAAAGACCCTGAAGCCCGGCTCCTTCGAGTGCCTCGCGCAAGCGAGCCGGATCGCTGCCCTTGACCGCTTCCTGCACCTCGGGATAGGCATCGACCCGATCCCAGTCCAGACCGACCGGTGGCGCCACCAGGGCCGCGACGTTGGCCCATTGCAGCAATGCAGCAGACGCCTCCGGCCGACTCTGACGCCAAAGCAGCAGAGCCCCGATGACTCCCAGGATCGCCAACAACCAGCTCCGCTTTGCCATGCCGCTACCCTCTATCGTAAGAACCGGCATGCCCCAAGGCCTCAAGCTACGCGCCTCGCCGACGACCAGCCCATTCCACGTGGTCCTGGTCGAGCCCGAGATCCCGCCCAACACCGGGGCGGTCGCCCGGACCTGCGGAGCGACCCAGTCGCCGCTGCACTTGGTGGGCCCGCTCGGCTTCCAAATCGATGAGCACTCGGTCCGCCGTGCGGGCCTCGACTACTGGGATCTGGTCGAGATCCACCGCCATGAATCATTCGAGGCGTTCGAGGAATCCGACCCACATCGCCGAATTCATTTATTTTCTGCCACTGCCTCGCGTTCTTACTTGGAAGCGGCCTTCGAGCCCGGTGACGCCCTGGTCTTCGGCCGGGAGTCGGTGGGGCTGCCGCGCGAGCTGCTCGAGGACCGGCAAAATGTCTGGGCCATCCCCACCATCGGAGCCGTCCGAAGCCTGAACCTGAGCAACGCTGTGGCCATCGTTTTGTACGAGGCATTGCGCCAAAATCGCGCCTTCGAGGACACCTTTCTGGGCTAGCCGGCAGGGCCTTGAATACCGCCGTTCGGGGCGCGTCGGAGTTTCATGGCCCATTCACGCGCAGTCTCTTTCCTCCCGTTTCTGCTGCTCCTCACCGGCTGCCCCATTTATGGCTCCGGGCCGGTGCAGCGCGAAGTTCAGGTCTCCTGCCAGAGCGACTTCGATTGCCCGTCGGACACGTTCTGCGATCCGCAGGCAAACAGTTGCATCGGCTACGATTTCGGAATCTGTCTAACCGACGGTGATTGTCCGGTCGGCAGCTATTGCGACCGCGCCGACGGCGGCTGCTACATCCCGGCAGTCGCCGAATGCCGCGCCGACCCCGATTGCACGTCGGGCTTCGAGTGTGACTTCCGCGACAGCTGCCGGCCCGCCACCGCGGGGGACTGCCTGGCCGACGACAACTGCCCGGGCGGCGAGCTCTGTTTGGAGAACGTCTGCACCGCGGTCGCGGAAACCTGCCAGTTCGATTTCCAGTGCTCGGCCGGCTTCACCTGCGCCAACAACCGCTGCCGCCTGCTCTGTGGCCCTGACACGATTTGCCCGAACGGTACGGCCTGTGAGGCAAGTCTCTGCCAGCCGATCGTCGGTGAGTGCATCGACAGCAGCGAATGCCCGGACCTGTCGACCAACTGCGTCGAGGGAACCTGCCTCCGCCGCTGCGACGAAGGCTGCAACGACGCGATCGAGGTTTGCGACCCCGAGGGCTTCTGCCGGCCGCGCACGAGCCCCGACCCCGAGGCGCCGACGCCTTATTGCCGCACCGATGCGGACTGCGACGGCAGCATCTGTGTGGAAGGACTCTGCCGCACCGAGTGCGACATCAGCCTCCCCGAGCCTGATTTGATCTGCACCTCGCGCGACGGTCAGGTCCCGCTCTGCGGGCCCGACAACCTCTGCTACGCCGAAAGCGAGCTTCAGAGCGACTGCCGCGTCCAATCTGACTGCCCCGATGGGGCAAACTGCATCGACGGCAAGTGCCGCTAAGCCAGCTGGTAGCGTAACCGCCGGACGTCCCGAAGAACGCGGCTGATCGAATGCACGGGCTCGTACCCCAACTCGGTCCGGGCCCGTGAGTCGTCGACCATGCAGACGTAGCGGAGGTGGTCGAGCTCCTCGGACGGAAACGAGCTGAGCCGGAGCCTCCAGAGCTGGTCGAGGGCGACCCTGGCGAGCGGTGAAGGCACGACGCGCGGACGACCACCAGCCTGGCGGATCAGATGCGAGAGCGGCATCTCGCCAGGCCCACGGATGTTGAAGATGCCGCGGACGCCGGGCCGAAGGGCAAGCTGGATCGCGCGGACGACGTCCCGTTCGTGCACGACCTGCATCATCGGGTCGAAGCCCATCACCATCACCGGGCGCTCGAGCCGGAGGTAGTTGCTGGCGGCGTTGTGGACTCGGCCGACGATGTGGCAGGGCCGTAGAACGACGGTCTCGGTTTCGGCCTGCCTCCAAAAGAAGCTTTGGGCGAGCATGTCGAGCTCGACCAGGTCGCGCATGCCGCCAAACTGCTGGGCGCCCAACAAGGGCGCGTCCTCGGTCAGAAACTGCGGGTTATTGGGCTGAGGGCCGTAGACGTTGGCGCCCGAGAGCACGACGAGCTTCGGAACGTTGTACTGCGACATGTAATCGAGCAGCTTCTGGAAGGCGACGACGTTCCAGGAGTGGCGCTCGCGGTCGCTTCGCCGCGGGTCGTGAAGGATGCCGAGGTGAACGACTGCGCGCACGTCGCGGCCGCGGAAGATGTCTTTCATCTTCTTGCGTCGCATGTCGATTTGATGGTGGATGATGTCTTTGGGACGGTCGTCGAAGGAGCGTCGATCGACGCCGACGACACGATCGGTTCGATGGAGCTCCCGGACCAGAAGCCTCCCGAGACGCCCACAGACTCCGGTCACCAAGACCGCGCCGTCGGTGGCGGGTTTGGGGCGTTTGCCCGTCGCGGGCTCGGCCTGGCGCTGCGGCTCGGCAGGCTGCGCCACCGGGATCGAGAGATTGGCCGAATGACCAAACACACCGCGCGCGACTGGCGCCCTCGCAGACGGACGCTGGCGCACGGGCTCACGCCCCCGGCGCGCGCTCGGTTTGATTCGGTTGCTGGTGTGAGGGTTCGACATTGCGAGGGTCTCGGTCAGATGAACACGCCTTTACGCTCGCGCAAGCCGCGATTCACCATGCTCTGAATCGTGCTCTTCACGAGCCAGACTTTTTCTTCGATTTTGGAGTCGTCGTCGTCGGGGTCGCCTTCGAAATGGAAGGGGTCGCCGAAGTAGAGACGGTACTTGGTGGGCAGGGGCGCGAGCATGCCGAAGAAGACCTGCGGCATGACGGGGAACGCGGGCATCCTCAGGAGCCGCGCCAAGGGCTTGAAGTCCGCAATCGACGGATACTGCTCTTCGCCGCCAATCACCGCGACGGGGACGATCGGCGTATTCGTTTCGAGCGCGAGACGGACGAAGCCCAGGCCGAAATCGGTGAGTTGATAGCGCTGATCGAACGTCTTGCTGATGCCCCGGGCGCCTTCGGGGAAGACGATGAGGCTCTCGTCCTGCCGAAGCAGGCGCCGGGCGTTCTCTGGTGAACCCACGACCTGGCCCAGCCGGGGATAGAGCGTGGAAATGAAGGGCAACTCCGCCGTCCAGGTCTCGACCATGCTCCGGGGGAACCGCGGCGGATCCGCGTCGAGCATCAGGGCGCTGCCGATCATCACCGCGTCGACGGGCAGCTGGCCGGAGTGGTTGGCCACGATGAGCACCCTGCCCCGAGGGACCCGGTCGATGCCAAAGACCTCGGTTCGGAAGTAGCGTCGGTGCAGGAGGGCCGCGACGGCCAGCGCGTAGCGGCTGGTTTCCGGGTCGAAGCCGAACGGATCGTGACCGACTTCGTTCGGATGGGTCTTGATTCCGGCGATGCGGGCATCGAGGTCTTGGCCGACGACCTCTTCGGCGAATCGCACGGCCCGGTCGCCGATGGACCTCACCGCTTGGCGCAGAGGAGACTCCCCCAACAACCGAGTCCGCCGCCAGCCGGCGAATGGCACGATCGACCCCCGTTGCGCCATGGGGACTATCGTGGAGACAGAAGCTAGGGGCGTCAATTGGAAACGATGCAACCAGAGGTCATGCTCCCCTCATGACCGAAGCGTTCGATATCACTCGTATTGGCGGACCGGACGGATTGCACGCGTTGGAAGAGGTTGTCCGCCGTGCAGGCGACGCTGCGTTGAAGCATTTTCAACAAGGCGTCGTGCCGGAGAAAAAGCCGGACCGAAGCCCGGTGACGATCGCCGATCGCGAAGCGGAGCACATCATCCGTGATCACACCGTCGCGGCCTTTCCAGAGGCGGGCTTTCTCGGCGAAGAAACCGGCGTTCTCAAAGGCAGCACCGGGCTCCGCTTCATCGTCGATCCGATCGATGGCACCCGCGCCTTCGTCCGTGGCTGGTCTACCTGGTCGGTGCTCTTGGGCGTCGAGGCGGACCGCGTTCCAGTCGTCGGCATCGCGTACATGCCTGCTGCAGGCGACTTTTTCGTCGGCGTGCAGGGCAAGGGCGCGACACACAACGGCAATCCCGTTCGCGTTTCCAAGATCGGTCCGCTTGCCGACGCGACGGTAACCCACGGGGGGCTACAGCAGTTCACGATGGCGGGGGTTGGAGAGGCGCTCCTTCGTTTGTCCGACGCCTGTGACATCGCGCGGGGCTGCCCCGATTTCGACGGCTATCGGCAGATCCTGCTCGGCCGGTCCGATGCCATGGTCGACCCTGGCGTTCAACCCTATGATATTTGCGCGCCTGCGGTGCTGATCCGCGAGGCGGGCGGACGCTTGACCTCCTTTCGTGGCGAAGAAACGATTTACGGCGGCGGAGCCATTGCGAGCAACGGAATCATCCATGACGAGCTCGTCGCGGCGCTAACCACCGTTCCTTACAAATAGCAGTACAAACCGGGTGATCGACGTAACGGCTTGCTTTCGGGCACGTCTTGCGGAAAGTTCCTCCGCCCGAACCTCAGGAGAGAAGAATGACGAAACCAGTACGGCGAGCAGGTGTGATCGGAGCGGGCGTTATGGGCAGCGGCATCATGGCGCACTTTGCCAACGCCGGGGTCGACGTGGTGATGCTCGACATCGTGCCACCGGGGCTGAGCGATGAAGACCAGAAGAACCCTGCCAAGCGGAACCAGTTCGCCGCCGGGGGACTCAAGGGCGCGCTCAAGGCGAGGCCCGCGGCGTTCTTTCATCCGAACTACGCCAAGCGCGTCACGATCGGCAATCTCGAAGACGACATCGACCTTCTCAAAGGTTGTGACCTCGTAATCGAGGCGATCATTGAGAACATCGACATCAAGCGCAGCCTCTTCGAGAAGCTCGAAAGCACCCTCGACGAGGGAACGGTCGTCGCCTCGAACACCTCTGGGCTTCGCATCGCCGACATGCTCCAGGGCCGCGGGGATGCATTCCGCAAGAACTTTCTTGTCATGCATTTCTTCAACCCGGTTCGCTACATGAAGCTTCTCGAGCTGGTCGCCGGCGAGGAAACCGACCCGGCCACGATGAACCGCATGCGGGTCTTCGGGACGGACCAGCTCGGCAAGGGCATCGTCGTCGGCAAAGATACGCCGAACTTCGTCGGTAATCGCATCGGTTGCTACTCGATGTCGCTCACGATGAACCAGATGCTGGAGGACGGCCTGACGCCCGAAGACGTTGACGCGATCACCGGGCCGCCGATGGGGCATCCGAAGAGCGCGAGCTATCGGACCGCCGACATGGTTGGGCTCGACACCTTCAAGCACGTGTCGGACAACTGCTACGCGGCGCTTCCCGACGACCCGGAGCGGGACGTCTTCAAGCTGCCCGAGTTCATGAACGTGATGGTCGAGCGCAAGATCCTCGGCAACAAGACCCGAGGCGGCTTCTATAAGAAGACCAAGGAAGGCATTCAGACCTTCGACCCGATCAAGCTCGAGTACCGCGCCAAGGCTGGCGACGCGGACATCAAGAAGTTTTGTAAGAGCCTCAAGGGCTCGCCGGCGGACCGCGTCAAGGCGCTCGTTGAAAATGACGGACCCGCCGGCAAGTTCGCCTGGAACGTGCTCTCGCGCACCCTCGTCTACTCGGCCAACAAGATCCCCGAGATCACCGACAGCGTCGAAGCCGTCGATGACGCCATGAAGTGGGGCTACAACTGGGACCTCGGCCCGTTCGAAACCTGGGACGCCATCGGCTTCAAGGTTGCCTACGATCGCATGAAAGCGGACGGGCTTCCGCTGCCTGCCTCGATCGACAAGATGGCCGAGTCGGGCGCCGAGAGCTTCTACACCAATGATGGCCGCGTCTTCAATCTGACCACGGGCAAGTACGACGCGCGCGACATCGACCCGCGCAACGCGAGCCTCACGATCATGCGTCAGGGCGATGCAGCGGTATTCAGCAACCGCGGCACCGAGGCTTGGGACCTGGGCGGGGGCATTTTGGGTCTGACCTTTACGACCAAGGCCAACAGCATCGACGACGCGGTGGTCGAGGGGATCACCCAGGCGGTCGACCTTGCCGAGCGCGATTTCCGCGGCATGGTGATCTACAACGAAGGCGACCACTTCTGCGTCGGCGCCAACCTCTTTGCGGTCGTGATGGCGGCGCAGCAAAAGGCCTGGGATCAGCTCCGCGCCACGATCAGCGGTCTGCAGGGCGGCCTGCAGCGCATGAAGTACTCGACCATTCCGGTGGTGGCGGCGCCCTTCGGCATGACCGTTGGCGGCGGCTTCGAAGTCTGCATGGGCGCAGACGCCGTGCAGGCGGCGTCGGAAACCTACGTCGGTCTCGTCGAGGTCGGAGTCGGCCTGCTGCCTGGCGGCGCTGGCAACATGAACATGCTCTGGCGGGCGCTCGAAGGCATCCCGGACGGTACCGAGGTCGACACCCTTCCCTTCGTCTCGCGCACGTTCCAAAACATCGCGATGGCGCGGGTCGCGACCGGCGCCGGGGAGGCACGGGAGTTTGGCTACTTCCGCAAGTCGGACGGGATTTCGTTCGACAAGGCACGCTTGTTGACCGAGGCCAAGGGGCGCGCCGTCGGCATGGCCGAAGCTGGGTACCACCCACCGGTCCCGCGCGCTTATCGTCTTCCCGGCGAGAGCGGCATGGCCACGCTCGGCATGATGATCGACTCACTCGAAGCGGGCGGTTTCGCGAGCGCGCACGACGCGCTCATCGCGCGCAAGGTCGCGGCGGTGCTCTGCGGCGGACCGTCGGGCGCTGCACACGAAGTCACCGAAGAACAGATGCTCGAGCTCGAGCGCGAGGCTTTCATCAGCCTCTGTGGCGAGCCCAAGAGCCAGGAGCGCATGCAGCACATGCTCACCACCAACAAGCCTTTGCGGAACTAGGCCAACCCGAGACGCACGAGCCAACAAGGAATCAGGAGTAAAGACATGGGTAAGATTGTCGTCGTAGACGCGGTTCGAAGCGCGGTTGGTCGCGCCAAAAAGGGTTCGCTTGCCAACCGGCGTCCGGATGAGCTCGCGGGCGAGGTGATTCGTGGATTGATGGCGCGCAACCCGCAGGTGGACCCGGCCACGGTCGAGGACTTGGTGCTTGGCTGCGCCTTCCCTGAAGGCGAGCAGGGCATGAACGTGGCGCGCATGGTCGGCAGGCTCGGAGGCCTCCCCGAGGAGAGCTCGGGCATGACGATCAACCGCTTCTGCTCGAGCGGGCTACAGGCCATCGCCTTGGCCGCCGGCTCGGTCAAGGCGGGCTTCGACGATGTCGTCATCGCAGGCGGCATGGAGTCGATGACCATGGTCCCAATGACCGGCAACAAGCCGAGCGCATCGCCCGAGGTCATGGAGAAGTACCCCGAGACCTACACGCCGATGGGCATCACGGCCGAGAACGTCGCCAACCGCTTCAACATCAGCCGTGCTCAGCAAGATGAGTTCGCAGCCTGGAGCCACGAAAAAGCGCTCGCCGCAATCGAACGCGGCGCTTTCGTCGACGAGATCGTGCCCGTGCACGGCGTGAAGTTCGACAACGACGGCGAGCGGCAGATGTTCGAGTTCAAAGTCGACGAAATGCCCCGCCCCGGCACCACCGTGGAAGCGCTTTCGAAGCTTCGCCCCGTGTTCGCAGCAAAAGGCAGCGTCACTGCCGGCAACTCCTCGCCCCTTTCGGACGGCTCGGCCGCGGCCATCGTCATGAAGAAGAAGCGGGCCGAAAAGCTCGGCATCACGCCGCTGGGTATCTTCAAGTCCTTCGTCACCGTCGGTGTCGACCCGTCGATCATGGGCATCGGTCCCCTTCCGGCAGTCCAAAAGCTCCTTCGAAAGAACGACCTCACGATCGATGACATCGACATCTTCGAGGTCAACGAGGCCTTCGGCAGCCAGGCGGTCTACGTTCAGAAAGAGCTCGGCATTCCCAACGAGAAGCTCAACGTCAACGGCGGCGCGATCGCTCTCGGTCATCCGCTCGGATGCACCGGCGCCAAGCTCACGGCCACCGCCCTCCACGAGCTCAAACGTCGAGGCGGCAAATACGCCGTCGTCACGATGTGCATCGGCGGCGGCATGGGCGCAGCCGGCTTGTTCGAGGCGCTCGACTAAAACGAAAGGCTTGTCCTCAGCCGGGACTCGCGATGACGATGCGATCTTTGCCGGAGGTACTGCGTGATTACGCGCGGTTAGGGGGGTGGAGAGTGTCCCCTATGCCTGGGAGGCTTAGGGTCGACGCCGCCCTGAGAAACTGGCCGGCGCCCTTGGTCCGGCCGATTTCGGGCAAGACCTCTCCGTCCTCGGCCACGAGGGTTCCGTTGACGACGACCGCCGGAACGGCCTCTGGGTTGCGGCGCACGAGTCGAAGGAAGTTCCCGAACTCGGGGATTCGTTCTTCATGGATCTCCTCGACGTGGTAGTCGAGGTGGGCGGGGTCGATGACGACCAAGTCGGCACGCTTGCCTTCTTCTAGGGTTCCCGCTTCGATTTGGAACCAGTCGCCGAGCTCGCCGGTCAGCTTGTGGACAGCTTTTTCGAGCGGCATGACGGGCTCGCCCCGCCGTTCAGCGTCTCTGAGGAACCGGAGCATCCGAAGTGGGAAGTTGTAAAAGGCCATGTTGCGCAGGTGCGCGCCGGCGTCGGAGAAGCCCAGCAAGCTGGAGTCGCTGTTCATCATCGCCGCAAGCGGCTTGGGGCGGTCGTTGCCGGTCACCGTGTACCAGCGCAATTGATTGCCGTGCTCGATCAATAAGTCGAGAAACGCATCGACCTCCGATTTTCCTTGCATCGTCCCGATCTCGCGAAAGGTTTTACCCACCAGCGAGCTATCTGGGCAGTCCATGACGGTCGCTTTCGCGAAGTTGCGATGGAACACTTTTGGAATGAATGGGTTCTTCCACTGGCGGTTGAACGTTCGCCGGTAGCCCTCATCCTGGAAGAGCTTGCGGCGCTCGGCCACCGTCTCCAGGTGAAGGCCGGCCGCCCCCGCGCCGAACTCTTCGAAGACCACGTTCTCGAACCCGTCCGCCCAAAGGTCGAAGGGAACCGGCAAGAACTGGTAGCGGAACTTGCCACCGAGGAGCTTGTTGACGAGCCAGCCGAGGCCGCTCAGCACCCGCCAAATCAAGCGGTTCGAACGGATGTCCATGATCGAGACGAGGCTGGTCTTGAGCGCGTCGCGAACGAAGAGCCCAGCGCTAAACGCCGCATAGATGAAGATCTGGTACTTGGTCGAGATGTTTGGGATCGCCTGAAGGTTGAGGCCGCGCTCGCGGACACCACGGACCATCCGCCGAAGCTCCTTCCACGATGCATAGGTCGACGGAAGACACTTGCTGCGAAATCGATCGCCGCCCATCTTGTCCCAATAGAGACCGTTGAGGGAGAGCCCGAGGAAGCCGGCTTCGTAGCCCTCTTCGATGACCTCTTCCATTTTCTCGAGCTCCTCTTCGGTCGGCTTGGCCTTTGCATCGAGGGCACGTTCGAGGCCCATCGCCTGCGCGCGAACCGCGGAGTAACCCACGAACGAAGCCACGTTGGGGCCGAGCGGGAGGCCATTGAGATGTTCGACGTACTCGGCGTGCGTCTCCCAAGTCTTTCCTTCTTTCATGAGGGGGAGCAGATGCTGGTAGGGGATCGCCTCGACGCGGGTGAACATGTCGGCGATGTCGGTCGGGTCGCCCACCGCGGCACTGAGCGAACAGCTCCCCATGAACACCGTCGTGACACCGTGGCGCAGCGATTCGTGGAGCGACGGCATCGCCTCGACCTCCGCGTCGTAGTGCGTGTGGATGTCGATGAAGCCAGGCATGACCCACTTGCCCTCGGCATCGATTACTTTGGTACCTGCGGGGGCAGGGATCTCTTCGTCGGAAATCTTCACGAGCCGGCGGTTCGAGACCCACAGGTTCTTGGTCGTGGCGGGGCTGCCCTTTCCGTCGAAGAAGCGCCCGTTCTTGATGATGATGTCTTGTTCTTGCATTTGGCGTGCTCCGGCTCCCCAACTGACCTCGGCGATGCGAGTGCACGGATGATGGCACTCTCAGGCCAACGCGACTTGACTTTTCACGACAAACTTTTATCTTTTCGCGACTGGAGGCCGCCCAATGTCGATGGTTCGCGCATCCGCCTTGAGCGGGTACCAAGAGCTGGTGGACGAGCTCGGCGGCCGGGCGCAGCCTCTGCTCCAGCGGTTTCGGATTCCGGCGTCCGCCCTGAGCGAGCCCCAAGGCTTCCTGAGCTATGGCTCGCTGATTCGGCTCTTGGAGCAGACGTCCGAAGAGCTCGACTGCAAAGACTTCGGCCTCCGTCTTTCAAAGCGGCAGGACCTCGGGATCCTCGGCCCGCTCGGTGTCGCCGTGCGCAACTGCGAAACGCTGGGCGAAGCGATGCAGTGTGCTTCGCGATACATGTTCGTTCATAGCCCAGCGATTTCGTTTACACCCCAGGTGGCCGAAAAGAACGATCGCGTCCTGCTCGTCTTCCAGATTCTCCTCGACCAGAACGTCGGCTCCACCACCCAGGTCACCGAGCTCAGCATCGGACTGGTCGCGCGGATCATCGCAATGCTCACGAAGGAAGCAGAGCCGCTCATCGGAGTTCGATTCCGCCACCCGCAATGCTCGCCGATGTCGAGCTATCGAGCCCATTTCGGGGCGCCTGTTTCGTTCGGGTCGGATGTCTCTGCGGTCGAGTTCGACACCGCGAAGCTGGCGCTGCAGATTCACGACGCAAGCCTGCAGCTTCGAGAGCTCGCCGAAGACTACCTCGAGCTCCGGCACGCCGATCCGCACACCCCCTTGTCCATCCGTGTCCGTCTCGTCATTCAGCGCTCCCTCGGCACGGGCGCCGCGTCGTGCGTCGATGTCGCATCGGCGTTTGCCCTTCACCCGCGCACGCTGCAGCGTCAGCTTCGCTGGGAAGGCACGACCTTCGAGCAGCTCAAGGACGAGGCGCGGGCCGAGCTCGCGCGCAGCTACATCGCAAACCCGGACCTTCCCCTGTCGCGTGTCGCGGCGCTCCTCGACTACAGCGAGCAGTCTGCCCTCAGCCGAAGCTGCCGGCGCTGGTTCGGGCAGGCACCTCGGCAGATCCGAGCGGGGCAGCTGAACCGTTAGGCGGCGCGCGCTACCAGCTTCCCGTGTTCTGCATCGATGCCCAGGGCTCCGTCGGTTCCAACGCATCGCCGCCCTGGAGGAGCTCGATAGAGATCCCGTCGGGCGATCGAACGAACGCCATGCGCCCGTCTCGCGGCGGGCGGTTGATCGTCACGCCGGCGTCCATCAGGTCACGACAGAGTGTGTAAATGTCTTTGGTTTCGAACGCGAGGTGACCGAAGTTGCGACCGCCGGTGTACTCTTCCGGATCCCAGTTATAGGTCAGCTCCACCAAGGGCGACGCCTCGGTAGCAGCACGACCCTTGTCTTCGGGCGCCACCAAGAAGACGAGCGTGAACCGCCCCCTGTCGCTATCACGCCGCCGCTGCTCGACGAGCCCGAGCTTATTGCAATAGAAATCGAGCGACGCATCCAGGTCGCTCACGCGAATCATCGTATGGAGATAGCGCATGGCCAGACCATAGCGCCGCCACGGACGCTGTCACTGGCACTGACACTGACGCTGGCGCTGGCACTGGCACTGGCACTGGCACCGGCACTGGCACTGGGCCAGACTCCGCCCAATGTCTAACGACTACGAAGCAATCGTCATCGGCGGGGGCCCTGGGGGGTACGTCGCTGCCATTCGGCTCGGACAGCTCGGTGTGAAAACGCTCTGCGTCGAAAAAGAGTCGATGGGTGGGGTCTGTCTCAACTGGGGCTGCATTCCCTCCAAGGCCTTGATCGCAGCGGCGAACCTCGCCAACAAAGTTCGCAACGCGGGGCACATGGGCATCACGGTGAAAGACCTCGAAGTCGACGTGGCCAAGATGCAGGAGTGGAAAGAAGGCATCGTCAAAAAGCTCACCGGCGGCGTGTCGAGCCTCGTGAAGGGCAACGGAGGCACCATCGTGATGGGCACCGCGAACATCACCGGGCCCAACTCCGTCGAGGTGACGAGCGCCGACGGAAAGCGCGAAACCTACACGGCGAGCAAAGGCATCATCGTCGGCACCGGCACGCAGATGATCACCATCCCCGGCTTCGAGCCCGATGGCGACGTCGTGATCACCGCGCGCGAGGCGGTGAGCCTTCAGAGCGCGCCACAAAGCATGGTGATCATTGGTGGCGGCGTGATCGGGCTCGAGCTCGGCATGGTGTATCAGAAGCTCGGCACCAAGCTCACCGTAGTCGAGCTGATGGACCAGTTGCTTCCCGGCACGGACCTCGATCTGGTTCGCGTCGTCCAGAAGCACCTCAAGAATGATGGCGCCGACATTCATCTCAAGAGCAAAGCCGTGAAGCTCGAGAAGAGCAGCGGTCGGGCCAAAGTCACGATCGAAACCGAGGGCAAGGAGCAGGTGGTCGAGGCCGAAACGGTGCTGGTTGCCGTGGGCTTCAAGCCCAACTCGGCGGGCCTCGGCCTCGAAGGCACGGGCGTCAAGGTCGATGCGCGCGGCCACATCATCGTCGATGATCAGATGCGCACAAACGTGCCGTCGATTTACGCGATCGGCGATGTCGCCGGGATGCCCTACCTCGCGCACAAGGCCTCCAAGGAAGGCGAAATTGCCGCCGAGGTCATCGCTGGGCACAAGTCGGCGCGTGACTATCGCGGGATGCCGGCCGCAATCTTCACTGACCCGGAAATCGCCACGGTCGGGATGACCGAAATTCAAGCGAAAGCCGAGGGCAAGAAAGTCAAAGTCGGCAAGTTTCCCTTCGCGGCATCCGGCCGTGCCATGGCGGTGAGCGAAACCGACGGCTTCATCAAAGTGATCATCGACGAAGCTGACCATCAGCTGCTCGGTGTTGCGATCGTCGGTCCCGAAGCCAGCGACCTGATCAGCGAATCGGCGCTGGCAATCGAGATGTGTGCGTTTGCCGAAGACGTCGCGCTCACGGTGCACCCCCACCCCACCCTCGGCGAAGGCGTCATGGAAGCTTTCAAACATGCCTTGGGCGAGGCGGTTCACATCATGAATCGCTCGTAAGCTCGTGCTGTTTTGCCGCCTCGGTACCATCGACTACGCCGAAGCGCATCGCCTTCAAAAGGAGCTTCAGCGCAAACGGGTTGGCGGCGAAGTTGGCGACATCGTCTTGCTGCTCGAACACCCGCCCGTCTTGACGATGGGTCGCTCGGCCAAGGCGCAGCATGTCCTCGCAGCGCCCGAGCTCCTAGCGGCGCGCGGGATCCGGGTGCACGAGGTGGGGCGAGGCGGAGACGTGACGTATCACGGCCCGGGGCAGCTCGTGGCGTATCCAATCATCGATCTCAAACCCGACCGGAAGGACGTGCGAAAGTATGTGGCGTCGCTCGAAGAGACGATGATTCGGACCTGCGCGGATTTCGGTCTGGCGGCAGGGCGTGTCGAGGGCTTGAACGGAGCGTGGATCGGTGAGCGCAAAGTGGGCGCGGTCGGCGTGAGAATCAGCCGATGGGTCACGATGCACGGGCTCGCCCTCAACGTGAGCAGCGACCTCCGTCATTTCGAGATGATCGTCCCCTGTGGCGTTCAAGACAAAGGCGTCACCTCCCTTTCCGCCGAGCTCGGCCGCACGGTCCACGTGTCGGATCTGTTCGAACCGCTGGCGGGACATTTCGCCGGGCTCTACGAGGCCGACATCGAATGGCTCGACGGGCTCCCGGACGGTGTCAGCTCTTGAGGAAGTACCGAATCGCGCTTTGACCCATCGCGGTGGTGCCCGCGCCGGCGACGCCCGCAGAGACGACATTGCCTGCGCCCGGTACGAGCTTTGCGATAGTTTGGGCGGAATACCGAAGGCCCATTCCAAGACCGCCGACGACCCCGAGGCTGCCGAGCCACTCCGCCACGGTCTTTTTGCCCAAGCTACGGCCGCTCAGGTATGCCAAAGCGCTCACCATCATCGCTTGGAGCGGCCCGAGGACGACCATGTCGGAGAACGGAATCGGCGTAACGCCAACCGTGACCGAAACCGCCGTGCAAGCTTGAACGATTTCGTTTCCTATGCGAACGCGAGCTTCCTTGGCGCGGATCAGACCCCTGGCCGCCTCGAGCCTGGCTTCTTCGGGCAGCGCCAGGACCATGGCCTCGGAAAGCGCTTCGAGCCCGTGACCGCTAATCGCCGACACCGCGCGCGGCGGATCCGCGTCGAGGCCGCAATCCCTGATCTTGGCCTCGAGCCCGTTGCGCTCAGCTTCTACATCGAGATCTCCGCGACCGATCAAATCCGAGTGGGTCAGCAGCGCAAACACGCGCAGCGCGGCTGTCCCTTCGGGCAGGTCGGGAAGCAGGCTCTTCGCTCGTTCGACGATCCGTTTCGCGTCCTGCACGTTGCGAGGCTCGAACGTGAGAAACACCAGGTCCGGGATTTCCTTCTCGAGCGCGCTTTTCCATTGTGATCGCGCGGAAGGATCGTCCAGGTCGATCTCGAGCCAATCAACCTTCGCGCCTTCGTGCTCGACCCGAACCCAGTGCCCATGATCGGTGTCCAAGGGATCGCGCACGGGCCGTCGCTCGATGAGCGATCGGAGCAGACACGATCGCCCGCTGCCGCCAAGCCCGAGGGCCACGATGCGAGGCGGTCGACGCCGGTAGAGCAGCGAGCGAAGCGCACTAAGATCGTTCTTGACGCTCGAAACCAAGGGTACGCGATCGAGAACTTTGACGAGCTGGTCCAACGCGAGCTCTTTAGCGCGGTCCTTCATCGGCTCATTCATTCCGCCTGGCGTCTATGCGCGCAAGCCGAGTCATGTTAACTTGACTCTGGGGTAGCTGGTGGGAGCAGATTGGCTCAATGCTCTGGAGGACGTCGGGGGGCGTCTGGTGCCTGAAGCAAGGGATTTCCTGCTCTCACAGCTCCCTCCCTTACCTGAACAAGGGGCGCCTGGCGTCCGCTGGCTCGCCGATCTGCTCGAGGATTTCGTCGATCGCGATAGCGATGGAGCCGAAGACGATCGCTTTGTCGAGGGCGCAGGAGCGTTTCTCGGGCTTTTGTTGATCGACCATCTGGGCGGCAGCACCCACGAGCGCGACGGCTGCCATCGGGTGCAGCTGGGCCGCTTTGGCTGGTTCGATCCGTTTGGCGCGATTCAAGAGGCTCTGGATGCTGATGACCCCCGCAAATGCCTGTCCGAGTACCTCTCGGTGGCAGAGCGCGAGGCGAGAGCCGACGGTCCTGTCTCCCGCGTCGTCCGGGTCTTTGCGGAGGAGCTGAGCCGTGCGCGCCCCGACCTTGCCATCGAATCGCAATTCGAGCTGACGGTCGACCTCGACAACGGTGCCAGCGTCGACCTGGCGCGGCTCGAGCGCGTCGCGCGCGACCAAGAGGACGACGCCGCCACGGCAGCCGCCCGACGCATCATCAGCATGCTTCCGGGCGCCGAGGTTCCAGAAGCCACGCCCTGGAACGAAGCCGCGCCGCGATTGTTGCCACGTCTAGTCTCTCAAACGTTCATGAGCTCCTTGCCACCCGAGCAGGATTTGTATCTCCACGCCATCGGGCACGACGTGCTGCTCGCGCTTCAGCTTCGATACGGAACGCGCGCGCGCTATCTGCGCTGCGCCGAAGTCGACGGATGGGAACGCGATCGGGAGGCGATCCGGCTGCGCTCGATCGAAAACCTCGCTGCCAAGTCGCGCGCCTTGCGCCTCGAACCGGTCAGCGACGGCATCCTGCGCGTGCGTCAAAGTGATGGCTTGGACGGTGCGCGCCTGCTTCTGCCGGATCTCGCCGCCCGGCTCGAACGACTGAGCCCAGTAGTCTGGTTCGCCGCAGCCCCACACCGCGACGTCTTGCTCCTCGCGCGCAAGCCCGCGCTTTCAGAGCTTTCGAAGCGGGCACGAGACGCCGCCCAGCGCGCACCGCATCCGGTCTCCGCTTCTTTGTTCGCGGTGACGCGCGACGGCCCTCGTCCGCTGCAACCGTAGGCCGTCCCGCATCAGAACCGAGAAGGGTCGAGCGGCGTGGCGCCGATGTCGAACGGTGTATCGGCCGTGGCCTCGGCGAACTTGGCAAGCTCTTCGGCAAGCAGCGTCGTGACGGGCGGCGCCTGCGTCCGCCGGCTTCTCTCGGCGCGATGCTGCGATACTGCCGCTGAAACGTCTGCTGGACCCACGTTCCAATCGTTGCGCGCGACGAGCTGCCGAAGCTGCGAGGCAAGGATCGCAGCGTCGTTGAGTCGGTCGTCTGGATTCTTCGTGACGAGCTTGCGGACGATCGCATCGGCCTCTTCGCCGCCGGGCATCGTGCTGGCGAGCGGGGGCACTTCGCAGCGGGCAATGGCCCGAATGGTTTCGCGATCGCTGTCCCGGACGAACAAGGAGCGACCCGCCAACATCTCCCAGAACACCGCACCAACCGCGAACAAATCGGCCCGGTGATCGCTGCTCTCGCGCCGAATGACTTCAGGGGGCAAGTAGCCGAGCTTGCCGCCAACGATGTCGTCCCCTCGCACGTGTTCGTGCACCGTTGCATCCGCAAGCCCGAAGTCGGTCAGCTTCACGGCCCCGTTGGCGCCGAGGAGAATGTTCTGCGGAGAGACGTCCCGGTGCACGATCCCGAGCCCCCGCCCACTCGCGTCCCGGGCTCGGTGCGCGTAGGCGAGCGCCTTGGCAACCTCCTGGATGATGTACACGGCGAGCGGCACACCCATCGAAAGCTTCTCCCGGTGCGCGGCGCGCGTCAGGGAACGAAGCGACTCACCGTCGACGAGCTCCATCACCATGATGTAAGTCCCTTCGATGTCGCGCGCGTCGTACACGCGCACGATGTTGGGATGGCGCAAGAGCATCCCGAGACGGGCCTCGTCGAGGAACATGGAGCGGAACAACGGGTCTGCGATCGAGGGAAGGACCCGTTTGATCGCAACCGGGTGCTCGCCCCCGTCATCGAAGAGCGCATTGGCCCGCCAGACCTCCGCCATGCCTCCCACTGCGATTCGCCGGGTCGGCTCGTATCGCGTAGGCGCCCGGCGGAGCTGAATCGACAGAGTGGGTTGCGGCTTCGAGGCCATGGTGCGAGCGTGGCAAACTGTCCGGAACACGTCAAACTAGGCTCGTTCCCCAGCCGACTCTCATGCAAGATCACCCCTACGCCCCATTCATCGATCGAGTGAACAAGCCAGCCCAATATCTGGGCGGAGAGCAGGGAATGGCGCACAAAGCCTGGGACGAGGCGAGCTGCCGCGTCTGTCTGGCGTTCCCCGATCTCTATGAGATCGGGATGAGTCACCTCGGCTACAAGATCCTCTATGACATCGTGAATCGGCGAGCGGAGCTCTTGGCAGAGCGCGCGTACGCGGTTTGGGGCGATATGGAGCAGGAGCTGCGCTCACACGACCAGGCCCTTTGCTCGCTCGAGAGCGCGCGTCCGCTCCGCGATTTCGACATCGTGGGCTTCTCCCTTCAATACGAGCTGACCTACACCAACATCCTGCAGATGCTGGACCTCGGGAAGATCCCGCTGCGGACGGACGACCGTACGGACGAAGACCCGCTGGTCGTCGCCGGTGGCCCGACTGCGACACACGCGGAGCCCATGGCGCCTTTCATCGATGCGTTTCTCATTGGTGACGGCGAGGCCAAGCTGCCCGAGCTCATGCACGCATGGGCCGAGACGAAGCGCGACGGGCTTCCCCGGGCCGAACGCCTGCTCCACCTAGCCAAGCTCGGAGGATTTTACGTGCCTTCGCTCTACAAGAGCGTGCCAACCGAGGAAACGAAGATCCATGTCGTCGAGCCCGAGCATCCGGAGGCGCCCTACCCGGTTCACCGTTCGATCGTCGAGGACCTCAACGACTATCCCTTCCCGGTGGACGGTCCGATCGCCAATTGCCAGACCGTCTTCGACCGCGCCTCGATCGAGGTCGCCCGCGGTTGCACCGAAGGCTGCCGGTTCTGCCAAGCCGGCATGATCTACCGCCCGGTCCGAGAACGGAAGCCGAAAGCCATCATCGACGCCATGGTGCGTTCGGTTGCTGAAGCCGGGTACGACGAAGCCTCCCTGACCTCCCTTTCGACTGCGGACTACAGCGCGATTGCCCCCCTCGTCCACGAGTCCATCGAGGCGCTTGCTCCATATCAGGTGTCCCTCAGCGTCTCGTCGCTTCGTGCGTACGGGCTCAGCGAGAACGTGCTCGACGACATGAAGCGACAGCGTGCAGGGGGCCTGACGTTCGCGCCCGAGGCGGGCAGCCAGCGGATGCGTGACGTGGTGAACAAGAACGTCACCGACGCGCAACTCATGGAGACCGCCGAGCGCGTGTTCTCGCGCGGCTGGAACAAGATGAAGCTCTACTTCATGATCGGCCTCCCCAGCGAAGAGGACGAAGACGTGCGAGACATCGTGCGAACCGGCGCAAGGGCCCTCGACGTAGCCCGGCGCGTTCAGCGCAACAGGCGCGCGCGCGTGACCGTCAGCGTCTCGACACACGTCCCCAAACCGCACACGCCGTTTCAGTGGTGCGCCATGGATTCGCACGAAGAGATCCTGCGCAAGCAGTCGGTGCTTCGCTACGAGGCCGCAGGCACGCGCGTCCAGCTGAAGATGCACAAGTCAGAGGGGTCCTGGCTCGAAGGGATGCTGGCGCGCGGTGACCGCCGCTTGGCCGACGTGATTCAAGGCGCGTACCGAAGAGGCGCACGCTTCGATTCCTGGGACGAGATGCTCGACCTCGACGCATGGACGAGGTCTCTGGACGAGGCCCGCATCGATCCCAGCTGGTTTCTCGGGACGATCCCTGTGTCGGCGAAACTGGCCTGGGCGCACATCGACGTTGGGTTAGAGCAGGGGTTCCTTGCGCGGGAGTACCGCAAAGCCCTTCGGAATCGATTGAGCCCGCCCTGTGGCAAGACGGTCGGCAGCTTCGTTCATCACAGCAACGTCCAGGACGCCGAGGCCGAAAAGCGTCGTTTGGTTTGCTACGACTGCGGCATTGCCTGCGATCTCACGCAGATGAAAGACGAGCGGATTCAGTACTTGAAGAGCATGAGCGCCCTCGAGCCGGTCCAACAGCCAGCGCCAAGCGATGAAGCCGAAGAGGACACGGTCGACCGGCGACCGTTCCATGGCGTCGATCAGGGTCCGGCGATGCGCATTCGGCTGGGTTACCGAAAGCTGGGCCGAACGGCCTATACCTCCCACCTCGATCTCGTCCGGGCCTTTCCGCGAATGCTGCGGCGGGTGGGCCTTCCCCTCTATTACAGCGAGGGTTTCCGTCCGCTTCCGCGGCTCACCTTTGGCCCCGCGCTGCCTGTCGGTACGGCTAGCTTTTGCGAGCACGTCGATGTCCGGCTTCGCGCTGCCGAGGACCCAGACCTCGAACACCTATGCGAGCGGCTCAACGAGGCTGCGATCGACGGCATCGAGTTTTTCGAGCACCGGGTTCTCGGGCCGCACGACGCTGCGCTCAACCGCGTGATCGAAGAAACCGAGTACGTGGTCGCATTGTCCAAGCAAGAGCTCGCGAGCCTCGGCATCGGAGATGAGGCCACCTTGAAGGCGATGCTGAGCAAACGACCCAGCGAGCTCTACATCGACCGGGAGATCAAGGGTCTCAAGAAGCGAGTCGATGTTGGCGCTGCGCTGGTCGACATCCGTCTCGGCGAAGGCGCCGACGCGCTGCGGCGGGCTGGCTTCGAAGGCGCCCTGCTGCCCATCACCATCACTCTTCGGCTAGGGGGCAAGACCACGCCCCGGCCAGGTGAGGCCCTCGCAGCGCTGACGGGCATCGATGAGCTCGCCCCCCGGGTCGTCCGCACCGGGTTCTTCGCGACGCGGAGCACAGGGCGTGTTGCGCCCTTGCAGCTGGAGGCCCTTCGGAGCAAACCCAGCTTGCAGGCAGCAGAATGACCGATCGTTTCGACATACTGCGAAGTTGGGTTCGGGCCGCCGCCGACCGGGCTGTCGACCGACTCACTGGCACGAAGCTCGCCTCTGCGACCAAACAGATTCTCGAGCGCCTGACCCAGCAGCGATGGCGGCTAAGCGACGAGACGCTGACCGCGGCGGCGGCGCACGCGGACGGAGTCGATTCGGCGATGGTTTCGTGTCGCTCCGGGAAGATGTTCGTCGATGCGTCGATGACCAGCGGCAAGGAGGTCCAGTTTAGCCTGGCGCCGCATGCCGTCCGGTTTGCGCCACGAGGCGCAAAAGAGATTTCCTTCGACGTCGAGCCTCCGGACGCCCACGACACGTCGGTGGTCGGCGCCCTGGCCGCCTGCATCGCCAAAGCCACCTGGCCAATGATCGCGTCGCCCGATTCGATTGACGTCGGTGGTGCGATCGTCGAGCGCGAAACCGCCGGCCGCCTGCGCGTGGATCTTCGAAGCGTGCCCGCTGTCCGTCGTTTCGCTTCCAACCAAACGGCGGCGATGGTCTTCGACATGCTCGAGCTCGAGTCGATTCGCGTCGAGCCCGGCGCGCTCACTCTGAAGCTCAAGCTCCCGCAGCTAGCGCCTTAGAGCTCTTCTCGCCATTGCTGCGACAGCGCGACTTCGGCCTTGTAGTCGTCGATCGACTTCTGCCGCTCCTGGTCGGACCAGCCAATCAGCCGTGCCATTCGCGCTGCGACCTTTTCGACCGAGCCGAGCCCTTGCTCGAAGTCCCTGAAGAAGATCTGCGTTCGCCGAATCATTACGTCGCTCACGCTGGCGGCCAGCTCTTCTCGAACGCCGAAATCGACCTGCGCCATGATCTCCACTCGACCGGGCACGATCGGCTCCGCCAAAGAAGGATCTGCCTCGCAGAGCTTGGCGAGCTCCAGCGCCCGCATGCCGTAGGTATCGACCAAATGGCGACCGACTTGTTCCGACAGGCCGCAGTCGCACTGTTCGGCAAGCTCCGCCGCAACCCGTGCGTGGTCGTCATCTTGCGGCCACCCCACCGCGCCAGGGAGCGGGAACTTGAAGGTTTGGCCGGATTGAATGTCCGCGGGAAGCTTGTCGGAGAGCTTGAGCAGATTGACCGCGACGTCCACGCACTCTTTGGCCATTTTCCGGTACGTCGTGAGCTTCCCGCCGGCAATCGTGATGAGGCCGTCCTCGCCGATCAAGATCTGATGCTCCCGGCTAACCTGCGACTCCGCCATCTCGCCGACTTCGGGCTCTGGGGCGATGAGTGGGCGCAGCCCTGCCCAGGTCGAGATCACGTCGTCCCGACTGATCTGCTTGGTGGGGAAATAATGGTTCGACGCGGCGATCAGATAGTCGACGTCTGCGAGCGTTGCCGCCTCGTCGCCCGGCGCTCCATCGTAGTCGGTGTCGGTCGTGCCCACGTAGGTGCGCTCGCCCCAGGGCAGCGCGAACAGAACACGCTTGTCGGTGGGGTGGAAAAGCACGACCGCATGCTCGACCGGCAGCTTCTCCCGCTCGACGACGATGTGGATGCCCTTGGTCGGCCGCAACACCTTGCCCTTTCGCGGACCGCTCATCGCCAGGACCTCATCGGTCCACGGACCGGTTGCGTTGATGACGGTGTGCGCCTTCACTTCCCGCAGGATTCTGTCACGCTGGTTTTTCACGACGACGCCCGAAATGCGGCCTTGGTCGTCTTTGGTCAACGCGTCGACTCGGGCCCAGCTGACCACGACGCCGCCGTTTCGGGTTGCATCGATAATCGTTTCGAGCGTGAGCCGTGCGTCGTCGGTGGAGCAGTCGTAGTACACCGGAGCGCCCTGCAGATCCTCTTGCTTGAGCAGCGGCTCCTCTGCGGCAACCTCACTGGGTTTTAGAGTCCTGTGCCGCTTCGGGGAACGAAACAGGGCGAGGCCGTCGTAGAGCCACATGCCGGCGCTGATCATACGCAGGCTCTTGCGCGCGCCCTGATAGACGGGAAAGAGAAAGGCGAGCGGATTCACGAGGTGTGGCGCGAGGTCCATTACGACGCGGCGCTCGCTCACCGACTCGAACACGAGACTGAACTCGTAGCTCTCGAGGTAGCGAAGGCCGCCATGGATGAGCTTGCTCGAACGGGAGCTCGTGCCGTACGCGATGTCGTTTTGCTCGAACAACACCACGCGGAGGCCGCGCCGCGCCGCATCGCGGACGATCCCGGCTCCAGTAATGCCTCCGCCGATGACCACCAGGTCGACTTCTTCGGGGACTTGTTCCCACATCTCTTCGCGAGAAGGCATCAGGGTTCTCCTAAAATGTGCTGTTGTTCGAGATAACGAACCACGCAACCGGCGGCTTCGTCCACGCTGAGATTCGCGGTTTCGAGGTGGACCTCTGGGCTCGTCGGCGCTTCGTAGGGAGCATCGAGCCCGGTGAAATTGGAAATGTCTCCGGCCCGGGCTTTTTTGTAGAGCCCCTTGGGGTCACGCGCCTCGCAAATCTCGAGTGGCGTGTCGACGAACACTTCGATGAACTCGCCGGGGCCCATCAGCCCCCGCACGCGGTCGCGATCGTTGCGGTAAGGCGAGATGAAGGCCGAAAGGACGAGACCACCGGCGTCTGCGAAAAGCCGTGCGACCTCGCCAATGCGTCGAATGTTCTCCACGCGGTCCTCTGGAGCGAAGCCGAGGTCGCTGTTGAGCCCATGGCGGATGTTGTCGCCGTCGAGAACGTAAGCAAAGGCGCCGCGCTCGACCAGCATCCGCTCGACCCGATGCCCAATGGTGCTCTTACCGGAACCCGAAAGACCGGTGAACCAAAGGACAGCGCCACGATGCCCGTGCGCCGCCGCGCGGGCCTCCTTGTCGACCTCGCCGATGTGCCAGGTCAGGTTTTCTGCCTTGGGCGCGCTCATGGCGAGGAACATAGCCTCGCTCCCCCGGGGAGCAAGCTAGTCGACGAGCAGCTCGGCCAGGGCCCTCACCGTCAATGGCGAGGAGCCTTCCGCTTTGTTGTTTACGATCACGTAGCACTCGAGGTCGCGTTCGAGCGCCGCGCGGACCAGCCCGACGACGTCCTGCCGCATCTCGGGCTGAGGCGCGACCAAGCGGTCGAACGGGGCGTAGGCCTCTTTGAGGTCGGCGTAGCGCTGCCCGGGAGGGAGTAGCAACCGACAGACGAGCGGTGTGGCTTCAAGCAACCCATCCATGCGCATCTGATCCGCGATGCGCGGCATCCGGGACCAGTAGTTGAACACATGACTGGCACCGTGCTTCTGAAGCGTCTTGGCGTAGTCGGGCGTCAGCAGCTTGCGATCGCGAAGCTCGACCGCGAACGGAAAGTCGCGGGGAGCAGCCGCGAGGAACGCGTCGAGCCGTTCGCAAAACCAACTCGGATCGAGAGGCGATGGAGGCGGGGCAATCTCGACGATCCACGGGCCCATGTGCCGGCTGAATCCTGCGCGAACCGGCGCGTGGACGGCCTGGGCGAAGAGCTCGGGGTCGAGGAAGCTGGGGTTCTCCTTGCCCGCGTCCGCACCGTAGCGGGGGTGCCTCGGAAACCCGGGCATCGTCACACGCTGCCACACTTTCATCGCCGCGCGAAAGTCATTTGGCAGCTGCTTCGAGTACGCGGCTAGCTCTTCTTCAGACACCGGCGTGTAATAGCCGCGATCGACGCCGACGGTTCGCATCAGCGGGTGCTGTGCGTACTCCCCGAGCGAATCCCGAAGGAAGGCGCGTTGATTGGCGTAGCGCTGCCGGTAGACGAGCCCCGCCCATCCGGGAAAGGTCCAACTCGAGGTGCCCAAGCGAAGCTTCGCAGGAAGCCGGTCCCGAATCGATTCGAGCTCGCCATGCGCGTCGCCGGTCGACTCCGTGGCTTTTTCGTCGGCGCGGTCGAAGAGGCCGAGCTGCGGGTCCTCTTCCGCAAACAGAGGGCTCTTCGGGCGCCGGCGTCCAGTCATCGTTGACCGTTGCGCCGGACTGCGATGTTGTGCTGACGCAGCGTCTTGCTGAAGTGGTGCTCGCCGCCGCCACGCGCCACGAAGTAGAAGTAGTCGTGGTCTTCGGGGTCGATCACCGCCGCGAGGGAAGCCGCTCCCGGATTGCTGATCGGGCCGGGCGGCAGCCCGGAGTGCCGATAGGTGTTGTATGGGTTGTCGGCGTCATCCAACATCGCACGGGTAATTCGGCCGTCGAAGCCCGAACAGGAGGCCGCAGCGTCGGGAACCGCCATGCAGCCGTATTGAACGGTCGGATCGGCCTGCAGCCTGCGACGCGGAAGGAATCGCTTGGAGTTGAGTCGGTTCCAGAACACGCCCGCAATCCTTGGGCGTTCCGCCGGCACGGCTGCTTCCTTTTCGACGATCGACGCCAAGGTCACGATGTCGTGCGTCGTCCAGCCCTTCAGCTTGGCGAGCTCCGCCGCGTACTTCTCTTCGAGCTCCTCGTTCCTCCGAGTCCAGTTCGCCAACATCCGCTCGACGACTCGCCTGGGTTTGGTCTGGTCGTCGAACTCGTAGGTATCGGGAAAGAGATACCCCTCCGCGTCGTTGGCTTCTACGCCATAGCTCGCGAGGATCGCGGCGTCCTCGGTTGCGTCGAGGAAATCCTCGGCATCGCAGACCCCGTATTCATCGAGTCGCTCCGCGATCTCGAATCTCGAAAAGCCTTCGGGGATCAAAAGCCGAATCTGGATGCGCCCGAGGCGCGTCGTCGCGTAGCGCGCAACCTCTTCGGGCGTCATCGGCACACGGAATCGAACCTTGCCTTGTCTCAGGTGCCGGTCGAGGCCGCGCATGCGCATGTAAATCGACCAGACTCTGGGGTTCTTGATGACGCCTTCGCTCTCCAACTGATTGGCGAGCTTTCGAAGGGTCATCCCCTCGGAAACCTCGATCACGACTTCTTCGACGTACCCCGAGGGACCCTTGCTGTCGGGATAGACGACGAACAGCCAACCCAGCAGGCCAAGCAAGCCGAGCACGGCGATCAACGTCACGATGCTCAGGGCGCGAGCGATCGTCGCTGCAACGTCGCTCTCGACCTTGATGGGCTGTTCCGGTCCTTCCACGCTCAGTCCTCAATTGGCGTCTAGATACCCTTGTAGCAAGATGGTAGCGGCAGATTGATCGACGACGTCGCGGCTCTTGGCGCCCCGCCGGCCCATGTCTCGCAACGAACGCTCTGCCGCCACGGTGGTCAAGCGCTCGTCCCAAAATACGACCTCCACACCGAGCGCCTCACCGAGAACTTCGCCGAAAGCCCTCGCCCTGCGGGCCGCCTCCCCTTCGCTGCCGTCGAGCCGCAGTGGGAGCCCGACCACAGCCAAGGAGATCTCGTCGTCCGAAAGGGCCTCCCGTACCCTTCGTGCGGCGTCTTGGTAGCCGCCCCGTGCCTGGACGGTTTCGCGGGGAAAGGCGATCGAGCCCCGCTCGTCCGAGATGGCGATGCCGATGCGCGCCGAGCCTGGGTCGATCCCGACGATGCGGCTCATCTCAGCCACCTGCCACCGGCTGCGATCCACCCTCGGAGGGCGAAGCCGGACGAGTCGACGCAATCCGCTGGCTGAGCAAAGGCACCACGTAGGGGAACCCGACCTTGAACTGATCGAGGTCGGGCGCGATTTGGCCCGCCAGCCAGAACATCATCACGGCCGCGCGTTCCACATAAAACCAACCGTCCGGGTAGTGAAACGAGCGCATCAGGGTTCGAAGCTCGCGACGCTCGACTTCGGGGTCGGCCAGGGCTTCGAGCTCCCTCGACTTCGCACTCATCAGCGCCCCCGGTGTGCGCGCTTCGAGCTTGAGAAGCTTCTGGAAGTAGGTCTTCACCGTCTGCTCGAGCAGCGCGCGATCACCGCCCTCTGCCACGAAACCAATCTCCTCGATACCCTGCAAGACCAAGTCATCGTTTTGCTCGAAGAACCCGCGTAGGATGTCGACCATCCCGAAGACGGTCTTGCTGTCGACTTCGCTGATTGCCCCAAAGTCGAGCACCACGAGCTTCGCATCGTCGGAGCCTTCGACGGGCTGCACCAGGAAGTTCCCGGGATGCGGATCGGCGTGGAAGAAACGGTCGACGAAGAGCTGCTTGTAAAAGCTTTTCACCAAACGCTCTGCGATCTTGTGCAAGTCCACACCGCGTTCTCGAATCGCGTCGAGGCGCGTGATCTTGATGCCCTCCATGAACGTCATCGTGAGCACATCACGAGTGGTGACCCTGTCGATAACCTCGGGGAAAAGGATGTGATCGTCGCCTGCGAAATTCGCAGACATGCGGCGCATGCAATCAGCCTCGTGCAAGTAGTCCGTTTCACGACGCAGCAGATCGACCAGCGACAAATGAACCGCCTCGATGTTCTGCACCGGCACGAACCATTTGTAGACGCGGACCATCAGCTTGATGACCCGCATGTCGATGCGAACGACGTCGCGAATCCCGGGATACAAGACCTTGACCGCGACTTTGTGACCGTCCTCCAGGTAAGCGACGTGCACCTGGCCGAGCGAGGCCGCCGCCACCGGCTCTCGTTCGATGCTTCGAAAAAACGCCTCGGGCGGAGCGCCGAGGCTCTGGATGAAGGCTCGCTCGATCTCCGTGAACGAGTGGGGCGGAACCGCGTCTTGCAGGGTCTCGAGCCGCTTGATGTAAACCGAAGGCAGAAAGCCCCCCATGATCGAAAGGACCTGCCCCAGCTTGATGTAGACCCCTCGGAGCTTGAGCATGCCCGCCAGCATCCGCTTCGAGTTCTTTTCATCGACCCGGGCCTGCCGTCGTGTCAGCCAGGCGGGCAATACGGCGTCCTCGTGGCCCGTCTCGGGATCGTGACGCCAGCGTCGAAAAACCTTCACCAGCCCCAATTGCACCAAGTAACTGGCGAGAATGACACCAAAGGTGAACTGAGCACGGACGAGGCGGATGAATAGACTCATGCGGATGGGCGTCAGGGCAAGCGTAGCAGTGTTCGGGCGGTGTCCCGCCGCTTTGGCTGCGGGGCTCATTCGGTATAAGGTTTTAAGGTCGTGTCGGGTAGTCAAAGCCGGAACCTCCGGGAGAAGCTGCACAGCGCCCTTCGAAGGGAGCGGCTGGCCGAAGCCTTGCGGCAATACCAGGCCCTGCAAGAGGTGGAGCCCGAGGAGGCGCGCTGGCCTCATCGCAAAGGCGACCTCCTCAAGCGTCTGGGACGGCCGAACGAAGCGGTCGAGGCCTACGAGCGGGCGATCGACCTCTACGCGCGACAGGGTTTCGTCGCTCGGGCAGCGGCGATGGCGAAAGTCGTCATGGGCATTGCGCCCGATCGCGTGGACGTGCTTGCGCGGGTCAAGCCAGACGCCGCGCGCAAGCTCCATCGGTCGACGCGGTCGGCCATCGTCACCGCCGATCTCGAGCCGGAGCCTGAAGACCACGAGATCACCCAGACTAAGAAAAAGCGCATTTCGACCGATGCGCTCCCTCTGATCGCCAACCCATTGGCAGTCGATGACGCGCTTCGATTCTCGAGACCACCCGGCGCGCGGCGTCCCACGCTCGACCTCGACATCTCCGACTTCGAGTTGCGGGACCGCCCTCCGCTGGACAACGACGGCCTCGACCAACGCCCGACGCCGGAACATCTCGCCCAGCTTCCCTCGGTGCCTCTGTTCGCCGAGATTCCGCAGGCGATGCTCGCGAGGATCGTCCAAGAATCCCGCCTCGTCGCTCTCGAGCCGGGCGAGAGCCTCATCGAGCGGGGCACCACCGCCGATGCGCTCTATGTGCTCGTCGAGGGAAGCGTGCAGCTCTTTCGGACGATCGACGGCGACGCGCTGGTCTTGTCCGAAGGCGACGTCGTCGGCATCTCGTGCTTGCTCGAGCGAGTCTGTTACGAAGGGGATGTGACGGCGCGGACGGAAGTCAGCGCGCTTCGAATCAGCAAGCTTTTGTTGGACCGGCTCGTCGCAGAGCATCCGCCCCTCGGCGACGTCCTGCTGGAGATGCTGGGTAGGCGGCTCGTTTCCACCCTGGTTCGTACGGCCCCCATGTTTGCGGCGTTCGATAACGGAACTCGCGCAGAGGTGGCCTCGATGTTCGAGGTTCGCCGCGCCGATCGCGGGACGAAGCTACTGGAGGCCGGTAAGCGAACCGACGGCCTCTACATTCCAATGATCGGCGAGCTGAGCGCGATCTGCGCAGATGGCGAAGAGCTCGGCCGCTTGAAGCTCGGGCGCGCGCTTGGGCAGCATTCGATTCTGACGCGCACCCCATCGCCGGTGACGGTCATGACCGACTCCGACGTGCTGGTCCTGCGGATGTCAGCCCGCCGCTTCCACGAGGTAGCGTCCGCGCACCCGGCCATGGTCGCGCACCTCGACGAGCTCGCCCTACGGCCGGACACCCCGACCTTCTCGCTCGTGCCGGCCGCGCAGCGAAAACGACGCGCCTGAGGCCGGGCCGCGGCGAGGTGCGCCCCTTGACGAACCGCCTATACTGCGGCCCTCATGAGTTACAGCGCATCCTTTCGTTGCGTCGCCGGCTGCAGCGGAACTTATCCGCTCACCCAGGTGATCTACTCCTGCCCAGAGTGCGGCGAGCTCCTCGAAGTTCAGCACGACATCGAGGCCTTGAAGAACCGAAGCGGCTCCTCCTGGAGCAAGCTCTTCGATCAACGCTGGATGACCCGCGATTGGCCCCACGGCAGCGGTGTCTGGGGTAAGAAGGAATGGGTGCAGCCGCACCTTCGCGAGGAGAACATCGTCTCGACCGCGGAGGGTGGCACTAACCTCTTCTGGGCCGAACGGTACGGCAAGACGCTCGGTCTCGACGACCTGTGGATCAAAAACTGCGGCAACAGTCACACCGGCTCGTTCAAAGACCTCGGCATGACCGTGTTGGTGAGCACCGTGAAGCAGGCGATCGAGGACGGGCAGCCGATTCGCGCCATCGCATGCGCCTCGACGGGCGACACCTCGGCTGCGCTAGCGGCCTATTGTGCATCGGCCGGCATCCCGTCCGTGGTCCTGCTGCCCAAGGGCAAAGTCACCACCGCGCAGCTCGTTCAGCCCTTGGCGAACGGGGCCCTCGTGTGTGCCCTCGATACAGATTTCGACGGATGCATGGCGATCGTACAAAAGCTCACGACCGAGAAAGGCATCTACCTCGCCAACTCGATGAATTCGCTTCGCCTCGAAGGGCAAAAGACGGTGGCCATCGAGATCGTCCAACAGTTCGACTGGAAGGTGCCCGACTGGGTGATCATCCCGGGTGGCAACCTCGGAAACGTCGCGGCGCTGGGTGCGGGTTTCGATATGATGCTGGACCTGGGGCTCATCTCGAAACGCCCGCGGATCTGCCTCGCGCAGGCCGAGAAGGCCAACCCCTTGTACCTGGCTTACAAGCAGGGCTGGGACAGCTTCGAACCGATCACCGCGGGGGAGACGGAGGCAAGCGCCATTCGAATCGGCAATCCCGTGAGCGTTCGTCGTGCAATCCGCGCGCTGCAGGCGTTCGACGGCGTGGTCGAGCAGGCAAGCGAATCGGAGCTTTCCGAAGCCTCGGCAGCGGCGGACCGTGCAGGTAGCTATACCTGCCCGCATACCGGCGTTGCGCTGGCGGCGCTCGAAAAGCTTCGGGCCAAGGGCACGATCGAACCAGGCCAGAAGGTCGTCGTCATCTCCACCGCCAACGGCTTGAAGTTCACCCAGTTCAAGATTCGCTATCACGAAAACGAAATCCCCGGCGTCGAAAGCAAGCACCCCAACCGGCCGGTGGATCTTCCCAGCCAGTTCGAGGCGGTGAAGGCTTCGGTGTTTCGAGAGCTCGACAAGCGAGCTCTGTAAAGTCTGCGCTTCGCTCCTGACATCGACGAGGGCTTAGCGACCTAGGGTGCTCAGGAGCAGCTCGCGGTCGTCTCGCCGTAGGTTGACCAAGCGCAGCCGGACTTCGAACCCCTGCTCGTCGATGCGTTTCGAACCGAGCACCCTGCCCTCGAAGCTTCGTTCTCCGGCCTCGACGATGGCCTTGAATCGAATCGGAGAGCCCGGGGCGAAGGCCAGGGGGCTGGTCAGCTTCAACAGGTTTCCATCAAACGTGAGACCGAGTGCGTCCTGACCGCTTTCCAAGCGAAGCTTCACGGCTCACCCCTTGCGACGCTGCATCGCAGCGCGCGCTTCTTTGAGATCCTCCTGGCGGCGGATCGACTCGCGTTCGTCGCCCTTCTTCTTGCCGCGTCCGAGGCCAAGTTGAACCTTCGCAACACCGTTCTTGAAATAGACTTGAAGCGGGACCAATGCGTAGCCGCGCATCGTCAGTCGACCACGAAGCTTCTCGATTTCGCGTTTGTGGACCAGCAGCTTGCGGCGGCGCTGCGGCAGGTGACCCGCGTGGCCGCCCTGCTCGTAGGGCGCGATGTGCATGCTGTAGAGGAAGAGCTCGTCGGCGTCGATTCGGCAATAGGCGCCTTCGAGATTGGCGCGGCGCGCCCGCAGGCTCTTCACTTCGGTGCCAAAGAGCACCATGCCGGCCTCGAGCCGTTCTTCGATGTCGTAGCGTTTGGCGGCCATCGGGTTGCGGCACACCAGGAGCTCCATCCCCGGAACGCCTTTATCAACGCGCTTCTTCGCCATCGCCTGCCGGCTCTAGCACGGGCCCTTTGGCTTTGCGAAGCCGTTCGAGCCATTCGAGCTCGGACTCGACGCGATCGGACAAAAGCGCATCACCTCGCTTCTTCGCTTCTTCGACGACCTGCTTGCGCTCTTCGATTTGGCGATCCCACTGTACGACGGCCGCAGGAGAGTCGTCGAGCGCCCAACCTCGCGCAGTCGCCCGAACCGGAACGCGGACGCGGGCGTCGGCCGACGTCGCGCCCGGAACCGACACCTCGAGAAGGAGCCGCGGCCAGTTTGGGTCGACCTCGATGACACACGGCGACTCACCCCAATCGCGGTTTGAGCGAAACACCTCCGCGACGAAGCCATCGCGGTTCACCTGGACCCACGCTAGACAAGTCCGCGCCCGCTCTCGAATTGCGACGACGACGTCGTGCCGCCCATCCCGGTCGAAGTCCGGACGCGGATCAGGCGCAAGCTCGAGCCAGCGCCGCTCGGGCCAACGCACGTCTGGCACTTGAAGCGACAGGGAGGGTCCGCGCGTGGTCACGACACGGACGGTGGAGTAAGGGCCGTTCACCGCATCGAAGGCCACGTAGCCAGGCTCCTCGATCTGCCGGCCGATGGTGTAGCCGTGCCTGCGAAGGTCTTCGATGATCGCGACGGCTTCTTCCCGGGGATCGACGCCGATCTGGAGGTAGTCCAAGGGATCTTGAACCGCCTCGGGCTTCGCGCATCCAATCACGAGCGCACAGGAAACGAGGAGAGACCGCACGCCGCTACTCTAGGCGGACTGAACGAGAACGCGAGTGGCCAGCACAAAGGTGTGCACCTCGGAGGCGCCGCCGGCTCGGAGGCCCTCGGATGCGGCCCGTAGCGTCGCCCCCGTGGTCCTCACGTCGTCGATCAGAAGCAATCGCCGGAGCCCACCCAAGCGCCAGGGTGCAAAGGCGCCGGTCATGTTCTGCTGCCGCTCCCGGTGGGGCAGCTCGACCTGGCTCGGCGTGTTTCGTACGCGACGAAGGCCGCGGAGCATCAGCGGGACTGCGAGCGACTTGGCCACCGGCTTCGAAAGTAGGGCGGCCTGATCGTAGCCGCGTGAGCGGCGCCGTCGCCAGTGAAGGGGGACCGGGACGACGGCATCGACCTTGCCCGCCCAAGCATGCGCGTCAGTTGCCATCACCGAACCAAGCGCAGCGCCAAGCTCACTCCGCCCGTCGTACTTGAATCGCTGAATCGCATCCGCAACAGGACCGCCGTACTCGAAGACAGCGCATGGATTGGATGTGTGTTCAATGAGCGTGGCGCATGCACCACAAAAGACCCCGGACACCTCCAAGGTCTCGTCGCATCCAGCGCAGCGGCGCGGCGCAAGCAAGCTGACAACTCCGCCGATGACATCGCGCATAACAGTGTATCGACTCGATCCAGTGGGAGTTGCCCTGCACTGGCAGCGACATCGAACCCTGGCACTGCGGCCCCGTCACGACCGCCCCAAAGACATGCGCGGTAGCGCGAGCCTAAGGCGAAGCCCGGCGCAAAGCGCCGCCAAGGCCAAGCGAAGCAAAGGCCGCGGCGGGGAGGACTACGGGCGGGGGTGGGCGGGCGGTGTAACTAGGCAATGGCAGCGACACCTAGTGGTCGTAGGGCTCCCCGCGCAAGATCGAAAAACCCCGATAGATCTGCTCCGCCAGAAACAATCGCGCGAGCCGGTGCGGGAGGGTCATCGCGGAAAGCGACAGGCGGAGGTCGGCCTTCTTCGAAATCTCCGGCGGAAGGCCGTAGGCGCCGCCGATCAAGAACACGACGCTCTGCACCGACTCGTTCTCAGCGCGCCCCAGCCATGTCGCGAGGTCCCGGCTGCTCAAGGCGCGGCCGTCGACCTCCAGCGCGACGACGCGCGACCGATCCGGAATGCTTCGCGTCAGCCGCTCTGCGACCTCGTCGACCATCCCGTCCTTGAGCTCGATCTCTTCGAGCTTGGCGTAGCGCCCAATACGCGCGTAGTAGTCGCCGAGCAGTGACCGAAGGTCCCGGTCCTTGGCCTTTCCAACAGCGATGATTCGTACGCGCACAACGCGAAGGTCTATGGGAAGCTGAAACCCTCGTCGGCCCGTTGGCCTTCGAACTCCACTCGATCGGCGTCGAGCCAGAGCCCCTCGAGGTCGTAGTAGCCGCGCATGTCCTGATGGAAGATGTGCACGACCACATCACCGAAATCGAGAAGCACCCAGTTGCCCTGCGGCAGGCCTTCGATGCCTGAGCAGCGCGAACCATACTTGTGCTTGAGGTCCTCTTCGATGCCACGGGCGATCGCGGCGACCTGGCGATCGCTTCGCCCGCTCATCACCACGACGTAGTCGGTGTAGTCGACCTTGCCTTGGACATCGATGATTTCGATCTGCCCTGCCTTCTTGTCGAGCCCTGCCTCGGCGACCTTGAGAGCCAGCTCGCGGCCGACTAGCTGATCTTTGCTCGTAGGTGAGCTCGGGTTCGTCTCCAGTTGTGCGCCTTCTGCTTGTTTGGCCAACTAGCCTCCTCCTTTACTGCCGGACCTGGCCCTCTCCTTGGCCAACCCATTTGAGAGTGCAGAGCTCCGCCAGGCCCATTGGACCATAGGCATGAAGCTTTGTTGTCGAAATTCCGATCTCGGCGCCCAGGCCGAGGGCAAATCCATCGTTGAAACGGGTCGACGCATTGACGAGAACCAGGCTCGCATCGACTTCCCGCAGCCAGCGATCGGCATGGGCGGCGTCTTTGGTGACGATCGCCTCCGTGTGATTCGAGCCGTGTTTCGCGACGTGCGCGAGCGCCGCGTCGATGCCATCGACAACGCCGACGTTGAGAACCAAGTCGAGGTATTCGGTGTCCCAGTCGGCTTCGCTCACGGGCTTAACCCCGTTGAGGTACGCCGCGGCGCGATCGTCGGCGTGGATCTCGACGCCTTTCGCGCCCATCGCTGCACCAAGCTTCGGCAGAAAGGTGGGCGCCACAGCGGCATCGACCAGAAGCGTCTCCATGGCATTGCAGACGCCAGGACGTTGGACCTTAGCGTTCAGGGCGATCTCGAGGGCCATTTCTGGGTCGGCGCTGCCGTCGACAAAGACGTGACACACACCTTTGTAGTGCTGAATGACTGGGACTCTTGCATGCTCGGCGACGAACCGAATCAATCCTTCTCCACCTCTCGGAATGACCATGTCCAGGATACCATCAAGACCAATCATCACCAAGGTCGCTTGTCGATCGGTGGTAGGAAGAAGCGTGACAGCTTCGGGGGGCAGGCCCTCGGCCGCAAGCGCCTGGGTGAAAACCTTCGCGATCGCCGTGTTGCTGTGAAACGCTTCTTTACCCCCTCGAAGCAGGACGGCGTTGCCACTTTTTAGGCAAAGCGAGGCCGCGTCCGCCGTGACGTTCGGCCGGGACTCGTAGATGATCCCGATGAGCCCGAGCGGTGCGCGCATCTTTCCGACCCGAAGGCCGTTGTCGAGGACGCGCTCTTCGACGACGGTGCCAACCGGGTCGGGAAGCGCAGCGACCTGGTCGAGGCCGCCAGCGACGCCGTCGAGACGCGTTCGATCGAGCTGCAAGCGATCGAGCATCGCTTTGGAGAGCCCCATCTGTTCGGCTGCGACCATGTCTTGCGCGTTCGCCTCGATCACCCGATCGCCAGCCTCGCCGCGCAGCGCTTCTGCAGCCCGCAGCAAGACGGCGTTCTTCTGCGCCGTGCTCGCGTTGGCAAGCACGCGCGAAGCGTCTTTGGCTCGCTGGGCCAGGCCCGTCACGAGCGCGGTCAGGTCATCGCTCATAGCCCGTGACGGTAGCACCTTTTCTCCCAAGCGGGAGCCGGCCTGCTCAAGCGCCATTCTTGGTTAAAACGATGTCGTCCCGGTGCACCACTTCGTCGCAGGTGTGGCTTCCGATTCGCTCGGCGATCTGGTGACTGTGTCCGCCGGCCAGCATGCGCACCTCGTCGGCACCATACCTCGCGAGACCGCGCGCAAGCTCCGCTCCCGATTCGTCGACGATCGAGACGGCATCACCGACCTTGAATGAACCGGTGACCGAAACGACGCCCGCCGGCAAGAGACTCGAATTGCGCTTCTCGAGCGCACGGCATGCCCCGGCGTCGACCACGATGCGACCGCGCGGCTTGAGCGTGTACGCGATCCAATGCTTTCGGCTCGGCAGGGGCGAACCCGCGGGCAGCAAGAGCGTGCCTACGTCGTCCCCCCGCATCAAGGCGCCGAGGAAGCCCGGCGATGCTGCGGGACCGACGACGACCGGCAAGCCATGAAGCGTGGCCCGGCGGGCGGCCTCGACTTTCGACTGCATCCCGCCAAGCCCGACATCGCTCTCGGGAGGCTTGATGAAGGCCTCGATGTCCGAGACGTCGTGCACTAGCGAAATGCGCGTGTTCTGGTCGTCGAGGATGCCGACGACGTCGCTCAACAAGACCAGCAGATCCGCTCCGACGAGCGTGCAGACCATCGCGGCAAGCTGATCGTTGTCGCCAAACCTGAGCTCGTCGATCGACACCGTATCGTTCTCGTTGATGATCGGGACGACGCCGAGCCTGAGGAGCTCGTCGATGGCTTCCCGCGCGTGTAAGTAACGATCGCGGTCCGTCACCGCATCGTGGGTCAGCAGGACCTGCGCGACGTGGATCCCGAGCGGCTCGAACGCGTCTTCGTACGCCCGCATGAGCAGGGACTGCCCGGTAGCAGCTGCAGCCTGAAGCAGCGAAACCTTCTTCGGGCGCTCGCTGAGCCCGATCCTCTCCCTGCCCAGTGCGACGGCGCCCGAGGAGACGAGCACGACCTTGCGCCCTGCCCTCACCTGAGTGGCCACCTGTGCGGCCACCTGTGCGAACCGCCCCCCGTCGGCGCAGAGCGCGCTGCTGCCGATTTTGACCACCATGCGCTTGCAGTCGCGAAGCGCGGCTCTGGTTGGATCCTTTGTCATGTCGAGCCCCTTGAATCGCATCCCGAACGCCCCGCCGCAACCGGCATCCAAAAAGGGGACAGGCGCCTCGTGGCTGGTAGCATGGACCGATGCTTGCGGCGGAGGTAGCGCGCTGGTTCGTTTGGCTCGTGGCTTTCGCCTGGGGGGCGGCGTGGGGCAGCTTCTTCAACGTCGCGATCTACCGATGGCCGCGGGGCATGTCGGTCGTGCGCCCGCCAAGCCACTGCCCGGGCTGCGGCGCGCCAATTCGAGCTTGGAACAACGTGCCGATCCTCGGCTGGCTTTTCCTGCGTGGAAAGGCGGCCTGCTGCGGCACCCCGATTTCGCCACGCTACCCCCTCATCGAGCTTCTAACCGCCATCATCTGTGTCGCGATCGCGGAGCTCTGGATCGTGCGAGCGGCGCCGGGCACCTTGCTGCTGCACGCGACGATCGAAACGATTCTCTATTTCGTGTTCGCAGGCGGACTTCTCATCGTTACCTTCGTCGACCTCGAGTGGAT